>NZ_CP014839.1:2550962-2869833 GCF_001931675.1 Pandoraea thiooxydans | reverse complement strand
CGCGGGCGGCTCGACCGCCAGATTCGATTGCAGATCGGCGATCGGCAGTGGAATGTGGGGCGTGGCGCGATACTCGGGCGAGGTCATCGCGCGCTGTTGCAACTGTGTGTACAGGCTGGCGGCGTAATGGCCGCCGTCGGCCATCGGCACGCTGGCGCAGCCGAGCATGGTCTCGTAGCCGTGCTTTTTCATATAGCCCGCGAGCCCGCTCCATAGCGTCATGATCACCGAGCCGCTGCGATAATCGGGATGCACGCACGAGCGACCCAATTCGAGCATCTTGGGACGCAGATGCTTGAAACGGGACAGATCGAATTCGCCTTCCGCATAGAGCTTGCCGAGCCGCCCGGCCTGATGAGGCGGTAGCACCCGATAGGTGCCCACCACTTTGAGCGACGCCTTGTCGCGCACCAGCAGGTGATCGCAGTACTCGTCGTATTCATCGATGTCCAGGCCGGTCGCGCCTTTGAGCGTTGCCCCCATCTCATCGGCGAAAACACGGTATCTGAGATGCTGCGCTTCGCGGATCTCCTCGCTGTCGCGGGCCCAGGCGACGATCAAGTGAGGTTGCGCCGCATCGTCGTGACGCGGCGTCAGCGGTTTTCTCAGTGTCGGCGCCGTCGCGGCGATGGTGATGTTCTGGTGCGGCAAGTCGTGCATACAATTTCCTGTATGGCAGCTGTATTACGCACAATGTAAAAAATCGCAATGTCTATTCCGTGACAATTCCGCGATAATTCAGTGACACGCGAAATCGTTCCAGGATGTCGGCGGAAAAATTTTTAATTGATAAGCATGACTAAATAGATTTTTTCTTGCCGGCGCAGTGCAAACATCGGTGACGGGAGTCTCTAAAGCAAATCGGGTGAGATCACCGCACGCAGCACGATTTGCCCGTCGTCCTCGCGCTGCCGCGAGGCCAGCCACCAAATGCCGCCCTTTTTGACGCTCCAGTCGCTCTCCTGACCCGCCAGCAACAGGCTGGCGAGTCGGCCAAGTGCCGGTTGGTGTCCAACCACCAGCACGCTGCCCGGACCCTCGGGCCAGCCGGCGGCCTTCAGCACGTCGAGCGCGCTGGCGCCGGGAGCAATGGCCCGCACCACACGGTAATTGTCGGTCAGCGCTTGTGCGGTCTGGATCGCGCGCTGGGCCGGGCTGGTGAGCACCACGGTGCCCTCGGGCAAGCGTTGCCGCAGCCAGGCGGCCGCACGGCTCGCCTGCTTTTGGCCGCGTGGGGTCAGCTCGCGGGCCAGGTCGGCGCTTTGCCGGCCGGTCAGCGAGTCGGGCAGCGGTTGCGCGTCGGCATGACGCCACAGGATCAAATTCATGAGTGACATGACTGCTGCAAATAACGCTATCTTGACGCTGTTCCGTGGCGTTATGGTGAAACGCGCGCGGAACGTCCCGGCAACGCAAACGTTTCATTGACGCTGCATGTGCTTGCTTATAGAATAGCCCCCTTCGTCGGAGCGTAGCGCAGCCTGGTAGCGCATCTGATTTGGGATCAGAGGGTCGTAGGTTCGAATCCTATCGCTCCGACCACGAAAACCCCCAGGGCTCATCGGCCTCGTTGGCCGCAGCCCAAATTCTCGAGCGGCGCTGCCGGCGATTGCCCCGAGTCGCGGGCCGCCTGCCTTCAGCGGCCCCGCGCAACGCAGGCGCGAGCGGGCGACGCCCCGCCGAGAGTCTTCCATCGCAGGAAAACTTCCGTGAAAACTCTTCCTTCCGACCAACTCGACGTGCTGGCCGACGCCGCTCGCCAATCGCCACGCCTGCGCATGAACCACAACCTGCATGCCGAATTGAGCGATCCGATCCAGCGCTTGGCCATTGCGATGGAGCCGGGCACGTATATCCGGCCGCACCGTCATGGGCACACCTGGGAGTTGCTGTTGCCGTTGCGTGGCCGCTTTGCGGTGCTTGAATTCGACCGGCAGGGCGTGGTGACGGGCCGCACGACACTCGGCGCCGGCGCGGCCGTCGTCGAGACGCCGCCGGATACCTTGCACACGGTTGTATCGCTTGACGGCGGCGGCGTGATTTTCGAGGTCAAGCACGGGCCGTATCGGCCATTCGTCGACGCCGACTACGCGCCCTGGTCGGCCGAGGCGGGCACGCCGCAGGCGCAGGCATTCATGGCATGGTGCATGACAGCCGCCGTTGGCGATCGCTGGCCGGCTTGAGGCGGTTTGCGAGTTGAATAATCGGCGCCGGGCGGCCTCGATGGCCGCCCGGCATGCACCTACGCCGCGTTATCCGCTTCAGCGATCCGCTGCGCGATGTGCGTGAGCGCTTCTTCCACCTGATCCACCAGAATCAGGCACAGATCGCCTGGGGCCAGGCGCTCGAGCGCCATGTCGATGGCGAGGAATTCGCCGCGCACTTCCTCCGTGACGGCGGCGCGCTTGGCGTTTTTCAGGCCCTCGCGCAACAGCGCCAATACCTCCCCGTCGGCCCGACCCCGCTGGCACTGATCCTCGTACAGAATCACTTCGTCGAAGGCATCGCCCAGGATCTCCGTCTGACGGCGGATGTCGACGTCGCGGCGGTCGCCGGCGCCGCTGATGACCGTCACGCGGCGCTTGGCCGGCAATGCGTCGATCGCATCGACCAGCGCCAGAATCGCATCCGGGTTGTGGCCGTAGTCGGCGATCAGGGTCGCGCCGTGGTAATCGAACATATTGAACCGCCCCGGCGCGGTACCCGCATCGTTGACGAAGGTCGCCAGCCCGGCGCGGATGGTATCCCAGTCGAGTCCCAGCGCCCAGGCCGCGGCCGTGGCTGCCATGGCGTTTTCCACCTGGAAGGTGATCAGCCCGTTGGCGGTGAGCGGAACGGTGGTCAGCGCAACACGGTACTCAAGGTGCCCTTCGGCGGCGACGATATGGCCATTTTCCGTGTACACGACGCGCTTGCCCTGGGCGCGGTGAGTGGCCATGACCGGATGGTTGCGCTCACGCGCGAAGTAAATCACCGACCCCGGGCAGGTATCCGCCATGTTGGCTACCATCGGATCGGCGGCATTCAATACGGCGGTGCCATGCGGCGCCACGTTCTGCACGATGACGCGCTTGACCACGGCGAGATCTTCCACGGTGCTGATGAAGTTCAGGCCGAGGTGGTCGCCCATGCCGATATTGGTGACGATCGCGACGTCACAGCGATCGAACCCGAGACCCTCCCGCAAAATTCCGCCGCGTGCGGTTTCGAGCACTGCCGCGTCGACGTCGGGGTGCATCAGCACATTGCGCGCACTCTTCGGGCCACTGCAGTCGCCGGTGTCGATCCGCTGCTTCTGGATGTAGACGCCATCCGAATTGGTCATGCCCACGCGCCGGCCACTGGCGGCCAGCAAATGCGCGGTGAGCCGCACCGTGGTTGTCTTGCCGTTGGTGCCGGCCACCGCCACCACCGGGACGCGCCCGTCGTCGTCGCCATCGAACATGGCCGAGATGATTGCCTCGCCCACCGCCCGGCTTTTGCCATATGACGGACTCAGGTGCATGCGCAGACCCGGCGCGGCATTGACTTCGACGATACCGCCGCCTTGCTCCTCGAGCGGTTTGTGCACGGTCTCGCACACCATATCGACCCCGCAGATGTCCAGGCCGACCATCTGCGCGGCGGCGATGGCACGTTCGGCCACTTCCGGGTGCACGTCGTCGGTGACATCGGTGGCGGTGCCGCCGGTGCTGAGGTTGGCATTGTTGCGCAACACCACACGCTTGCCCTTCGGGGGCACCGAATCGGCCGTGTAGGCTTGCTTGTCGAGGGTTGCCAGCGCAATCTCGTCGAGACGGATCTTGGTCAACGAAGTCGCGTGGCCCTCGCCGCGCAACGGATCGCAGTTGATTTGCTCGACCAGCTCGCGAATCGTCTGGACGCCGTCGCCGATGACCTGCGGCGGATCGCGCCGTGCCGCGGCAACCAGTTTGTCGCCTACCACCAGCAAACGGAAATCGTGTCCGGCGATGTGCCGCTCGACGATCACTTCCGAGCTGATTTGCGCCGCGGCTTCATAGGCCGTCATGATCTGCTCGCGGGACTCGATATTGACCGCGACGCCTTTGCCCTGATTGCCGTCGCGCGGCTTGACGACGACTTGCCCGCCGATCTCGCATGCCGCCGCCCAGGCATCTTCGGCGTCGACTACCGTGCGTCCCTGCGGCACCGGCACGCCGGCCACGGCGAGCAGGCTTTTGGTCAGTTCCTTGTCCTGTGCGATCGACTCGGCGATTGCACTGGTGGCGCTCGACTCGGCGGCCTGAATGCGCCGTGCCCGGCTGCCCCAGCCGAATTGCACCATGCTGCCCTCGGTCAGGCGGTGATACGGAATGCCGCGCGCGACTGCCGCGCTCACGATCGCGCCGGTGCTCGGGCCCAGGCGCACATCCTCGTCCAGCTCGCGCAGGCGTGCCAAAGCGTCGGCCAGATCGAACGAGGTATCGCGCTTGGCCGCGCGGCATAACACCTCGGCCAATTCAAAGGCAAAGCGGCCGACCGCCTCCTCGGTATATTCGACCACCACTTGATAGACGTGCGGCTCGACTGTGGCGGCGGTACGGCTGAAGGTCACCGGGCAGCCGGCCTGCGCCTGCAGGCCGAGCGCGGCGGCCTCGAGGGCGTGGGCCAGCGAGAGCGGTTGCTGGATGCCCTCCGGTTGCAACATGCCGATCTCTGGAAAGCGGGAGCGCAGCCTGGCTTCGAAGCCAGGCAGATTGTCGATCGAACATTCGGCCTCGGTGCACTTGACGATGGCCTCGATGGCGGTGCGCCGGCTCCATAGGTTGGGGCCGCGCAACGCCCGAATTCGCGATACTTCCATGATTGCTGTGCTTTCCTGTCTTAGGCTGGCGCCGCGGCGCTGCGTGCGCCCGCACCATGACTGTTGGGGCCGCTGGCCGGCGCGGCGTGATTCAGCGCAAATGTTTCGATACCGGTGCGCAGCAGCCCCGCCGGGATGTCCAACGCCCACGCCGCGCCGACCGCAGCCAGCACGTTCTCGACCTGCAGGCGCGGCTGGCCTGGCCGTGCGACCGGCACCGACGCCAGTTCGACCAGCGGCATTTCGTCCTGGCCGCGCGCCATGATCAGATAGCCGTCGCGGGCAAACACGCATCGTCCGCCGATCGCGCGATGTGCCGCCAGCGTCGGCGACGTGGGCGCGAAGCTGAAGAAAATGACTTCGCCGTCGCACAGCGATGCCATCTCGGCAACCCGTGCGTCGTCGGCATTGAGTACTGCCACGCCGTCGGGCAACACCACATCGACTTGTGTGCGCAGGACATTGGCCATCTGCTCGGGTTCATTGATCGAGTATTCGGGCAGCGGCGCATCGGGGTCGAGATTGGTGATCACGCCGACCTGGCAACGGTCGTAGGCCAGGCCCTCGCCCAGAATCGAGCGGCTGCCGTTCTCGCAGACCGCGGCTTCGACCGCGCGATTGAGCAGTACCTTGCGCGCACCTTGCCAATTGGCGGCGTTAGCCTGCTGGATTTGCCGACGCCCCAGGAACAGGCCGTCGCTGCAAGCCAGGCCGACACGCTGCCCGTTGAGCTGAAGCAGCCGTGCCACCAGGCGCGCCACCAGGGTCTTGCCCCGCGTGCCGGTGATGCCGACCACCGGGATGCGGCCGCTGTCACCGGGTGGGAACAGATGCTGAATAATGGCTTGTCCGACCGGACGGGGCTTGCCCTCGGCGGGCTTCAAATGCATCAGCAGGCCTGGTCCGGCGTTGACTTCGACGATGGCGCCGCGCTGGCCTTCGAGGGGTTGCGAAATATCTTCGGCGACCAGGTCGACGCCGGCAATGTCGAGGCCAACCACGCGCGCGGCCAGCGCGACATGCGCGGCGACGCTCGGGTGGACCTGATCGGTCACATCGATCGCGACATTGCCGTTGCGCTGGATCAGCACGGACTGGCCGGCCGGCGGAATCGAGTCCCCCTCGAACCCTTGCCGCGCAATCTCCAGCCGTGCCGCGGAGTCCAGCCGCACGGGATTGAGCGGCGAATCTTCCAGACTGCCGCGGCGCGGGTCGGTATTGATTTGCTGCTCGATCAATTCGCGGATGGTCGAGCGGCCGTCGCCAATGACCGATACCGGTTCGCCGCGCGCGGCGGCGACGACCCGGCGGCCGACCACCAGCAGGCGATGCTCGTTGCCAGGCACGAAGCGCTCGACCAGCACGCCGCTGCCTTCCTCGTCGGCTACGGCGAATGCCGCCTCGATCTCGGCGCGCGTGCGCAGATTGGTAAATACCCCGCGCCCGTGGTTCGCGTCACACGGCTTGACCACCACCGGCACGCCGATGTCCTCGGCCGCGTCCCAGGCGTCTTCGGCGCTTTCCACCAGACGGCCTTCGGGCACCGGCACACCGCAGGCGCTGAGCAGGCGCTTGGTCAAATCCTTGTCGCGCGAGATGCTCTCGGCGATCGCGCTGGTCCGATCGGTCTCGGCCGTCCAGATGCGGCGCTGGCTCGCGCCATAGCCCAACTGGACCAGGTTGCCTTCGTTCAGGCGAATCGCGGGGATGTCGCGGTCGTCCGCGGCGTCGACGATGCAGGCGGTGCTCGGGCCCAGACACAGCGAGTCGGTCATGTCGCGCAGGCGTGCCACAGCGGCGTCCACGTCATAGCTGCGGTCCTCGATGGCAGCCATCACCAGGTCGCGCGCGGCATACAGTGCGGCGCGGGTGACCTCCTCGTGCCAGGCGCGCACGATCACCTTGTAGACGCCGCGCGTCGCGGTTTCCCGCGCCTTGCCGAAGCCGCCGGGCATGCCGGCCAGGTTTTGCAGCTCGAGCGTGACGTGTTCCAGAATATGGCCGGGCCAGGTGCCTTCTCGCAGCCGTTGCAGAAATCCGCCACGCTCCCCGATGCTGCAGCGATGCTCGATCAGGGTCGGAATCCACGTCGACAGGCGTTCGTAGAAGCCCGGAATGGTATTGGACGGGAAATCCTCCAATTCGCCAATGTCGACCCAAGCCTCCAGAACGGGGCGGTAGGTCCAGATGTTTGGTCCGCGCAGCGACTTGACATCCAGAATATCAATGTCTTTTTTTGGCATGTAGGGCGTAGTGAGCTCGTTAGGCCTGGGGGCGACCGGGAATCGGTCGGAAATTGGCGTAATGCTGGGTTAACGTCCTCGCCCGGGAATGGTTTACATAAAAATGTAAAAAATATCTGTCCTTGACCGGGCAGCTGCGGGGGGCCGCTTCGTTATACTATTGGGCGCCGGTGACGATGGGGGTGGCCCTGCGGCGTGGCGTTGTTTTGCAAAGAAAATTCATGAGATGTCCATTTTGAGGGACACTGTGTCGTACCGATGAAGACCGAATCCCCCAATCCCCGCGTTTTGGCTGCCGACGCCGGCGGCATCCCCGAGGCCTGGCGCCACGAGGTCGCCGCGCAATTGGCCGACGGCGAAAAAATCCTTGCCTGGCTCGAGCTCGACGTCGATCGACGCCTGCACTTCGCGAGCGGCCTGCTGATCGTCACCGACGGACGGCTGCTGGCCAAAGGGCAGGAGGAGCCGCAATGGCAGGCGTGGCGCTATCGCGAGGGGCTGGCGCTGCGGCACCGCGATCATGCGGGGGTCGGCAGCCTGGAGTTATGCGACGCCCAGGCGCGCCTGGGCTGCTGGCATTACACGCTCGGGCGCAATAACGCGGCGCTTCGCTTGCTCGATCACTTCGAGCGGCAGCGCGATAGTGCGGTGTCCGGGCATCCCGCCCAAGCGCCTGCCCCCGCCATTTGCCCCAAGTGCCAGATGGTGCTCGACCCGCAACAGGAAATTTGCCCGACATGCGACACAGAAGCACTGTCGCCGCCGTCGACGTGGGCGTTGCTGCGACTGTGGCGCTTCGCCAGACCGTACAACCTGCAGCTGCTGGCAGGATTTCTGCTGACGCTGGCGGCAACTGCCGCCACGCTCGTGCCGCCGTACCTGACGATGCCGCTGATGGACAAGGTGTTGATACCGTTCCAGGACGGCAAGTCGATCGACTACGGGCTGGTACGGCTCTACCTGGGCGGTTTGCTGCTTTCCGCGCTGGCGGCCTGGGTATTGGGCTGGGGGCGCACTTATATTCTGGCGTGGGTCAGCGAGCGCATTGGCGCCGACTTGCGCACCTCCACGTATGAGCACTTGCAGCATTTGTCGCTCGAATATTTCGGCGGCAAGCGCACCGGCGACCTGATTGCCCGGATCGGCAGCGAAAGCGATCGCATTTGCGTGTTTTTGTCGCTGCATCTGCTGGATTTCGCCACCGACGTGCTGATGATCGTCATGACCGCGATCATCCTTTGCTCGATCAACCCCTGGCTTGCGCTGGTCACGCTGGTCCCGTTGCCCTTCATTGCCTGGATGATCCACATCGTGCGCGATCAGTTGCGTCACGGCTTTGAAAAGGTCGACCGGGTATGGTCGGAAATCACCAATGTGCTGACCGATACGATTCCCGGCATTCGGGTGGTCAAGGCGTTTGCCCAGGAAAAGCGCGAAGTCACGCGATTTCGGGAAGCCAATGACCGCAATCTGGCGATCAACGACCGCGTCAACACGGTTTGGTCGTTGTTCTCGCCCACGGTCACGCTGCTCACGGAAGTCGGCCTGTTGATTGTCTGGGTGTTCGGTATCTGGCAGGTATCGAAGCATCAGATCACGGTCGGTGTGCTGGTCGCATTCCTTGCCTATATCACGCGCTTTTACACCCGACTCGACTCGATGAGCCGCATCGTTTCGTTCACGCAGAAGGCGGCTGCAGGCGCCAAGCGCATCTTCGATATTCTCGATCATGTCTCCAGCGTGCCCGAACCCGCCAATCCGGTGCACCTGCCGCACGTCAAGGGGCAAATCGAGATTCGCAACGTCGGCTTCCGGTACGGCAACCGGGCAGTGCTGCGCGGGGTCAATCTGAGCATTTCTCCCGGCGAGATGATCGGCCTGGTCGGCCACAGCGGCTCGGGCAAGAGCACGCTGGTCAATTTGATTTGCCGCTTCTACGACGTCTCGGAAGGCTCGATCCGGATCGACGGCGCCGATATCCGGGCCTTGCCGGTGAGCGAGTACCGCCGCAACATCGGTCTGGTGCTGCAGGAGCCATTCCTGTTTTTCGGTACGATTGCCGAGAACATCGCGTATGGCAAGCCCGACGCGAGTCGGGACGAGATCATCGCCGCGGCCCGCGCGGCGCACGCGCACGAATTTATTTTGCGCCTGCCGCATGGTTACGATTCGCTGGTCGGCGAGCGCGGTCAGGCACTCTCGGGTGGCGAGCGCCAGCGCATCTCGATTGCGCGGGCATTGCTGATCAATCCGCGCATCCTGATCCTGGACGAAGCGACCTCGTCGGTCGATACCGCCACGGAGAAAGAGATCCAGAAGGCGCTCGATAACCTCGTGCGGGGCCGTACCACCATCGCGATCGCGCACCGCCTGAGCACCTTGCGACGCGCCGACCGGCTGGTCGTACTCGATCGTGGCGAGGTCGTCGAAGTGGGGCAGCACGAAGAACTGATCGATCGAAACGGCGCTTACTACCGCCTGTATCAGGCGCAGGCCCGGCAAGTCGATACCGAGGACTCCGATACGTCGGCCGAGGCCGCCTGGGCCGAGGAAGAGGTTGTGCAGAGCGCGGCCTGAAAGAAGAGAGCACACCCGATGTCGATACACAGTTTCACATTGACGCGCAACGCCTTCGGCCGGCTGGTTCTGCACGCGCAGGACGGTGCCACATACGAGGGCGTGGCGCCGGTGCGCGCTTTTCCGATCTCGTCCCCGGAGCAGGGCATCGCGCTGGTCGATGCCGATGGCCATGAGCTGGCGTGGATCGCGCAACTGGCGGACGTGTCGCCGGCGATCCGGGCCATGATCGAGGAGGAATTGGCCAATCGCGATTTCATGCCGGAGATCCAGCGCATCCGGCAGGTCTCCAGTTTCTACACCCCGAGCACCTGGACCGTGGAGACCGATCGCGGCCCCACGACATTCGTGCTCAAGGGCGAGGACGACATCCGTCGCCTGGCTTCGCCGATGCTGTTGGTTACCGACAGCCACGGCATACATTTCCTGATTCGCGACCAGCATGCGCTGGACAGCGGCAGCCGCAAGATTCTCGATAGATTCCTGTAAAGCGGCAGCGCGCCCGATCGCCTGCGCGGTCCGGCGCGCTGTGTGATGGCCGTTAAGCCGCCGACGATACCGCGACGAAATTGGGCGCGACCGGCGCCACCCGTGGCGCCTGAGGCGCCGCTTTCTGTTTGTCGGCAACGCTCTCCACGCCGACTGTCGAGACCTCTTCAAGGAATCCGATGAGATTCCGGTAGTAATCGACCTGCAATTGCGCCTCCAGCAGGCGCCGCTCGGCCTGGAATAACGTCAGCCGCATTTCCTGCAGTTCTTTTTCCGCCAGTTTTTCTGGCGCAGGCGAGTTGAATACGCTAAAAAATGAACGCATGTCGAGACCTCCTGACGGTCGATCGGTTGGATTGACGCCCCCCGCAAGCGTTTTCAATATAGATCAGAAGCGCGCCGTCTGCACTTGCCGATGGCCGGGACGTGGCGCCAAGTCGACAGGGCGGGGGGGGGGCGAGAGGGTGATTTTGTAAAAAAATGTTAAAGATTTCAGTGCGCGTCATCGTTTTTGGGATGACCACGTTAACGGAAGACGCACGTAATTCCGTGCGCCTCTTGGGGAATGTCATGAAGAAACTGCTTTTGACGATGGCTGCAGGTGCTGTTTTGGTGATGTCGAGCGCTTTTGCGAAAACGGAATCCACGCCAGCGGCCGCGTCGGTCAGCGCGGTTTGCAAGGACGGCACGTCCTACTCCGGCAAATCGATGAGAGGCGCATGCCGCGGTCACGGCGGCGTCGACAAGGCCGCCACCGCCAAAATGAAAGCCGAACCCAAGGCAGCCGCGGGTGCAGCCACGAGCGCCGCGGCGCCCGCCGCCGAAAAAGCGCCCGCGATGGGCGGCGGTGCGGGCAAGGTATGGGTGAACAACACCTCGAAGGTCTATCATTGCCAGGGCGATCGTTTCTACGGCAAGACCAAGAACGGCGCTTATATGAGCGAAGCCGAGGCCAAGGCCAAAGGCTTCCGTCCCGATCACGGCAAGGCCTGCAAGTAACCGGCAAGCCGCTCAAGTCAAAACGCCACCGCATGTTTTGCGGTGGCGTTTTTTATTCCGGCGATCGAGCGCCGCGCTGCGGTGTCAGTCAGTCGATCCGGCTGCCGCCGTCAATGACGCAGTCGACCGGCCAAGTCGTCCAACAGGGGGACTGCGGCCAGCGCGAGCAAAATCGTCGCCAAAGGGACTGTCGCAATGAATCCCATGTGCTTGAACCCGAGCGCGCCCGACAGGCCGCCGAGCATGAACATGCCGAGCAAGCCGGCCAGCAGCGCCAGTTTGGACCGGTTGGCCCAGACTTTGGGCCCGCTCTTGTCGTGGGTTCCGAAATTCCAATAGAACAGCTTGCCCAATTCGATGCCGATGTCGGTGACGATGCCCGTGACATGGGTGGTACGGATTTCGGCTCTCGAGATCTTGGTGATGATGGCATTTTGCAGGCCCATTACGAAGCACAGCAGGAGCACCGTCATCGGCACGAACAGCAGGTGATGTTGCTCGAGATTGGCCCCGAGCAGGCCGAAGCACAACAGCAGCGCCGCCTCGAGCATCAGGGGCAGCGCATATTCGCTGTGCGTATGATGCCGCCTCCCCCAGTTGACGAGAATAGCCGAGGTGGCGGCGCCGATCGTGAAGGCCAGCAGCGAACCCAGTCCCGTGAGCACCAGGCCGATCTCGCCGAGCGTCAGATTGTCGGCCAGCGACGATACGATGCCCGACATGTGCGACGTGTATTGCCCGACCGCCAGAAAGCCGCCGGCATTGGCCGCGCCCGCAACGAACGCGAGTGAATAGCCCAGGCGGCGATTGGCTTGCTCGGTGCGGGCCGGATGGGTGAAACCGCGAAGATATTCGATCGGCATGGTGAAAAAATAATCAGGAGGGGGCTTGGCGGGCGAACGCACCGGCCGATACGCCAAGTTTGCACCAAAAAAACCTCGCCTGACGCGGCTTGGATCAAGAAAACGGCGCGCATGGGCCATCGCTGCGGCGGCATTTCGGAGCGGAAGGGGGAGTCGCGGCGAACCGCGCCGTAGTCACGCAGTATGCGCCCTTGAATCTGACCCTATTTTTTCGTCGAGACGCAGCTCCTCTGGAGGGCTTGCTGGTAATGCCACAGTACGTATAACGGCAAACTCGTGGCATTCTTTAGCGGTGTATCACAAAAATACACATGACGTAATTCAGTCGTCTACCACACCTAATGGAGCCATACCATGCGCGATCAGATCATTTCCCACGCCAACACCCTCAACAATACTAACCATCACCTTGCCGCCATGCTGGCACCGGCGAACAAGACCAAGGTCGAGCGGTTGCCGTTCACGGTGCGGATTGCCCGTAGCGAGCAGGATATCGACAAAGCCGTGGCGATCCGTCATGCCGCCTATGCCAGGCATGTGCCGGATCTCGCCGCCGGTTTGAAAGAGCCGGAAGCCTACGATTTTGAAGACGGCGCGATGATTCTGCTGGCGGAATCGAAGCTCGACGGAGCTCCGCTGGGCAGCATGCGGATCCAGACCAACCGTTTCCGCCCGCTTGGCCTGGAGCAGTCGGTGCAGTTGCCGGAGCGGTTCAAGGGCTGCGTGCTGGCCGAGGCGACCCGCCTGGGCGTTTCGCCGGACCGGGTCGGACGATTGGTGAAAACCCTGCTGTTCAAGGCGTTCTACATGCATTGCCTCGATACAGGGATCGATTGGATGGTGATCACGGCGCGCTCGCCGCTCGACCGTCAGTATGAGGCGCTGCTGTTCCAGGATGTGTTTCCGCAATTGGGCTTCATTCCCATGAAGCACGTTGGTAATATTCCACATCGCGTCTTTTGCCATGAGATCGATACGGCAAAAGAGCGCTGGGCGGAAGTCGAGCACCCTTTGTATGATCTATACTTCCGCACGCACCATCCGGACATCGATGTCGGGCATCAAAATCACCTGCCCGAGTTTTTGCAGGATTTCGAGACGCGCCATCGGACCATGCGTCATGCGGAGTTCTCGCTGGAGGCGTGATGGGTGATGCAGTACCGACAAAAATAGTCCGCGTTTTTTCGATGAAGGCCGCAGTGCCCCTGGCGGGGACTGTGGCCAACATTTTCAAATAGAGGAAATGGATGTCCGCGGACACGGGGGTAACAGGTAAGCGAGCTTCGGATCGATTCATCGAATCGTTGCTTTACGCATTGTCGGTTTACCTCGCACCGATCGGGATTGCCGCGATTACCGTTGTCGCGCTGTTTCTCTGGCACACGCAATACCCGCTGCTCGAGGGCACGCCGCTCGACATTCATGCGCTTGTGACCGATGCGAACACATCGGAGCCGACGCCGGCATTGTTGACGCGTTTGGACGCCGCGCCGGCCAAACCCTTCCACCGTACTCATCTGTCCACGGCGCCGGTCTGGTTCACCGTCGCGGTGCCCGTGCGCTTCGGCGCTCGCTCGGTGATTGAATTTCCGTCCCGCCATGCCGTCGACATCGCGTGCTGGGACGCCAATACGATGCAGTTGCTTGGGCGTGCCGACAGAGGCGGGGCAAGTGGTGCGTTCATGCTTGCCAGAGCCGGTTTCGCACTGACCGGCGCTCATCTCGACGGCCAGCGCCTGTTGTGCCGCGGGGACTTCGCCGGCCCGGCGCGCCTGACGGTGAGGTACTGGGACAGCGAGTCGTTCGACTCGGCGATCCAGGCATTTGATCGGGACTCGGGTTTGCTCGACGGCGGGTTGGGCATCCTGGCGCTGTTCGTGTTGCTCACCGCGTTGATCAATCGCGAGTGGATCTACATCGTCTTTTCAGCCTGGCTGGTTGCCAACCTCCGGCTGGCGGCGCTGTCGACCGGATGGGATGCCCAATGGCTGGGTCAGGAAATCCCGGTGCATTGGCTGCTGTTCGCCAGAAAGCTCAATATCTCCGTCTACTACATGTTGACGGTGACGCTGTTCGGCTGGCTGTTCAGCGACGACCTCAAGCGGGTCGGTCATCGCTGGCTGCTGCGCTGGAACCAATGGACCTGCCTGCCGATGCTGGCGATGGTGGCATTGCCATATGCGTGGTACCTGCCGGGCATGTGGGCGATGACCGGCATTGCCGGCAGCATTATCGTCTTCTATCTGTGCCGCATTTTGTTTGTGACCCGCTCCAAGGTGGCGGTCTGGTTCAGCATCTCGCTCATTATTGCGATGTTCTCCGGATTCAGCGAGGTCGTGGCCGCCTGGCTCGGATTCAAAGGCTTGCTGGTGTACGTGAATAGCGTCACGGCAGCGCTTTTCTCGAGCCTGATGGCAGCCTTGGCGATTTCGCAGCAGATGCGCGACGAGCGGCTGGAACGCCGGCGCGCGCAGGCCGAACTCAGCCGCACGTACAACGAGCTGCCGATCGGGCTGTTCACGCTGGACGCCAACGGGGTGCTGCTGCGGGGCAATCCGACGCTCAAGGCCATGCTGGGGCGCGAGGTGTCATGGGCGCGGCATACCTGGGCCGACTATTTCGGCCCGGTCTCGTGGGCTGCACTGAGCCAGCGCGTGACCGCCGGCGCGACCGCCGAAATGGAGATCGAAAGCGTCGACGCGCGGCATGCCGGCATGTGGTTCATGGTGCGGGCCAAGCTGGCGGGTGCGCATATCGAGGGATCGTTGCAGGACATTACCGAGCGTGTCCATGCCACCGAACGGTTGAGTTTTCTGGCTGACCATGACCCGCTCACCGGCGTGCTGAACCGGCGCGGCATCGAAAAGCGGCTTGACTACGGGGTGGCCCAGGTCGCGAGAGGGCGCAGCCTGTCGGTCGGCTATCTCGACCTCGATCGCTTCAAGCTCATCAACGATCTTTATGGCCACGGCACCGGCGACGAGGTATTGCGCCAGATATGCCTGAGAGTCCAGCCTCATCTCGACGACAACGACGTGCTCGGCCGGATTGGCGGCGACGAGTTCGTGTTGATTTTCCTGGATAAGCCGGTCGATTTGGTGGCCATCACGTGCCAGAAGATGATCGACGCGATCCAGGCCATGCCGTTCGTCATTGCGGATAAGGCGTTCCGCGTGGGCTGCTGTGTCGGACTGGTCGAGGTCACCGACCGCATGGGCGTTGCCGAGACGATCTCCAGCGCGGATCGGGCGTGCCAGGAAGCGAAGCAGGGCAGTGCCGATCTGGCGATCTGCGAGAAGGATTCGCCGGTCTTCCATCAGCTCGAGGAAGAAATGCGAATCCTGAAGAGCTTTGGTCTGGACTCGGCGCCCGACAGGCTGTTCCTGGTGATGCAACCGTTGATGTCGCTGCGCGCGCCGTTCGCATCGCTGAACTTCGAGGTGCTGCTCAGAATGCACGGCGAGAACAATACCGTCGAGCCGGCCTGGAAGGTGATTTCCACCGCCGAGAAGAATGGCCGGATCGCGATCATCGACCGGTGGGTCCTGGTGCATGTGCTCGAATGGATCGAAAAGCGTGCCGACATGCTCGACCGCACCCAGTTCGTCTCGGTGAATCTTAGCGGCGGCTCGCTGAACAACGAGCGCTTCATCGAGGATGCCTTCTCGATCATGGCGCAATATCCACGCGCGGTGCAGCGGCTTTGCCTGGAAATTACCGAGAGCGTGGCGGTGCGCGACATCAAGAACACGTTGCGCTTTATCGATCGCGCGCGTGAGCTTGGCGCCAAGATTGCACTGGACGATTTCGGCGTGGGCTACACGTCGTTCGCGTACCTGAGCAGCCTGTCGGCCGATTTGCTGAAAATCGACGGCTCGCTGGTCACGCAGGCGATCGCCCATCCGGCGAATCTGTCGATCATCGAAGCGATTGCCGGGTTATCGCACAATCTGGGCATGACCAGCGTCGCCGAGTGGGTCGACAACCTCGACACCGTCAAAGCCATGACCGAAGTCGGGATCGACTATATCCAGGGATTCTGCATCGCCCGGCCGCAGTTGCCCGACGCGATCCTGGCGGCGCGCTCGTCGGCGGACTTCATCCAGGATCCGGCTATCGAAGCGTATGTCAAAACGATCCTGACGGGCGCCGAAACCGGCGACCCCTGGGACAGCGCGGCGATCCTGGCCCGGCGAGGGTTTCACTGAGGCCGGACGGCTCGCCTCAGACCGCACGGGCGCAATCGTGAATCAGCGCTCGCAGCATGTCCTCGACGGTCGCCGCACGGATATCCTCGTCGTCGTCACGCTCTTCGGCGAGTGCGGCGAGCGCGTCGTTCAACGTCAGCCGGCTGCGCTCGTGTCCGTGTTCCTTGAATATGACGATGCCATTGCGCTCGAGCTGCGCCGAAAAATCACGCGTACCGACCGTTTCTGAAATTTCGATCATCGCTGGCCTCCCGCATCCTTGACCCATTGATTCAGTCTAGTACACCGGCGGCCAATGATCGCGCATCCCGGCCTCGCGCTGTTTGAGCGGCACATTCACCGCCAGTCCGTTGAGGCGTCGTCTGCATCGATCAGCGTGAGCCCCGATGATGGCAACGGCAGCGCGGTCTTGTAGCGGACTTGCTTGAGCGCGAAGCTCGAACGGATGTTCGAGACGCCGGGAATGGTCGTCAAGCGCTCCAGGATAAAGCGCTCCAGCGCCTTGATGTCGGGCATGACCACGCGCAGCAGATAGTCCGCATCGCCCGACATCAGGTAGCACTCCATGACCTCGGGCTGTTCCGCGATGGCCTGCTCGAAGCGCTGCAGCGCGTCCTCGACCTGCTTCTCGAGACTCACCTGGATAAAAACGTTGATTCTCAAGCCCAGCGGTTCGGGATTGAGCAAGGTGACCTGTTGCTTGACGAGCCCGAGATTTTCCAGCGCGCGTACTCGGTTGAAGCACGGTGTCGGCGAGAGATTGACCGCGCGAGCCAGTTCGGCATTGGTGATGCGCGCGTTTTGCTGGAGTTCGCTCAGAATGCCGATATCGATCCGGTCGAGCCGTTTGGGAACGGAGGTCATAGGATAAATATTCCATGGAATTGAATTAAGCAGAATAAATATACCGGTCAAGACCATGAAAGTCAGTAAATGAGAGAAACATTCTTCTCCGGGATGATTAAAATTAATTTTTTAATATAGCCCTGACGCTTCTCTCACGGAGTCCTGCCATGACGAATTTAGCCAGCGGTAGCGAACAGATACGCGCGCTCGCCACCGAGAGGGAGGACAGCGATCCCGCAGAGACGGCCGAATGGCTCGAAGCGCTCGATGCGGTGGTCGCGCACGTCGGCAAAGGCCGCGCGCAATACCTGTTCGACCGGCTGGCCGAGCATGCGCTGTCGCTGGGCGTCGAATCGGCACGCGCGCGCATCACTCCCTACGTCAATACGATCGGGCTCGATGAGCAGCCGCCTTATCCGGGCAATCTCGAGCTCGAGGAGCGGCTGGGAGCCGCGCTGCGCTGGAATGCGCTGGCGATGGTGGTGCGCGCCAACCAGGCGTATGGCGAACTCGGTGGTCATATCGCCAGCTATGCCTCGGCCGCCGATCTGTTCGAAGTCGGGTTCAATCATTTCTTCAGGGCTGCCGCACCGGGCGCCGCCGATGGCGCGGGTGGGGATCTGGTCTATTTTCAGCCGCATTCGTCGCCGGGAGTCTACGCCCGCGCCTACCTCGAAGGGTTTCTGAGCGAGGAGCACTTGCAGCACTACCGGCGCGAAATTTCCGGCCCGGGCCTATGCTCTTATCCGCATCCGTGGCTAATGCCGGACTTTTGGCAGTTTCCGACCGGCTCGATGGGCATCGGCCCGATCAATTCGATTTATCAGGCGCGCTTCATGCGCTATTTGCAGAACCGCGGTCTGGCGCACACCGAGGGCCGCAAGGTCTGGGGATTTTTCGGCGACGGCGAGATGGACGAGCCGGAATCGATCGGCGCATTGTCGCTGGCTGCGCGCGAGGGGCTCGACAACCTGGTGTTCGTGATCAACTGCAATCTGCAACGGCTCGACGGCCCGGTGCGCAGCAACGGGCGCATCATCGACGAACTCGAGGCCCAATTCACCGGCGCCGGCTGGAATGTGATCAAGGTGGTGTGGGGATCGGACTGGGACGTGCTGTTTGCGCGCGATCGCACCGGCGCGTTGCCGCGAGCCTTCGCGCATACGGTCGACGGTCAGTTTCAAACCTTCTCGGCCAATGACGGTGCCTACAACCGCGCGCGCTTTTTCGGACAGAATCCCGAGCTGGCGGCACTCGCCGCGCAATTGAGCGACGAGGATATCGATCGGCTGCGACGCGGCGGCCACGATGCGCGCAAGCTGTATGCGGCTTACGCGCAGGCGCTGTCCCATCGCGGCCAGCCGACGGTGATTCTCGCCAAGACCATGAAGGGCTTCGGCATGGGCGTGACCGGCCAGGGCCGCATGACCACGCACCAGCAGAAGAAGCTGGGTTTTGACGATCTGAAGGCGTTCCGCGATCGTTTCCGCCTGCCGCTTTCCGACGAGGACGTCGCACAAGTAAGGTTTTACAAGCCGGCTGACGACAGCCCCGAGATGCGATATCTGCATGCGCGGCGAGAGGCCCTGGGAGGTTATCTGCCCAGACGGCGCACTGCGGCCTCGCAGGGGTTGGCCGTACCGCCGACGCAGGCCTGGGGGCAGTTCGCGCTGCAGGCTGCCGGCAAGGAGATGTCGACCACGATGGCGTTGGTACGCATGCTCGGCGCGCTGCTCAAGGACCACGCGCTGGGCCCGCGGGTGGTGCCCATCGTCGCGGACGAGGCGCGCACGTTTGGCATGGCCAGCCTGTTCCGGCAGGTCGGGATTTATTCGCCGCTTGGCCAACTGTACGAGCCGGAGGATCTCGGCTCGATCCTGTATTACCGGGAGGATACGAGCGGCCAGATTCTCGAGGAAGGCATTTCGGAGGCCGGCGCCGTGTCGTCATGGATCGCCGCGTCGACGTCATACAGCGTGCACGATCTGCCGATGCTGCCGTTCTATATCTATTACTCGATGTTCGGCTTTCAGCGTATCGGCGACATCATCTGGGCGGCGGCCGATCAGCGGGCTCGCGGCTTCCTGATCGGCGCGACGGCCGGCAAGACGACGCTCGGCGGCGAGGGCCTGCAGCATCAGGACGGCAGCAGCCATTTGGCGGCGTCGACGATCCCGAATTGCCGGGCATACGATCCGGCCTTTGCTTACGAGGTGGCGACGATCGTCGACGAAGGCATGCGGGAGATGGTCGAGCGCCAGCACGACGTGTTCTATTACGTCACGGTGATGAACGAGAACACTGCGCAGCCGTCGGCCCCGGAGGGAGATTTTCAGGCAGTCCGCGAGGGTATTCTCAAGGGTATTTATCGGTTGCCGTCAGCTTCGAACGACGCGGCGCGCGTGCAACTGCTCGGCGCCGGCGCGATTCTCGGGGAAGTGCTGATCGCACGACAGATGCTCCAGGAGGACTGGGGCATCGAGGCCGGCGTCTGGAGCGTGACCAGTTTCACGGAACTGCAGCGCGACGGCATGGCTGCCGAGCGCCTGGCGCGTCTGGGCGAGCCGGCCGAGGCACCCTATGCGACCCAGGCGCTGGGCGCGTCGAGTGGCCCGGTGATCGCCGCCACGGATTACGTGCGTGCCGTGCCCGAATTGATCCGCGCGTATGTACCGCGTCGCTACGTGACGCTCGGCACCGACGGCTTCGGCCGCAGCGATACGCGTGAGGCGCTGCGCCGGTTCTTCGAGGTCGACCGTGCATCGATCGTGATTGCCGCTCTCAAGGCGCTCGCCGACGACGGCGAGATCGAGGCCGATGTCGTCGTCAGCGCGCGTGAGCGATACGGCAAAAACAAGCCGGTGCAAGCCGGCTCATGGCAGCGATAGATCGTCGCTGGCCGGCGCGTCCATCGGTGATGCCGCGCCGGCGGGCCGGCCGGCCAGCGCCTGGCCGAAGCTGGCGCTGGGCATGAGCGCCGATCGGCTGCGCGCGGTGGCTTCCTCGAGAAAGCTCTTCATTGCCCTGACCAGTGCGGGCGCCCGCAGTTCGGCGTGCGTGACCCACCAATACGAGCGGGTCAGGCAAACGGTCTGCGGCAGAACTCGCGCCAACTCCGGGTGAGTATCGGCCATGAAGCAGGGCAGCACGCAGAGCCCATAGCCGTCGAGCGTGGCGCTCAACTGGGTCAGGATATTCGAGATCTGCAGATCCGCCTGACGATTGCCGAAAAATTCCTTCAGATAGTCGTGCGCGGGCGTCGGCAGAAGATCCGGAATGTAGCCGATCAAACGATGCGAGGCGGCATCGCCAAGGGTTTTGAGCCGCGGCCGCGTGCGCAGATATTCGTGGGACCCGTATAACCCGTATTCATAGTCCGCCAGTTTCCTGGCGCGCAATGGCCCGCTCTCGGGGCGAAACATCGTGACGGCGATATCCGCCTGTCGCTTGGTCAGGCTGACCGCGCCGGGGTTTGCGATGAGCTCGACTTTGACCTCGGGGTATTGCTCGGCGAACAGGTGCAGTTGCCGCGCCAGAAAATAAGTGCCGAAGCCCTCCGGTGTCGCGAGCCGGATCGAGCCCGTCATGCGGCGGCCGGCCTCCGATAACTCCGAACAGATGCGGATCGCGACGCTTTCCATCGCCTGCGCTTCGGCGGCCAGGCGCTCGCCGGCCGGCGTCAGCGAGTAGCCGGTCGGCAGGCGGTCGAAAAGCCGCACCTGGAGGGAGGCCTCCAGCGCGCAGATGCGCCGGCTCAGGGTCGAGTGATCGATTTGCAGTTGCAGGGCGGCAGTGGTGAGGCGCCCGGCGCGTACAACGGCCAGGAAGGAGCGGAGGTCGTCCCAATCGAAAACTGGGGTATGTGATTTTGCGCACACCAGCTTTGCTCCTTTGCGAATTTACACAAGGGCATCGTATTGAATAACCTTCAGCGGAACAAGCACTCGCGCCGGGCCTGGAGAAAAAAACGGTCGCGCGCCGAAATTACCCGATCCAGGAGGAACGCATGTCGATGTTCGCAAAATTGCAGCGCCGCGCAGCCGACGGCAAGCCGGTTCGCGTGGGTCTCATCGGCGCCGGAAAATTCGGCTCAATGTATTTATCGCAGGCGTGGCGAACCGTCGGCATTCACCTGACCGGCATCGCCGATCTGTCGCCCGCGCGCGCGCAGGATGCCATGCAGCGCGTGGGATGGGCGCCGGAGCGATTCTCGGCCAGATCGTTCGAGGACGCGGCCCGCAGCACGAGCACCTTCGTGACCGACGACGCGCAGGCGCTGATTGCCAGCCCGTTCGTCGATATCGTGATCGATGCGACCGGCAGCCCGGCCGCCGGCATTCGTCATGTGCTCATGGCATGCGAGCACCGCAAGCACGTGGTGATGGTCAACGTCGAGGCCGATGCTTTGGCCGGCCCGTTATTGGCCCGCCGCGCTGAGCAGGCGGGCATTATCTACTCGATGGCCTCGGGCGATCAGCCGGCATTGATCGCGGAGCTGGTCGACTGGGTTCGCACGGCCGGTTTCGAGGTGGTGTGTGCCGGCAAGGGCACCAAATATCTGCCCGTGTATCACCAGTCCACGCCCGATACGGTCTGGGGACACTATGGCTTTACCCCCGAGCAGGTCGCCGGCGGCGATTTCAATCCGCAGATGTTCAATTCCTTCCTGGACGGCACGAAATCCGCATTGGAGATGGCGGCAGTCGCCAATGCCTGCGATTTGAGCCCGCCCGACAATGGCCTGGCGTTTCCGCCCTGTGGCGTGGACGACCTGCCCAGCGTGCTGCGCCCGATGGAACAGGGCGGCATCCTCGCCAGGCGGGGTACGGTGGAGGTCGTGTCCTCGCTCGAGCGCGACGGGCGCCCGGTGTTTCGGGACCTTCGGTGGGGTGTCTACGTCGTATTCGACGCACCGACAGCTTACGTTCGCGAGTGCTTCAAGCAGTATGGTCTCAAGACAGACGACAGTGGCCGCTTTGCCGCGACTTACAAACCCTATCACCTGATCGGGCTCGAGTTGGGAACGTCGGTGGCGAGCATTGCCACGCGGGGCGAGCCGACCGGCTCCACCAACGGCTGGCGCGCCGACGTCGTGTCGATCGCCAAGCGAGCGCTCAAGCCGGGCGAAGTGCTCGACGGCGAGGGTGGTTTCACGGTGTACGGCAAGGTGATTCCTGCCCAGGCGTCGCTCGAGCTAGGCGCCGTGCCGATCGGGCTCGCGCATGGCCTCAAGCTGGAGAGAGCCGTGGCCGCCGGTGTGCCGGTCCGTTGGGCCGATGTCGGTTTCGATCGTGCCAATCCGGCGATCGCCTTTCGTCTCGAGATGGAGGCGGTCTTTCGCGATGAGTGGGGCGCGGTGGCGGCGCGCTGAGCTCCACCGCTACCGCGCGCGCGGGCACACGAACGCCGGCAATCCATTCGCGCGAGGGCGTGACCCGCTTCGAGCGTGCGGGCCTGGCGCCGCGCTATGCGAAGACGATCAGACTTTGCGGCGAGGGCGGCAGCGACGCGACGCTCACCTTGGTGAAGCCGGCCGTTTGGCCCATTTGCTCGAATTCGCGCGCGGTGTACGCGTCACCGTGCGGGGTCGATGCAAGCATCGTGAAGGAAAACGCCGCCGCGAAAGGCGGCGATATGCGATCCCCGTCAGGGACGAATTCGACCGCAAGCACCCGCCCCCCTGGCGCAAGACTGCGCCGCGCCTTTGAGAGTATTTCGACGCAGGTCGGCGGGTCGAAGTGATGGAGGAAATTCGTCAGCAGCACCAGGTCGAAGTTCGTACCCCAGTCAACTTCAAAGGCGCTGCCGACGATTGTGCGATAACGCGCCATCACGCCGGCGGCAGCGGCATTTTCCTTGGCCACCGCGAGTACCGCCTGCCAGTCGCACGCCACGATTTCCGCGCCCGGGATCGCCTTGGCGATGGCGATGCCGAATAGCCCGTGCCCTGCCGCGATGTCGAGCACCCGCCCGGGAGCGTTTTCCCAGGTGCTTACCTCATGCGCAACACCTTGCGCGGTCTGCGCCACGAAGGGCACCATCGCGCGCGCGAATTTCACCCAGACAGGATTGTCGGGGGCGACCGTGCCCAGTCCGGCGGCTCCGCCGTTGCGCACGAACGAGACCGGATCGTCCAGCCACAGCGCCGTCATTTCCGGCGCGGCGAGAAAATCCACGATGCTGCCCATCCAGGCCGGCGAGGAGGTCGTGAGGAATGTGGAAGTCGCGGGCGTCAGGCGATAGCGGTCCTGCGCTTTTTCGAGGAAGCCGTGTATCGTCAGGTAATCGCACAGGATGCGGACGCCGCGCTCGGAAGCCTGTACTCGCTTCGCGATGCCCGGCAGTTTGCCATCCTCGTCGGCGATGGCGGAGAACAGGTCGAGCGCAATCGCGGCTTTGATTGCCGCTGTTTTCTGGTAGCCGAGTATCGCGTCGACAAAAGGCTGTGGAGAGACCCCGTTCATTGTGACCCCCGTTCAAGGACAAAATATGCCGCGAGATCAGGCGAGGCTACGCTCATCGCGGTGGTGAAGTATTCGCGTCCGCAAGGTATCTGTTCATTAAATGACATTACTTTGCGGATTGTCAGGGAAGAACTTAACTGGCGGTACTTTGAATGCCGTGACGGCGGCGTCTGGCGAGAACCGCTGCGAGGGTTTGTTGCATAATTGGGCGAAAACAGGCCAAGGGTTCGACGCGTAATGATCTCCACCACCCCCAGCGGTACCCGTCCCAACTGGTTGACGCTTTTTCTGCTGACCTTTCCGCCATTGTGTTGGGCCGGTAACGCCATCGTCGGTCGGCTTGCGATCGGCGCGGTGCCGCCGATCACCCTGAATTTCGCACGTTGGGTGTTTGCGGGGCTGCTGCTGGCCCCCTACGCATGGCGCGGGGTCGTGGCTCACCGCGCTACGCTGCGGCAGAACCTCGGTGTGATTACGGCGATGGGCGTGCTCTCGATCGCCAGCTATAACGCTTTGCAATACCTCGCGCTCACGACCTCCACACCAATCAACGTCACGCTGATCGGCGCATCGATGCCGCTGTTCCTGCTGCTGGTCGGGGTGATTTTTTTCCGCGAGCGCGTGGCCGGGTGGCATGTCGCCGGCGCGGCGCTTTGCCTGGTGGGCGTATCGCTCGTGCTGGTGCGCGGGCAACTGAGCCGCCTCGTACAATTCGATTTCGTGCCGGGTGACCTGTTCATGCTGGTGGCGACCATTACCTGGAGCGGCTATACCTGGCTGCTGCGCAAGAATCGGCCGGCCGTGCCGCTGACGGTGTTGTTGTTCGCGCAGATCGTGATGGGTGTGATCGTCAGCCTGCCGTTTACGGTCTGGGAGTTGACCGTTGAGCACCAGGTGGTTCACTGGAGCGGGAAAGTCGTGGCGATCATGCTGTACGTCGCGACGACGCCTTCGCTATTGGCGTATTTTGCGTGGGACCGGGCTATCGCCCGTGCCGGCGCGCACCTGCCGGTGTTCTTTATCACGCTCACGCCGGTGTTCGCGGCGCTGCTGTCGACCCTGTTATTGGGCGAGTGGCCGCATTGGTATCACGCCGCTGGCCTGGTGACCATTGTCGCGGGCATCTGGCTGGGGCAGCGGGCCTGATTTTCCTTTCACCGCGCGTTGTGTCGTTCGACGCCGCTCAGGAGCACGGGGCAACCGATTTTCCGGAAAGCGGGATGCCCCTGCCTTCCCTGTGAAGGGATGGCGATGGACGGGGCGATAAAAGGAAAACCCCGCGCAGCCGGGCTGGGCGGGGTTTTGGGTCAAACCTTGGTGTCGCTTGACGCTGTGTTGGTGGAGCCGGCGGGAATCGAACCCGCGTCCGTAAGTCTTCTGCAACCAGTTCTACATACTTAGTCCTGTCTTTTGATTTAACCGTTCCGACGCGGACAGAACACGCTTCGGCACGGCGATTCGCTAGGTTTTAGTACCGGACGTCGCGACGCCATCTGGCACGATCTGATGAAAATGACCTCGCGCGGTCTTGCGACCCTACCCCATCAGCAGGCTAGTGCGAGGTTGGCCGGTGTTAAGCGGCCAGCTGGAAACGAGAGTCGTTTGCAGTTAGTTGATTCCCATTGATTTACGAGGTGACGGGTCCTCGGTATGCCCTGAATTGCTTCACTACCCACGTCGAAACCAGGTCGGCCCCGTGTGTGTTCTGCAATTATCCCATAGATGGGTCATTTCAGCGAGAAATCAACCCTGGTGGTGTCACCTTTGTCCTTGATCCCTTCGGCGGTGAGTTTGGGGGCGACGACGAACAGCCGGTTGGCGGCGATCTTGCCATTGAACCATTCCCGCACCGCGTTGGCGCGGGCATTGGCGAGCGCGCGCAGATCCTGCTCGGTGACCGTCATATTGGCGGCCATGAGCTTTTCCATCTCGGCCGGCGGCAATGACTTGGCGAAACCGATGAAATTACGCGGCTTGGGGAACTTGGCTGCTTTGTAGGCTAATTCAAGGTACTTATTGTATTCATTTGGGGCGACCGTGATCGGGCCGGTGTCGGGGTTGGCTCCCTCGGCGATCAACGCCTCGCGTTTTTGGGCGCGCACCAGGCGCATGACCTTGGCTTTGCGCAGTCCTTCAATATCCTTGTTCGGGTCGACCCGGCCGATGATGTCGAGTTGCAGCGCCGGTCGGTCATTGAGCGCTTTGACCAGGGTTTCCAGTTTTTTGATGCTGGCCTCGTCCAGCGTCGACGAACCCGGGGCAAAGGCGACAAAGCCCAGCTGCTGATCGCCGCCGCCGAAGGCCGATGCCAGCAGGTTGAACGGCGCGGTCACGGCCTTGACGATCAGGTTGACGAAGGCGCGCACGATCACGCTGCCCAGACTGAATTGCGGATCGGACAGCGATCCCGAGACGGGAATTTGCACGTCGATTTCGCCGCGCGAGTTTTTGAGCAGGGCGACCGCGAGCCTGACCGGCAAGTTGGTGGCGGTGTCATTCTCGACCCGGTCGCCGAAGGTCAACTGGTCGATGAAAATATGGTTGTCGGCAGTCAGCTTGCCCTGGTCGAGCAGGTAGTGAACATCGAGGCTCAATTTGCCCTTTTCGATCGGATAGCCGGTGTATTTGTCCGAGTAGGGCGTCAGGTTGGTAAGCTCGATGCCATCGGCCTTGGCCTTGAGGTCGACGAACGCCATCGGCGTGAGCGGATTGATTTTGCCGTCGATGTTGATCGGCGCGTCGTTATCCACGCTTCCTTTGAGTACGACGTCGGCCGGCGCAGTGGATCGCGTGCCGAAGGCGCCGATGCTGCCCCCGATTTGCGTGAGGTTGGCGGTGTAATTGGGCTTGATGAAGTTGTCGGTGAAGTTGATGCGCCCGCCTTGCAGCGTGACCCGTCCGATCGCGATGTCGGCCGGAATCACTTTACCCGCCCCCGCCACGGGCCCACTGGCCGGGGCGGGCGCAGGTGTCGCCGGCGTGCCTTGAGGCTCGGCGCGCGTCAGCGATTTTGGCGCTTCGGTTTTTTTCGCAACGACATCTTCCAGATTGAGCCGGCCGTTGCTGTTGATGATGATGCGCGAGTAGAAGCGCGAGAGCGACAGCGCGCCGACGTGAACCTTGGGCTCACCCATGCCATAGCGAAAATCGATGTGCTCGGCGTTGAGCGCTCCCCAGCGCAGAAAGCTCTCGGAAGTCAGCTTGTCGCGCATCAAGACATTGCCAAGCGTTGCATTGCCAAGGTAACTGACTTCTATCTTGTCATGTGGCCTGGCGAACCCGAGCTTGCCTTGGGCGCTCAGCAGCGCGCTGGCGATGGAGGCGTTCAAGGTCGTGTCGATGTACGGTTCGAACGCCGCAAGATCGAGGCTTTGCGTGCGCACCGTCAGGGCGCCCTTGAGTGGCTCGGGGCTTACCGTGCCGGTGATATTCAGCGTGCCCCGGGGTTGGACCTTTCCATTGATTTCGACGGCCAGCGGCTTGGCGAGGTCTTGCGAAATACCTTGCACCTTGGCGTTGAGTGCGGTGAGTCGCACCTTGACCGGGCGGCCGGTAACCGCTTCGTCGTCAAAGCTGACGGCGGCATTTTCCAGCCCCAGCGCGCCGATTTGCCATTGCCATGGGTTGCTGCGGCTTTGCTCCGCTGCGGGCGCCGCGCCGTGTCGCGTGGGCGCCTTGGCCGGGGCGCCGGCTTTGTCGTGCGCGGGTGCGGCCGCGGCGAGCTTGAGCAGGTTGATGGCGCCGTCATGTTCGCGGCGAATTGCTGCGTCGAGCCCTTTGACCGTAATACTGCCAACGTCCACATGTTTGCGAAGCAGGTCGAAACTCGTCAGTTGAGCGTCCAGCGCGGCGACCTTGAGGGGGGCGTCGCGTTTGTCGGGGGTGCGCAGATCGAGGCGATCGAGCGCGATGCTGGCGGGGGCCACTTGCAGGTCCGGCTTGCCGGTCGCGAACTGGCCTTTGAATTTGGCTCGGGCCGAGAGTGTGCCGCCCTTGATGTCGCCAGCGAAAACGGGTTTGAGCAACGGCTGGAGCGCCGACAGCGTGATGTCGTGCAGCGCGATGTCGCCGTTGGCTTGTGCGCTGGAGAGTGTGAATCCGCCCTGCGCCGCCAGACTTCCGCCCGTGGACAATTGCGCGCCGATATCGTAGCTGCCTGGCGCGTTGCCAAGCGTTTGCACGTCTCTGAGCGCAATATGGATGTTGTCCAGCGTGGCAACGGCGGCCGGACCGGCTCGCTCGTCACGGTAATGGAGGGTGCTGTTGGTCAGGTTGAATGCGGTTATTGCCAGATCGAGAGGGGTGGGCGTGGCCGCCTTGGTCGCGGTGTTTGGCGCTGTCTTTGCCGCTGCGGCGGACGATGCCGCGGGCGACGAAGCGGCCGCCACGGACGTCGCCGATGGAGCCGAAGGAGCCGCCGCCGCGGGCTTCGCGACTGCGACCGTCGCGTCTGCCGTCGGAGCGGTGCGTGCGGCGGCGCGGGGTGTGGCGAGCAGTTGCTGGAAATTGAGCTTGCCGTCCTTCTGGATGGTGACGGTCGGTGCCAGGCCGTCGATTCTTACCGCATTCAAATGGACGAAATTGCGTAGCGGTTCGACGTCGCCCAGGTTGGCCTCGGCATGCTTGAGCGTGACGAGCGCAGCGCCGTGAGTGTCGCGCAAATCCACGTTGTCCATGCCGAGCGTGCCGCTGAGCGTGATATTCGGCGTGCTGCCGGTTCGCACGAACTGAACGTGCAGGTCGGCCGACAGCGTACCTTGCTTGAGGTCGAATGGCAGCGCGGCAGGCACATACCCCAGATAGCGCGGCACGTCGAACCGATCGAGTTTGAGATCGACGATGGAGTCGAGTGACGAGGCAAACGGCTTGAGCTTGCCGCTCACGTGGAGCGGGCTGCCGTCGACGGTCGCTTGCAGCAGCGGCTGTACGAAGACGTTGGTGTCGGACGGCAGGTTGGCGATAAACGGAATGCCGAGTTGCAGGTGCTGTACTTGATGCTGCGTGTCGAGAACGCGGTCATCGAACTGGATCGTGCCGTCATGCACTTGTACGTTGTAGATGGCAAAACGCGCCGGCTTGCTGGGCTCCTTGGGTTTGGGGCCCTGGGTCGCCTTGTCGATCAGGTCGGAGAAATTGAAGCGCTGTTCGGCCGTGCGGACGATGTGAATGTTCGGGCGATCGATGGTCAATTCGTCGATGACCGGAGCAAATCGGAATAACGATGACCATGAGACATCGACGTGCAGCAGTCCGATGTCGACAAACTGCTGACCTGCCTGACGGCCACCGATATGCACGTTGTGGACATCCAGGCGCAGCGTGTACGGGTTCACGCTGATATCGCCGAAGGAGACCGGACGCTCGAGCCATTGACTGAGTTTCTGCGCTACGACCCGGTGCATCAGCGGCGGAACACCGAAGAACGTGACCAAGCCGAACAGAAGAACGACAACCAGGGCTATCAGACCGCCCTTGCGGGTGCGTGGCGATCGGCCGACCGCCTTGACGCGCTGGAGAACGATGTTCGAGCGGGTTGGGTTGTGCGCCGGATCAGCCATGGTTTTCCTTTTGCGGGGTTGCTGCGCGATCTCAGCAAGGAAGACTGGGAAACAGTCAGGCCGACACGCTTGTCGTATCGAGCAGGTCCATCAGGTTCACGGCCGCTTTGACGAGTGCATCGGCTTGCCACTCGACAGGTGACAAGCCGTCGCCACAATAACCATAGGCTGCCGCGACGGTGGGCATGCCTGCTGCCTTGCCGGCCTGGACGTCACGCAAGTCATCGCCTACGTAGGCGATGTGCTCGGGCAGGATGCCGATTTGTTCGGCGGCGTAGAGCAGCGGGGCGGGGTGAGGCTTGCTGTGGGGCGTGGTGTCGCCGCAAACCACGCAGGCCGCCTTTTCACTCAGGCCGAGTTGGCGCACCAGGGGGGTTGTCAGCCAAGTGATTTTATTGGTGACGATACCCCAGGGCATACCTCTTTGCTCGAGCGCCTCGAGCACGGTCGGAATGCCGTCGAACAGGCGCGTATCGACGCATAAGGCGTCGGCGTAGTTGGCCAGGAATTCCTGCTTCAGCGGCTCGTATTCGTCGTCGCCCGGTTGCCGGTCGAAGGCCGCGCCGACGAGTCCACGGGCGCCATGCGAAGCCAGCAGGCGCAGCGATTCGTACGGCAGCGCCGGCATGGCGCGCGCGAGCCGCATCTTGTTGATGGCCGCGACCAGGTCTGGCGCGGTATCGGCCAGCGTGCCATCGAGGTCGAAGAGCACGGCGCGGATCGGGTGAGGCAATTTAGGCATCTCGCGTACAGGCAATCAGATAATTGACATCGGTATCGTCGTTGATCGCGTAGCGTTGGGTCAGTGGGTTGTACGTCAGACCCTTGATGTCGATCAATTGCAGCCCACTGTTGCGCGCAAAACCCGCCAATTCGGCTGGGCGGATGAATTTGGCGTAGTCGTGAGTGCCTCGCGGCAGCAGGCGTAGCATGTACTCGGCACCAATGATGGCGAACAGATACGCCTTCAGATTTCGGTTCAATGTGGAAAAGAACACGTGACCACCCGGTTTGACCAGTGTGGCGCACGCGGCGACCACGGCGGCGGGGTCCGGCACGTGCTCGAGCATCTCCATGCAGGTCACCACATCGTAGTGGCCCGGCTCGCGGGCCGCCAGCGCTTCGGCGGCGATTTCCTCATAGGCGACGGTCAGGCCGCTCTCGAGGCTGTGCAAATCGGCCACGCCGAGCGCTTTTTGCGAGAGGTCGATGCCTTTGACTTGGGCGCCTTGGCGCGCCATCGATTCGGTCAGGATGCCGCCTCCGCAGCCGACGTCGAGGACTTGTTTGCCGGCAAGCGAGACGTGCTGCTCGATCCAGTCGAGTCGGAGCGGGTTGATTTGGTGGAGAGGCTTGAATTCGCTATGCGGATCCCACCAACGGTGGGCCAGTTCACTGAATTTCTGCAATTCTTGAGGATCGGCGTTCATGCGGTCTTTTTCAAGAGGCGGTCAGGCGAGGCGATTGCGGGCATTACAGCCCCGACAAGGCTTATCGAGGCCAGTATAGCGAACGGTTCTTGCTCATGGCAAAAAAAAAGCCCTGCCGGAGCAGGGCTTTTCGAAGTCAGGCTGCTTACTTCTTGGTGCCGACCACTTCGACTTGCACGCGACGGTTCGGTGCCAGGCAAGCGATCAGAGCCTTGCGGTTACGTTGATGGCAATCGGTCTTGACCGGATCGCGCTTGCCTTTGCCTTCCGTGTAGATGCGGTTGGCTTCGATGCCTTGGCTGACCAGGAATGCCTTGACGGCTTCGGCGCGACGCACGGACAGGCGATCGTTGTAACGATCGGAACCGATGCGGTCGGTGTAGCCGGTGGCGACCACGACTTCAAGATTCACATTCTTGATCTGAGCGGCCAGGTTGCTCAGCTTTTCCTTGCCTTCGGGCTTCAGGACAGCCTTGTCGAAGTCGAACAGCGCGTCAGCCTGGAAGGTGACCTTTTGGCTGACCGGAGCAACTGCGGGGGCCGGTGCCGGTGCCGGAGCCGGAGCTTGTGCAATGATCGAGCCGTCGCATTTCGCGTTGGCAGTCGCCGGAGTCCAGAAAGCATCGCGCCAGCAGAGTTCGTCGGAACCGTTCTTCCATACCCACTGGCCGCTACCGTTGACCCAGTTGCTGTTGACGGCTTGCTTCGACGCAGCGATCGGACCGGGTGCGGTCTGAACGTAGCTTTCAGCCATTGCGGATGCAGCCATCACTGCGGTAGCTGCAACAATCGCGAGCTTTGCGAATTTATTCATATTTCTCCTCTCGAAATGAGATTACCGCAGGTTTACTGCGAGCCTAGACGACGGAACAAGTCTTACATCGCTCGAAGTATAGCATCGCCGAACCGGCGCGAGCCGCTACGTACACTTCGAGTAATGTCTAACTTATGCACCGGCATTTTGCCATAGAGCTTTTCTCTGACGCTAAAAAAAACCCAGCTTGCCAAACCTTCTGCGCGTGATTGTGGTTTGAGAGCAACAGTTGGACGTCGGTATTTTCAATAGGTCGACTCCTAAGTTTGCGGATTTTATTTTCTGACCCGTGAGAGCTTGCCGATAAGGACCGTGGCGACTCCGGAGCGCATGGTCGCGCATGTTAGAATGTTTGGATAATGTCGCGCGCAGCTTCCTATCGCGATAAACGCTTGATAGAAACCAATAATGGATCAGTTCGCCAAAGAAACGCTCCCGATATCGCTGGAAGAAGAGATGCGCCGCTCGTATCTCGATTACGCCATGAGCGTGATCGTGGGGCGAGCCCTCCCGGACGTTCGGGACGGCCTCAAGCCGGTGCATCGACGTGTTTTGTTCGCGATGCACGAACTGAATAATGACTGGAACAGGGCGTACAAGAAGTCCGCCCGTATCGTCGGCGACGTGATCGGTAAGTACCATCCGCACGGCGATTCTGCGGTCTACGATACGATCGTTCGGATGGCGCAGGATTTCTCGCTGCGCTATATGCTGGTGGATGGCCAGGGCAATTTCGGCTCGGTCGATGGCGATAACGCGGCGGCCATGCGTTATACGGAAATCCGGATGGCGAAGATCGGCCACGAATTGTTGGCAGACATCGACAAGGAAACTGTCGACTTCGGCCCCAATTACGACGGCAGCGAAAAGGAACCGCTCATCCTCCCCGCCAGGATCCCGAACTTGCTGATCAACGGGTCGTCCGGGATCGCCGTCGGGATGGCCACCAACATTCCGCCGCATAATTTCAATGAAGTGGTCGACGCCTGTCTGCACGTGCTCAAGCACCCGGAGGCGACGGTCGACGAGCTGATCGAAATCATCCCAGCGCCCGACTTCCCGACCGCCGGGATCATCTACGGCATCGCAGGCGTGCGCGACGGTTATCGCACTGGCCGCGGCCGCGTGGTGATGCGCGCTACCACGCATTTCGAGGAAATGGACAAAGGGCAGCGCACGGCGATCATCATCGATGAGCTGCCGTACCAGGTAAACAAGCGTTCGTTGCTCGAGCGCATTGCCGAGCTGGTCAATGAGAAGCGCCTGGAGGGCATCTCCGATATCCGCGACGAGTCCGACAAGAGCGGCATGCGCGTCGTGATCGAGCTCAAGCGTGGCGAAGTGCCCGAGGTTGTCCTCAACAATCTATATAAGAATACCCAGCTGCAGGACACCTTCGGCATGAACATGGTGGCACTGGTCGATGGCCAGCCGAAGTTGCTCAATCTGCGTGAAATGCTGGTGCATTTCCTGTCGCATCGCCGCGAAGTCATTACGCGTCGCACCGTTTTCGAGCTGCGCAAGGCGCGCGAGCGTGGCCATGTGCTCGAGGGCCTGGCCGTGGCGCTGGCCAATATCGATGAATTCATCGCCATCATCAAGGCCGCACCGACGCCGCCTGTTGCCAAACAGGAGTTGATGTCGCGGGCCTGGGATTCTTCGGTGGTTCGCGAGATGCTTGGCCGTGCCCAGGCCGACACGCCTGGCGGGCTGGCGGCATTCCGGCCCGATGGGCTCGATCCGCGGGTCGGCATGCAGGTCGACGGCCTGTACCGCCTGTCGGATACGCAGGCGCAGGAAATCCTGCAGATGCGACTGCAGCGCCTGACCGGGCTCGAGCAGGACAAGATCGTTGCGGAATACAAGGAAGTCATGGCGCAGATCGCCGATCTGCTGGATATCCTGGCGTCACCGGAGCGTATCACCACGATCATTGCAGAGGAGCTGAGTGCTGCGCGAGCCGAGTTCGGCGATGCGCGCCGTTCGCGGATCGAACTCAATGCGACCGAGCTCTTCACGGAGGACTTGATCACGCCGCAGGACATGGTCGTGACGCTGTCTCATGCCGGATACATCAAATCCCAGCCGCTGTCCGAGTACCGGGCGCAAAAACGCGGCGGGCGCGGCAAGCAGGCAACGGCGACCAAGGAAGACGACTGGATCGACACGCTGTTCATCGCCAATACTCACGACACGATACTTTGCTTCTCCAATCGCGGTCGCGTCTACTGGTTGAAGGTGTACGAGGTGCCACAGGGTTCGCGCAATTCCCGCGGCAAGCCCATCGTCAACATGTTCCCGCTGATGGACGGCGAGAAGATCAACGTGGTGCTGCCGGTCAAGGAATTTTCTGCAGACCGGTACGTCTTCATGGCGACCAGCCTGGGAACGGTCAAGAAAACGCCGCTCGAGGCCTTCAGCCGGCCGATGAAGCGCGGCATCATCGCTGTCAATCTCGACGGCGGAGATATCCTGATTGGCGCCGCGATCACGGACGGAGCGCACGACGTCATGCTGTTCTCCGATGCCGGCAAGGCGGTACGCTTCGACGAAAACGACGTGCGCCCGATGGGGCGGGAGGCGCGCGGCGTGCGCGGCATGCAACTGGAAGACGGTCAGCAGGTCATCGCGCTGCTGGTGGCGGAGAATGAGCAGCAGTCGGTGCTGACCGCCACCGAAAACGGTTACGGAAAGCGTACGTCGATTGTTGAATATACGCGCCACGGCCGAGGCACAAAGGGTATGATTGCTATCCAGACCAGCGAGCGAAACGGCAAGGTCGTAGCTGCTACACTGGTCGAGGCCGACGACGAGATCATGCTGATCACGACTGGCGGCGTGCTGATCCGGACCCGGGTCGCTGAAATCCGGGAAATGGGGCGCGCCACCCAGGGTGTGACGCTGATCAGTCTGGACGAGGGCACCAAACTATCGGGATTGCAGCCGATCGCTGAAACCGATGGTGAGGTGGATGAAGCCGACCTCAAATCGTAACGGTCGATTGTACTGGCAAGCGAAATCTCGAACGAGAACGCATCTCAACATGTCAGGCGATTTGCCTGCGAATTATGTAATGGAGTTACCCAAATAATGCGATTCATTAACCTGAAGAAGTGGATGTGGTTGTTGCTGGTTGTACCCGCGATGGCGATGGCTCAGCAAAGCACATCGGTCAATGCTGGCGAGCGCGCCGCAATCAAGGATCTGCTCGGTGCAATCGACGCCGACAAGCTGGTGCAGGCGATTGGAGAAGGTGCCCAGGAGCAATCGAAGCAAATGGTGCCGGCGATTCTCGAGCAGGCGCTGGTGCAGAACAAGTCGTTGACGGAAGCGCAAAAGCGGGCTGCCGTTCCGACTTTGCAGAAAGAAGCGGTTCCGAAATTGGTTGATCAGGCCGGCAAGGTATTCACCACCGACAACTTCAAGAACGACGCGATCCAGGCGCAATATGACGCTTACGCAAAATACTACACGACCAACGAAATCAAGGACTTGACCAAGTTCTACAAGAGCCCCACCGGGCAGAAGTACATCCAGGTGCAGGATAAGGTCGGCCAGGATGTGGTTGGCGGTCTGATGCGCAAATACATGCCGCAATCCATCCAGGCAACGCGCACTTTGGCCGAAAAGGAAGTCGCTGCCGTCAAACCGGCGAAGTGATTTTCCTGTCTGTTTGATCGATAATGGCCGTTTGCGGGTGACTGCTGGCGGCCATTATTGTTTTGGTGGCGCCCAGTGCGTCCCCCGAGTAGAGTTGAAACGCAAGAGGCGTCGCGGATTCGGGTCCGCGCATCCTTTTGCGTTTCAATTTTTCCCTTGAACAGCAATGACACGGCCCTATAATTTTTCGGCGGGTCCTGCGGCGCTTCCTCCCGAAGTGCTGACCGAAGCCGCTGCGGAAATGCTCGACTGGCATGGCTCGGGCATGAGCGTGATGGAAATGAGCCATCGCGGCAAGGAGTTCACGTCGATCATCGGGCAGGCCGAGGCGGATCTACGCGAGTTGCTGGCGGTGCCGTCCGACTATCGGATCCTCTTCATGCAAGGCGGGGCGCTGGCCGAGAACGCCATCGTGCCGATGAATCTGCTGGGCAACAGGCACGAAGCCGATTACGTTGTCACTGGCGCCTGGTCGATCAAGTCCCAAAAGGAAGCGCGCAAGTATTGTTCCGTGAATATTGCGGCCAGCAGCGAGGCCGACGGTTTCAGGGCGATTCCGCCACAGGACACCTGGCGTTTGTCCAAGAATCCCGCGTATGTGCACATCTGCACGAACGAAACGATCCATGGTGTCGAATATTTCTGGACCCCCGATCTGAAGTCGGCCGGGCTGCCCGATACGCCGCTGGTGGCTGACGTTTCGTCGCATATTCTCTCCCGGCCGATGGACGTGTCGAAATTCGACGTGATGTATGGCGGTGCACAGAAGAACATCGGGCCGGCCGGTCTGACGCTGGTGATCGTGCGCGAAGCGTTGCTGGGACGTGCATTGCCGGTCTGCCCGTCGGCCTTCGACTGGAAGACCGTTGCCGAAGCCCACTCCATGTACAACACACCGCCGACCTATGCGATATACATTGCCGGATTGGTGTTTCGGTGGATCAAGGGGCAAGGTGGCCTGGCAGCCATCGAGCAGCGCAATAAAGCAAAGGCCGAGACGCTCTATCGATGCCTGGATGAGAGCGATTTCTATCGGACTCAGGTTGCCCCGGCCTGCAGATCGCGCATGAACGTGCCGTTTTTCCTGGCCGATGAGCGGTTGAACGAGCCGTTTCTGGACGGCGCGCGAGAGCGTGGTCTGCTGCAACTCAAAGGGCACAAGCTCGTGGGTGGCATGCGGGCGTCGATTTACAATGCGATGCCGCTCGCGGGCGTGCAGGCGCTGGTCGACTACCTGCGAGAATTTGAACGCAGCCACGGCTGACACCGGCGCACCCCGCGCGCGGAGTCTTTCCCGAGCGCGGCACCGATCACATTCGCTCAACGAAGATAGATTGATGGCAGACGAACTCTCCGCATTACTTGCGCCGCTGCGCGCAAAAATCGACGTAATCGACGAACAACTGCTCCAGCTGCTGAATCAGCGCGCGGCAGTGGCGCTCGAGGTCGGCGAAGTCAAGAAGCGTCTGGGCGCGCCGGTTTTTCGGCCTGAGCGCGAACTACAGGTGATCGCTCGCTTGCAGGACTCGAATGGCGGACCGCTCGGCAATGACAGCCTGTCGGCGATCTGGCGCGAAATCATGTCCGCCAGCCGAGCGCTGGAAAAGCCGCTGGCAGTCGCTTACCTGGGGCCGTCCGGAACCTACAGCGAGCAGGCCGCGTTCGGATATTTTGGGCGCAGCGTTCAGGAGCAACCTTGTGCGTCGATCGACGAGGTCTTCCGCGCGGTTGAGGCCGGAGCCGCGGATTTCGGGGTTGTGCCAGTCGAGAATTCCACCGAAGGCGCCGTCTCGCGCACGCTCGACCTGCTGCTCCAGTCGCCGTTGACGATCAGCGGCGAAGTGGCGCTGCCGATTCATCACAACCTTCTGACACTCAGTGGCAACTTGGCGGGGGTTACGTCCGTCTGTGCGCATCCTCAGGCGCTGGCTCAGTGCCAGCACTGGCTGAGCGCCAATGCGCCGCAGTTGGAGCGGCGTGCCGTATCCAGCAACGCAGAGGGAGCTCGGCTGGCCAGCGTCGATGCCACCGTGGCGGCCATTGCCGGCGATGCGGCCGCCGCCCAGTATGGTCTGCAGGTCGCACAGGCCCATATTCAGGACGATCCACATAACAGAACCCGCTTTGTTGTTATCGGCACCCTCGATACGGCGCCGAGCGGGCGTGATCAAACTTCACTGATCCTCTCCGTGGCCAACCGCGCGGGTGCCGTGTTTGGTCTGCTTGAGCCGCTGGCGCGGCATGGCGTTTCAATGACTCGTTTTGAATCCCGGCCGGCCAAGAGCGGTGCGTGGGAATATTATTTCTACGTCGATATCGAGGGTCATCGCGCCGACCCGAAGATTGCCGGCGCGCTGGCGGAACTCGAGGAACGAGCCGCGTACTGCAAAGTGCTCGGTTCCTATCCCCAGGCTCGCTGAGCGCCTGACATCTTCTTTTCTCATGGCCATTCAAAAACTTGTTATCGCAGGCGTCGGCTTGATCGGCGGGTCGCTAGCTCTGGCGCTCAAGGAAGCTGGCGTCGCCAGGCAAATCGTCGGCATCGGACGTAGCCGCGGCAGCTTGCAGCACGCGCTGGCGCTCGGCGTTATCGACGACATCGCCGAGTCGATCGAGTCGGCCCTGGCGGATGCCGATATCATCGTTCTGGCTGCGCCGGTGGCTCAGACGCCGGTCTTGTTGCGCGCCATGGCACCGCACTTGCGTGGCGGCACGATCGTTACCGATGCCGGCAGTACCAAGGGGGATGCGGTCGCTGCGGCGTATGCCGCGCTGGGGGCTGATGCCTGGCGTTTCGTGCCGGCACATCCGATCGCCGGCGGGGAGCTGAGCGGTGTCGATGCGGCCCAGGCCGGGTTGTACCGCGGCAAGCGGGCGATTTTATGTCCATTGCCGGAAAATCGTCCGGCGGACGTCACTTGCATCGAGCAGATGTGGTGTGCTGCCGGTGCGCTGGTCAAGCATATGACGGCTGAGCAGCATGATGCCGTGTTCGCGGCGGTCAGCCATCTGCCCCATATTCTCTCCTATGCGCTGGTCGCGCAAATCCTGGACAGCTCGTACGCCGATCTGAAGCTGGACAACGCGGGAGCCGGGTTTCGCGACTTCACGCGCATTGCCGCATCGAACCCAGAGATGTGGCGTGATATTTGCCTCGCCAACAGGGCCCCTCTGTTGGGTGAAATCGACGGATATATGGCGATGTTGCAAGACATGCGGCGCATGCTGGCGGCGGCAGATGGCGCCGCGCTCGAGCGCGTATTTTCGCGCGCCAGTCAGGCGCGTCTGGACTGGGGAAGGCAGCAAGAAAAATGACGAACTTCCTCGATCTCGGTCCGTTCTCGAAGGCTTCCGGCACGATCAAGTTGCCTGGCTCGAAAAGCATTTCCAATCGCGTCTTGCTTCTGGCAGCGTTGAGCCAGGGCGTGACCGTGGTGCATGACCTGCTGGCGTCGGACGACACCCACGTCATGCTCGAGGCTTTGCGCACGCTGGGTGTTCGGTGGGACCAACCGGGTGACGGCAGCACGGTGGTGCACGGCGCGGGCGGCGATTTTCCGGTCAAGCAGGCGACTCTTTTCATGGGCAACGCGGGAACCGCGATACGGCCGCTGACCGCCGCCCTGGCACTCAATCGAGGCGACTATCGCCTCTCCGGCGTGCCGCGCATGCACGAGCGGCCGATCGGCGATCTGGTGGACGGTTTGCGGCAGATCGGCGCTCGTATCGACTACACGGGCCAGCCCGGCTTCCCGCCATTGCATATCCATGCGGCCGATGTGCAACTGCACCAAGTGCCGATTCGGGTGCGAGGTGACGTCTCGAGTCAGTTTCTGACCGCGCTGTTGATGGCTGCTCCACTGCTCAGCGCGGCAGGCGATGGCGTTGAGATCGTTGTCGACGGCGAACTGATCTCCAAGCCGTACATCGACATCACCCTGCGACTGATGAGCCGTTTTGGCGTGCAAGTGCAGCGCGATGGATGGCAACGGTTCACGGTTCCGGGCATCGCGCAAGGAGGCGGATATCGAAGCCCTGGAACGATTCACGTCGAAGGCGATGCGTCCTCGGCATCCTATTTCCTCGCGGCGGGCGCCATAGGCGGCGGGCCGGTCACCGTCGAAGGGGTCGGGCGCGACAGTATTCAAGGGGATATCCGGTTTGTCGACGCCCTTGAACAAATGGGTGCCAGGATTACGCTGGGCGAACATTCGGTTGTCGCGCATGGCGTCTCGACGGCAAACGGCAAACTGCGTGCGATCGACATGGATTTCAATCACATCCCGGATGCGGCGATGACAATTGCCGTGGCGGCGCTGTTTGCCGATGGCACCAGTTACCTGCGAAATATCGGCAGTTGGCGGGTCAAGGAGACGGATCGCCTGACCGCCATGGCGACGGAATTGCGCAAACTTGGTGCTGCGGTCGACGAGGGCGCCGATTTCCTGCGCATTACGCCTCCGGCAAAGCTGCGTCGCGATGCGGCAATCGATACCTACGATGATCACCGCATGGCGATGTGCTTTTCTCTGGCAAGCCTGGGCGGCGTGCCTGTGCGCATTAACGACCCGGGTTGCGTCGCAAAAACGTTTCCCGATTATTTTGCTGAATTTAGCCGCATTGTCGATTAAGGCGATGCCCGGCAAAGAGTTCTGTTCGCCTGGCGATCGGTGTCCCGACTATACTCAATCCGGCGACAAAAAAGTGTCCCGGTGCGGGATCCGGAAGTTGACGCGTGGCAATGGTGCTCCAGCGAGGGTTACGGGGCCACGTCCCTCGCTTCCGGCATTGTCGGGTCTTGACGCCTGAAAATATCAAACCAAGCAGGACTTTGCTATCTCATGGATGTTAGTGAGCGCGACAATAGCGCGATACCAGTGATCACCGTCGACGGGCCGACGGCCTCGGGGAAGGGGACGGTGGCGCACCGGGTTGCCGATGCGCTGGAATTTCATTATCTCGACAGCGGCGCGCTATACCGCTTGACCGCACTGGCCAGTGCCCGCCATGGCATCGCCCCGGACGACGCCGATGCCCTGTCGGTTCTGGCCGAAACCCTGGATGTGCGCTTCGGCGAGCAGCGAGTGTGGCTCTCGGGCGAGGACGTCACGGACGCGATTCGTGCCGAAGCGATCGGCAATCGAGCATCGGCGATTGCCGTCCATGGGGCGGTAAGGCGTGCTCTTCTGGCGCTTCAGCACAGCTTCAGGAAGGCGCCGGGACTGGTCGCCGACGGCCGTGATATGGGCACGGTCGTCTTTCCTGATGCGGTTTTGAAGGTGTTTCTGACCGCCAGCGTTCAGGCGCGCGCGCAGAGGCGATATAAGCAATTGATAGAAAAAGGATTTTCTGCTAATATAGATAGTCTTTTACTGGATTTGCAGGAGCGTGACGCGCGGGATCGCACCCGGGCAGAAGCGCCGCTGCGGCCGGCAGAAGGGGCGAGGGTACTCGATACATCCGGCATGACCGCCGATCAGGCTGTTGCGCAGGTGCTCGAATGGTTCTCGCAAGCGCAGTACCCGCAAGGTGCCTGAACTTTTGTTCATGGCGTGTTTTTAACTTTTAACCCCCCGTTGTGGCGCAGTTCCACATGCGCGCCTGACGGTATTTTCCATTTTTATGTCCGACCTGCAAACCTCGACAAACGAATCTTTCGCGGCCCTGTTCGAAGAGTCGCTTTCCCGCCAAGACATGCGCGCTGGCGAAGTTATCAGCGCAGAAGTGGTGCGTGTCGACCACAACTTCGTGGTTGTCAACGCGGGACTCAAGTCCGAAGCTTATATTCCCATTGAAGAATTCCTGAACGATCAGGGTGAGGTCGAGGTTCAGGCCGGCGATTTCGTTTCCGTGGCGATCGATGCCCTGGAAAACGGCTACGGCGATACGGTCCTGTCGCGTGACAAGGCCAAGCGTCTGGCTTCGTGGCTGTCGCTCGAAAAGGCCCTGGAATCGGGCGAACTCGTCACCGGCACGATCACCGGCAAGGTCAAGGGCGGTCTGACCGTCATGGTCAACGGCATTCGCGCTTTCCTGCCCGGCTCGCTGGTGGATACCCGTCCGGTCAAGGACACCACGCCGTATGAAGGCAAGACCCTCGAATTCAAGGTCATCAAGCTTGATCGCAAGCGCAACAATGTAGTGTTGTCGCGTCGTGCGGTCATCGAGGCGACGCAGGGCGAAGAACGCGCCAAGCTGATGGAAACGCTCAAGGAAGGCGCGATCGTCAAGGGCGTGGTCAAAAACATTACCGACTACGGTGCGTTCGTCGATCTGGGCGGCATCGACGGCCTGTTGCACATCACCGACATCGCCTGGCGCCGTGTTCGCCATCCGAGCGAAGTGCTGTCCGTCGGCCAGGAAGTGACGGCCAAGATTCTGAAGTTCGATCAGGAAAAGGGGCGAGTTTCCCTGGGCGTGAAGCAGCTCGGCGAAGATCCGTGGGAAGGCATCGCACGCCGCTACCCGCAAGGCACCCGCCTGTTCGGCAAGGTCACGAACATTACCGATTACGGTTCGTTCGTTGAAGTCGAATCCGGTATCGAAGGCTTGGTGCACGTGTCCGAAATGGACTGGACCAACAAGAACGTGGCGCCGTCCAAGGTTGTCCAGTTGGGCGACGAAGTCGAAGTCATGGTCCTTGAGATCGACGAAGACCGCCGTCGTATCAGCCTCGGCATGAAGCAGTGCAAACCCAATCCCTGGGATGATTTCAGCCGTAACTTCAAGAAAGGCGACAAGCTGACGGGCGCGATCAAGTCGATCACCGACTTCGGCGTGTTCATCGGCTTGCCCGGCGGTATCGATGGCCTGGTGCATCTGTCCGATCTGTCCTGGAGCGAAACCGGCGAAGATGCCGTGCGCAAGTACAAGAAGGGCGACGAGGTCGAAGCCGTCGTGCTGGGCATCGATGTCGAGAAAGAGCGCATTTCGCTGGGTATCAAGCAGCTCGAAGGCGATCCGTTCAACAATTTCGTGGCGATGAACGACAAGGGTGCGCTGGTCAACGGCGTCATCAAGTCGGTTGACGCGAAGGGCGCCGTCGTTAGCCTGGGCGAGGATGTCGAAGGGTATCTGCGTGCCTCCGAGATCACCCACGATCGAGTCGAAGATGCGCGTAACGTCCTCAAGGAAGGCGATGCGGTGAATGCGATGATCGTGAATATCGATCGCAAATCGCGCAACATCAACCTTTCGATCAAAGCGAAGGATTCCGCCGAGCAACAGGAAGCGATCCAGAAACTGCAGTCGCAGTCGGACAGCTCGGCTGCCAGTGGCACCACCAATCTGGGGGCGCTACTCAAAGCCAAGCTCGATAGCCAGAATCAATAAGGTTCGAGCCTTATGACCAAATCCGAATTGGTCAACCAGCTCGCGGCGCGATTTCCGCAACTGGTGCTCAAAGACGCCGATTTCGCCGTCAAGGCGATACTTGATGCGATGGCCGATGCCCTGGCATGCGGTCACCGTATCGAGATCCGAGGTTTCGGCAGCTTTGGGCTCAACCGGAGGCCGCCGCGGGTTGGGCGTAATCCCAAGTCCGGCGAGAAAGTGCTGGTGCCGGAGAAGTTCGTGCCGCACTTCAAGCCAGGCAAGGAATTGCGCGAGCGAGTCGACCACAAGGCCGAGCAAAACTAGCAATTGGTTTTCCAAGTAAAAAAAGCGTCTTCTGACGCTTTTTTTACTTTTGCGCCGGACGTTTTCTATTGCTCGCCTTGCCGTGCGGAGACGCGCGAGGGCTTTCCGGTACAATACGGCGACACTGCATGGCGCAGGCCCGAGGGCGGGTTGTCATGTACTTCAAACCTGCCGCAGGAGCATTTCGACATGAAATTGATTGTTTGGATCGTACGGCTGGTGATTTTTTTGGTGCTTTTGCTGCTCGCGCTGGCCAATACCGACGAGGTCCCGCTGCATCTGTTTCTTGGGCACACATGGACTGCGCCTCTGATTCTGATTGGCCTTGCATTCTTCGTGGTGGGAATGCTGATGGGGGTGCTGGCGACACTGCCCAGTCTGGTGCGTCAGCGCTTCGATCTGCGCCGCGCGCGCCGGGCGCTGGAACAGGCCCAACGGGACGCCAGCGGGGTGCAACAGCAACCGCCCATCCTGCCGCCCGTCTGAATGACCCAACGCCAGTCTGACGGCGTTTAACCGACACTATCAAAAGAAATACCACAATGGAATTCGAGGTCTGGTGGTTGCTGGCGATCCCAGTGATCTTTGGGCTGGGTTGGGCCGCATCCCGGTTCGACGTCAAGAGCCTGCTTTCCGAGAGCAGCAACTTACCGCGATCTTATTTTCGCGGGCTCAATTTTCTGCTGAATGAACAACCCGATAAGGCGATCGACGCTTTTATCGAGGTTGCAAAACTCGATCCCGAGACAACGGAGTTGCATTTCGCGCTCGGCAGCCTGTTTCGGCGGCGTGGCGAAACAGAGCGCGCTATCCGTGTTCACCAGAACCTGCTGAGTCGCGATGATCTGCCGGTTAGCGAGCAGGAGCATGCGCTTTTCGATCTCGGACAGGATTTCCTGAAGGCCGGCCTTCTGGATCGCGCCGAGGAAGCCTTCCAGCGACTGCAAACCGGTAGCTTCGCAAAACAGGCCCAGCACAGTGTTCTGGCGATCTACCAGATCGAAAAGGAGTGGCACAAGGCGCTCGAGTGTGCCGATCGCCTGGCCGCCGACGGCGACGGCTCTTCGTACGAAAAGGAAATCTCCCAGTTTCATTGCGAACTGGCGCAGGAAGCATTGCAGCGAAAAGACGCCGCAGCCGCCTCGGCCGAAATCGAGGCGGCATTGCGCGTCAACCCGGCAAATGTCCGCGCGATGCTGTTGCGTGGCGATATGCTGCTTCACAATGGCGACCCGGCAGGTGCGCTGGCGATCCTGAGCGAGGTACCTCGGCAGAATCCAACCTACGTGGGATTCGCTGCGGGGCGGCTGATGCGTGCCTATGAAGCGCTGGGACGAACTGCCGAGGGCATCGTTCATCTGCGCGACATGCTTTCGCTCCATCCTTCGGATGATCTGGCCGAGGTTGTGTTTGAAAAAGTCATGGCACAGGATGGACCCGACGCGGCCTACGCCGTAGTGCGAGACGAAATGAAGCGTGCGCCCAGCGTGCAGTCTGCCGTCAAGTTGCTGACAGCGCATCACGAACACGCCAGCGGGTCGCAGCAAGCCGATTTGGTCATGGTGCGAGAGTGGCTACTCCAGCGCACCAAAAATTTGCCGCGCTATGTCTGCGAGCAGTGCGGCTTTCGCGCCCGCTTTTTCTACTGGCAATGCCCCGGGTGCGGCGGATGGGAGACCTACGTGCCCCGCCGCGCCGACATGCCAGCTTCATCCTGATCCTATTTGTATCGAGCAGCTATGAAAGTTACTATCATCGGCACCGGTTATGTTGGACTTGTCACGGGCGCCTGTCTGGCCGAGCTTGGCAATGACGTTTTTTGCCTGGACATCGACCAGCGCAAGATCGACATTCTGAATAGTGGCGGCGTACCTATCCACGAACCGGGCTTGCAGGAAATCATCGACCGCAACCGTGCCAGCGGGCGTATGGTGTTCTCGACCGACATTGCAGCGAGCGTAGCGCACGGCCAGATCCAATTCATTGCCGTTGGCACGCCGCCCGACGAAGACGGCTCGGCAGATTTGCAGTACGTGCTGGCAGCGGCACGGAACATTGGACGTCACATGAAGGAGTACAAGGTTGTCGTCGACAAATCGACCGTCCCGGTTGGAACCGCGGACAGGGTGACCGACGTGATTGCCAAGGAGCTGGCGGCGCGTGGCGCCGACACAGAATTCGCCGTGGTATCGAATCCGGAGTTCCTCAAGGAAGGCGCTGCGGTGGAAGATTTCATGCGCCCCGATCGCATTGTGCTGGGCTGCCGCGACGACGTTGCCGGGCAAAAGGCCAAGGCAATGATGAAAGCGCTGTATGCACCGTTCAACCGCAACCATGAACGAACGTTTTTTATGGATGTGCGCTCTGCCGAGTTCACTAAATACGCCGCGAACGCAATGCTGGCGACGCGGATTTCCTTCATGAACGAACTCGCCAACCTGGCCGATCGCGTCGGTGCCGACATCGAGCACGTTCGCCTGGGCATCGGTTCGGATCCGCGCATTGGCTATGACTTCCTCTATGCCGGATGCGGCTATGGAGGGTCATGTTTCCCCAAGGACGTCCAGGCGTTGATGCGAACCGCGAACGAGAACGGCCTGCCGCTGCAGATTCTGGCGTCGGTCGAGTCAGTCAACGAACGGCAAAAGGAAGTGCTGATTGGCAAGATCCTGGCGCGCCTGGGTGAACGCCTTGACGGCAAGTCATTCGCTATCTGGGGGTTGGCATTCAAACCCAATACCGACGATATGCGCGAAGCGCCGAGCCGGCGCATCATTGCCGCCCTGTTGGGGCACGGCGCTTCCGTGCGGATCTACGATCCCGTTGCCATGGACGAGGCTCGCCGTGTGCTGGCGCTCGATTTTGCGGGGCGAGAGGAACTACTGGCTCGCGTCACCTTTGCCCAATCACAGAATGATGCACTCGAAGGGGCCGATGCGCTGGTCATTGTGACTGAATGGAAAGCTTTTCGCAGCCCCGACTTCGAGCGCGTCAAGGCGGCCATGAGGGCGCCGCTGGTGTTCGACGGTCGTAATCTTTACGCTCCGGAAGCCATGAGCGAACTGGGTATCGAGTATTACGCCATTGGGCGCTCTGCCGCGCCACAACGCTCATGAGTAAGACAATGACTAACTCAGGCACCATTACGCGCGCGCGGCTCGCGGCGGCGCACGTGTTGGTCGTCGGGGACGTGATGCTGGACCGGTATTGGTTTGGCGATGTCAACCGAATATCACCTGAAGCACCGGTACCCGTCGTGCATGTGAAACGCAACGAGGAGCGCCTGGGCGGCGCTGCCAACGTCGCCCTCAACGCGGCGGCGCTGGGCGCAAAAGCCGATCTGCTCTGCGTGATCGGGCAGGATGAACCGGGTGACCGCATTGCCGACATGTTGGCGGCGAGCGACGTCGCGTCGCACATCCACCGCGATGAAGAGCTGTCGACAACGATCAAGTTGAGAATCGTATCGCGCCAGCAACAATTGCTGCGGATAGATTTCGAAAATCAGCCGACTCACGAGGTCTTGCTCGGCGTCCTCGATCGGTATCGCAAGCTGCTGCCGGCACATAACGTCGTCTTGTTGTCCGACTATGCCAAGGGTGGTCTCACCCACGTGCAGCCCATGATCGAGACGGCTCGAGCGGCGGGCGTGCCCGTCCTGGTCGACCCGAAGGGCAGCGAATATGCGAGATACCGGGGCGCTACCGTGCTCACCCCAAATCGTGCGGAATTGCAGCAGGTCGTCGGGCGGTGGCATTCGGAGAGCGACCTTGTGGCGCGTGCGCAAAGGCTTCGCGACGATCTCGCGCTCGACGCGCTGCTGCTGACCCGGTCCGAGGAGGGCATGACGCTCTTCACCGCAGATGGTGTGCTGAACGAGCCTGCTCAGGCACGCGAAGTCTACGATGTCTCGGGTGCCGGCGACACCGTGATTGCGACGCTGGCCGCAATGGTCGGAGCGGGCGTGCCTCTGGCTGACGCGGTGCGGCACGCGAACCGGGCGGGCAGTATCGTCGTCGGCAAGCTCGGTACGGCAACCGTCGATTACGCAGAACTTTTCCCAGGCAACTGACATGACCATTATCGTCACCGGCGCAGCGGGTTTTGTCGGCGCCAACCTTGTCAAGGCACTCAATGAGCGCGGCGAAACCGACATCGTGGCGGTCGATAACCTGACTCGCGCCGACAAGTTTCGCAATTTGGTTGATTGCGATATCAGCGATTACCTCGACAAAACCGATTTCATCGAGCGTATGGCGCGGCGCGAGTTCGGTAAAGTACGCGCGGTATTCCACGAGGGCGCATGTTCGGACACGATGGAAACCGACGGCCGCTATATGATGGAAAACAATTTCCGCTACACGCGTGCGCTGCTCGACAGTTGTCTGGCGCAAGCCGTACCGCTGCTGTACGCGTCGTCGGCCGCGGTCTATGGGGGCTCCGACACCTTCGTCGAGTCGCGCGAGTATGAGCAGCCGCTCAACGTCTATGGGTATTCGAAATTTCTTTTCGACCAGGTTGTCCGGCGGCTGACCCGTAACGCCGGTGGAAAGCTGCCCAGTCAGGTCGTAGGGTTTCGCTATTTCAATGTTTACGGTCCGCGCGAAGCGCACAAGGAGCGCATGGCGTCGGTCGCCTTTCACAATTTCAACCAGTTCCGCAGCGAAGGCAAGGTCAAGCTGTTCGGCGAATACGGCGGGTATGCCGCCGGTCAGCAGAGCCGCGATTTCGTATCGGTCGAAGACGTCGTGAAGGTCAATTTGCATTTCTTCGACCACCCGGAGCAAAGCGGCATCTTCAACCTGGGGTCTGGCCGTGCCCAGCCGTTCAATGACGTTGCGATGGCCGTGGTCAATACGCTACGTGGCGTACAGGGCATGCCGGCGATGCCGCTGGAAGCGTTGGTGCGTGACGGATTGATTGAGTACATTCCATTTCCGGACGCATTGCGTGGCAAGTATCAATGCTTCACACAAGCCGATATCGGTCAATTGAGGGCGGCGGGTTACGACGCTCCGTTCCTGAGTGTCGCTCAAGGCGTTGAGCGGTACTGTCATTGGTTGCTTTCAAAATAATTCTGTAACAGCCTTCGAGAGCTGGAAGCGTTTGCGCCACGCGCCCGTTGCTGTCGGTTCTCCGCCGATGGCGCGGGTGCGGGGTGTTGACACAGGGAGGGCAACGGCATCGTCGTATGCCCATTTTAAAAGTGGTCAATCTCGATAAGGACCGCATTATGTTGAAGAAAGTACTGCTGGCAGTTGTCGCTTTTTTTGTTTTCTCCGGTATGGCCGCGGCCGCCGTTGACGTCAATACGGCCAGCCAGGCTCAATTGGAAACGATCAAGGGCATTGGTGCAGCCAAATCAAAAGCGATCGTGGAAGAACGAACCAAGAATGGTCCGTTCAAAAGCGCTGAGGACCTTGCCAGACGAGTCAAGGGCATTGGGAGCAAATCCGTTGCCAAACTCGAGGCGGAAGGGCTGACGTTCGGCGACAGGAAGGCGGCGCCAGTGACAGCAAGCAAGCATGGCGACGCGAAAGGCAACGCTCATTCGGCTGACAAGGCGGCCAAGAAAAACGCCGCGCATGAAGGCGCAGCTACCACGCCCGCCGGCAAACCCGCGCAGAAGTAGCGATTTCTTGCATTTCCAAAGAACCGCCCTTGGCCCCCGCCTTCGGCGGTTTTTTATTTCCCCGATGAGCGGGTGGGCAACCGTCCGGACCGAGCTGCAGCACCGCGCTCCGCCGTGGTTTAGAATGCAAGCACTCCCTATGCTCGCGAGCTTTGTGCAATGACTTACAAAACCATTGAAGACACGATCGGCAATACCCCTCTGGTGCAACTGGTGCGCTTGCCGGACGAGGAGGCGCGTCGCCGCAACAACGTGATTCTGGGCAAGCTTGAAGGAAATAATCCGGCAGGGTCGGTCAAGGACCGTCCGGCGTTATCGATGATCAAGCATGCACAAGCCCGTGGCCGGATCAAGCCGGGCGATACGCTGATCGAGGCGACCAGCGGCAACACCGGTATTGCGCTGGCAATGGCTGCCGCCATACGCGGTTACAAAATGATTCTCATCATGCCGGAAGACTTGTCGATCGAGCGCCGGCAGAGCATGGCAGCGTATGGCGCGCAGATCATTCTGACGCCGGTCAAGGGGGGCATGGAATACGCCCGCGATCTGGCGAATCAAATGGAAAAAGACGGCAAAGGTGTGATTCTCGATCAATTTGCCAATCCGGACAATCCGCTGGCTCACTATGAAACGACTGGCCCGGAAATCTGGCGGGACACTGGTGGAAACATCACGCACTTCATCTCTGCCATGGGCACGACCGGTACGATCATGGGCGTATCGCAGTATCTGAAGGAACAAAACGCAGCCATTCAGATCGTTGGCGCCGAGCCTGCGGAAGGGTCGCGGATTCCCGGCATCCGCAAATGGCCGGAAGCCTATCTGCCGAAAATTTTCGACAGAAATCGGGTTGATCGTACCGAGTCCGTTACCCAGGCCGAAGCCGAGGTCATGGCGCGACGGCTGGCTGCGGAGGAAGGCATTTTTTGTGGTATTTCCGCTGCAGGGGCCTGCGCGATTGCATTGCGTATTGCGCGGGAAGTCGAGAATGCGACGATCGTTTTCGTCGTATGCGATCGTGGCGACCGCTATCTGTCGACCGGCGTATTTCCTGCCTGAGCCCCGCTTCACCGCCGCGCTATCGTTGAGCTGTCAATGCTTGCCGGCGCGCGAATTTACTTTATCGCGCGCCTCGGTTCAGGCCTTTCAGGGTGCTTTGGCCGCCTTGATTGCCTGGGCCAGGTCATACACCGCCATCGCATAGAAAAAACTGCGGTTATAGCGCGTGAGGACGTAGAAATTCTGCAGCCCCAGGAAGTACTGAGTGGGTTGGTCGGGTGTCGGTAAATCGATGACCAACACCGGAGTGTTGCTCTGCGCGGCGAGGTTCAGGCCGGGCTCGTTCATCTCGATGCCCGCCTTGAGGAAATTACCCAGCGTCCAATGCGGTTTGGCCTGCCCATCCGCGCCCGCTTGCGCCAGCCCCTGGCTGCCAGGGTCGCTCGCGATATGCCAAATCACCGGCTGATCGCGTTCCCAGCCATGCTGCATCAGGAAATTGCCGACGCTGCCGATTGCGTCGGCAGCGCTGTGCGCGAGGTCGATCTTGCCATCGCCGTCGTAATCGACTGCATAGTTGATCAGGCTGGTCGGCATGAATTGAGGAATGCCGATGGCACCAGCATATGACCCATAGACCGACAGCGGATCGACATTGCGTTCGCGGGTCCAGACCAAGAAATTTTCCAGCTGCTTGCGAAACATTGTCATGCGGTCGTCCCGGTTCTTCGTCTGCGGATAGTCGAAGGCCAGGGTCGTCAGCGCGTCGATCGTGCGGAAGTTGCCCATGTGCCGACCGTAGACGGTTTCGACGCCGATAATGGCAACAATAATGCTCGGGGGCACACCAAATTGTTCGGCCGCTCGTTTCAAGGTGGCATCATTGTCCTGCCAGAACTGGACGCCGTCATTGATGCGAATGGAATCGACCAGACGTGACTGATATGCGCTCCAGTTCTTCGGGGTCGGCACTGGCGGCGGCGCGACCAGCCGCGCTGCCGTCTGGGAATAATCGACTTGCGAGAACAGCCGTTTCAACGCCGCGCCGTCGAATCCGTCGCGCGCCACCAGATCGGCAATGAACGCGTCGACGTCCGGGTTGTTGGCGTAATGCTGGGGTACGATTTCCTCCTCCAGCGAATTGTTCGTCCGGTCGTTTCTCGGGGTCGCATGCGCGTGGGCAGGCGCCAGGACGACAGCGGCGAAGGCAAACAGGAACGAAAGCGAAACGTTGGCAACAATGCGAGCCAGCTTGTCCACGTGAGGAGTCCTTAGCGGATTTTTCATACGGTCAGGCGAGAGTCGGGCCGGGGGAAAGCAATGCGTGCAGTATAACCGAGTGAACCTGTGATACCTTAATCCGCAGATTCCCCCAGTTGCCAGCCGTGAAGCGAACGGGCGGATAATAGCAAAAGAGGCTGCCGCGCCCGGAGACTGGCCGCGCAGCGATTTAAACAGATCGAGACAAAGATTTTCGTATGGCGACCGGCTTTTACACGCACCCGGACTGCGTGCTCCATGAAATGGGTGAATGGCATCCGGAATGCCCTGCCCGCCTGCAGGCCATTGAAGACCAGTTGATCGCCGGGCGCATCGACGGCCTGCTGGAGCGGCGCGAAGCGCCGCTGGTGGCGGAAGCGGACATTCTGCGGGCGCACACGGCTGCTCACTGGGATTTCCTGTCGGCCAACGCGCCGAAGAGCGGCTACTTTGCGATCGACGGCGATACGGTGCTCAACTCGCATTCGCTAACAGCTGCCCGACGGGCCGCTGGCGCGGCGGTTGCCGCGACCGACGCGGTGCTCGCCGGCGAGCTGGAGAACGCATTCTGCAGCATTCGACCGCCCGGACATCACGCGACCCCAGGTACCGCCATGGGGTTTTGTCTGCTGAACAATATCGCGGTTGCGGTGCGTCATGCGCTTGACGTCCATGGCCTGCAGCGGGTCGCCATCGTCGATTTCGACGTGCACCACGGCAACGGCACCGAAGCCGCTTTTGCCGGAGAGTCCCGGGTGCTCATGTGCAGCATTTTCCAGCATCCGTTTTACCCATACAGCGGCACCGAAAATCCAGCCCCCAATATGGTCAACGTGCCGGTGCCGGCGCGCACCGGCGGGTTGGAAGTGCGCGAAATGATCGACCTGACCTGGCTGCCGCGCCTGGAGGAATTCAAGCCTCAGATGATCTTCATCTCGGCGGGCTTCGACGCGCATCGCGACGATGACCTTGGCGGCCTTGCCCTTACCGAGGCGGATTTCAGTTGGATCACGGCGCAAGTCAAGGCCGTTGCGCAGCGACACGCCCATGGGCGCATCGTCAGCTGTCTGGAGGGCGGATACAACCTGTCGGCGCTCGGCCGCAGTGTCGTTGCGCATTTGAGGGTGCTGGCCGACCTGTAGCCGGCCTGTCGACCGGTCTCACAACAAGGAGTTGAGCAATGAATCAGGAAGCCCAACCGGACGCTCCTTTGCTGCTGCAAACGCGCGATGCCCACGGAGTGGTGACGCTGACCTTGAACCGGCCGCGCCAATTCAACGCGTTGTCCGAGGCGATGCTGGATGCGCTGCAGCGGGCCCTGGAAGCAATCGCGGTCGACGAATCGGTGCGGGTGGTGATTCTCGGCGGTGCCGGTCCGGCATTTTGCGCCGGGCATGACCTCAAGGAGATGCGCGCTGCGCCGTCGCTGACCTATTATCAGACACTGTTTGCGCAATGCAGCCGCCTGATGCTGACGATTCAGCGTCTGCCTCAGCCCGTGATTGCCCGCGTGCATGGGTTGGCGACGGCTGCCGGATGCCAGCTGGTCGCCATGTGCGACCTCGCGGTCGCGGCCGACGTCGCGCGATTTGCCGTCTCTGGCATCAACTACGGCCTGTTTTGCGCCACCCCCAGCGTGGCGCTCGGCCGAAACGTGTCGCGCAAGCAGGCGATGGAAATGCTGCTCACCGGCGAATTCATCGATGCCAATACCGCGCGTGAGCGGGGTCTTGTCAATCGCGTCGTATCGTTGGATAAACTCGACGACGAATTGGGGGCGCTGGCCCGAACGATCTGCGCCAAGCCGGCGGTTGCCGTGGCCGCCGGCAAGGGCCTGTTCTATCGCCAGCTGGAGACCGGCATCGAAGCCGCGTATCAACTGGCCGGGCAGACGATGGCCTGCAACATGATGGCCGGCGACGCCCTCGAGGGTGTTCAAGCCTTCATCGAAAAACGCCCGCCGCACTGGTCCCGCGACTGATCGGTGCGCGAGCGCTCACCATTGATTTTCGAGCGCGAGTGGGCCAGGCGTCGCCGAGCGGCTCACCGCATAACCCATGCCGGTGAGCAGTTTGCGCGTATCGCGCACCATTTCTGGATTGCCGCACACCATGATGCGTGAATGCTGCGGTGAGAGCGTGGCGCCCGCCGCCTGTTCCAGCGCGCCGTTTTCGATAAGTTGCGTGATGCGCCCGCCAAGCGTGTCGGGCGCCTTCTCCCGTGTGACCGTTGCCACGTAGCGCAACTCGGCGGTATGGGTCTGCGGCCCGTTGCGACGCGCCAAGTCTTCGATCTCGTCACGGTAGGTCAGGTCCGCGGCCAGACGCACGCTATGCACCAGGAAGATCCGCTCGAAGCGATGCCAGGGTTCCTGGGTTCGCAGCATCGAAATATACGGGGCGAGTCCGGTGCCGGTCGCAAGCAGCCAGAGATCCCGGCCATCTTCGAAGCGATCCAGTGTCAAAAAGCCAAAGGCAGTATGCGCCACCAGCAATTCGTCGCCTGTGCGCATCCTGGCCAACCGCGGGCTGAACTCGCCGTCGGGGGCGACGATTGAATAGAACTCCAAATTTTCTTCGTCGGGAGCGCTGACAAAAGAATATGCACGCCAGACTTCGCTGCCATCTTCTTTGTGCAGCCCCAACCTGACAAACTGGCCAGGGGTAAAGGTCAGGCTGGCCGGCCGCGTCGTTTTGAAAGTAAACAGATTCGGCATCCAGAATTTAATCTGTGTAATGCGCTGCGCGGAAAATTTCTCCGGATCGCTCATAAGACGGGCTCCAATGGTCATTCTTGGAGTATAGTCCGCGCACCGCGATCGCCCGCCTTTAGCCAGAAAGCCGGTAAGGGCAAAGGGTTTTGTGTCTTAAGCCGCCGACGCGGTGCGCGGCGAATGCGCCACCAGCCAGTCGGCCAGTTCCTGCAAAACCTGTTCCTGGTCGAGGTCGTTCATGGTTTCGTGGTAGCTGCCGGGATACAGGCGCAGCGTCTTGTCGAGCGAGGCCGAGCCGGCATACAACGCCTGGCTGCCGGAAGGCGAGGTCAGGCGATCCTCGGTGCCGTGGAAGATATACATGGGCGTGCGCAACGTGCGGCAAGCAGCCAGCACTCTGGACATGGCGTTGAGCAGTTCCGCGCCGGTGCGTGCTGGCGTGCCGCCGTAATGGTTAAGCGGGTCGCTCGCCGCTTGGGCGATGACGGCCGGGTCGCGCGATATCAGGCGAGCGTCGATCTTGCGTACCGGCAGCCGAGGCAGCGCCCGGGCCAGCCAGCGTCCGGCGACGATCAGTGCTTTGGGAATGTCCGCGCCGAGTTCAACGGCAGGGCTGCTCAGCGCCAGTCCGCGCAGCGCCGGCTGGCGCGTTATCACGTATAGCGCAGCAATCGTGCCTCCCATGCTGTGGCCTACCAGAAACACCGGTGTCGGACCGCACCGACGTCGCAAGTCGGTCAGAAAAACGTCGGTATCACTAAGATATTCGTCAAACTTGTCGACATATACTCGTGGGCCGCCGGAGCGCCCGTGACCACGCAAATCGTAGGCGTAGGTGGCGAAGCCATGCTGGCCGAGATATTCCGCCAGTTTGGCATATCGGCCGCTATGCTCGCCCATACCATGCACCAGTGCGATAACCCCTCGCGGCGCGCCATCGGGCGCTTGCCACGATTGGGCGAACAAGGGCAGACCGTCGCTGCCGTGCAATTCGTAAGCGGTATGGAGCATGATGGGCGCGGCGAAGCTTTAAAGCCGCTATTCGATCATAGTCTCTGCGTTGAGCGCGAGCACGGCACTAGAGGAAAAATCCCAAAATCGAGGTAGGAATTTGCCGGTTTTCCATTAAAATAGCACGATCGTTCGAGGCGAATTTGCTGCGCCAATCTCATCAGAAGCGCAAAAAACACCGCAATTTGCATCATTATGCCTGTGGTTATAATGGCGCTGGAATGATGTGAATACCATTGTGGAGGAAGTTGATGAAAATTCTGGTACCAGTCAAGCGGGTGGTGGATTACAACGTCAAGGTCCGCGTCAAGAGCGACGGCAGCGGGGTTGACATTGCCAACGTGAAGATGTCGATGAACCCGTTCGACGAAATCGCGGTGGAAGAGGCGGTGCGGCTGAAGGAAGCGGGCGTGGCAACCGAAGTGATTGCCGTGTCGTGCGGCGCCACGCAATGCCAGGAGACGCTGCGCACGGCGCTGGCGATCGGTGCGGACCGCGCGATCCTGGTCGAGTCGGGCGAGGAACTGCAGCCGTTGGCCGTAGCCAAGCTGCTCAAGGCGCTGGTCGACAAGGAGCAGCCGCAACTGGTGATCCTGGGCAAGCAGGCGATCGATGACGACAGCAACCAGACCGGCCAGATGCTGGCCGCGCTCGCCGGCCTGCCGCAGGCGACCTTCGCCTCCAAGGTAGTGGTGGCCGACGGCCAGGCGCAAGTCACGCGCGAGGTCGACGGCGGGCTCGAGACGCTGGCGCTGAATCTGCCCGCGGTGATCACCACCGATCTGCGCCTGAACGAGCCGCGCTACGTGACGCTGCCCAACATCATGAAGGCCAAGAAAAAGCCGCTGGAGACGGTGACGCCCGAGGCGCTCGGGGTGGACGTCGCGCCGCGCCTGAAAACCCTCAAGGTGAGCGAGCCCGCCAAGCGCAGCGCCGGGGTCAAGGTGCCCGACGTGGCCACGCTGGTCGACAAGCTGAAGAACGAAGCCAAGGTATTGTGAGGGAAGCCGTCATGAGCATTCTTGTAATTGCAGAACACGACAATCAGAGCATCAAGGCCGCCACGCTGAACACGGTGAGCGCAGCGGCGCAGTGCGGAGGCGAAGTGCACCTGCTGGTGGCGGGCGCCAATTGCAGCGGCGCGGCCCAGCAGGCGGCCAGGATCGCCGGGGTAAGCAAGGTGCTGGTGGCCGATGCGCCGCATCTGGCCGACGGGCTGGCGGAGAACGTCGCTGCCCAAGTGCTGGCGATCGCCCAGGGTTACAGCCACATCCTCGCGCCGGCCACGGCCTACGGCAAGAACATCGCGCCGCGCGTGGCGGCGCTGCTCGACGTCGCGCAACTCTCGGACATCACCCGGGTGGAGAGCGCGGACACGTTCGAGCGGCCGATCTATGCGGGCAACGCGCTGGCGGTGGTGCAAAGCGCCGACCCGGTGAAGGTCATCACGGTGCGCAGCACGGGGTTCGATGCGGCGGCGGCCGAAGGCGGCAGCGCGGCCATCGAGAACGTGGCGGCGGCGGCCGATGCGGGCCTGTCGCGCTTCGTGGGGCGCGAAGTCACCAAGCTGGACCGGCCGGAGCTGACCTCGGCCAAGATCATCGTCTCGGGCGGTCGCGGGCTGGGTTCGGGCGAGAACTACACGAAGGTGCTCGAGCCGCTGGCGGACAAGCTGAACGCGGCGCTGGGCGCCTCGCGCGCGGCGGTCGACGCGGGCTACGTGCCCAACGATTATCAGGTCGGGCAGACCGGCAAGATTGTCGCGCCCCAGTTGTACATCGCGGTGGGGATTTCGGGCGCGATCCAGCATTTGGCCGGCATGAAGGATTCGAAGGTGATCGTGGCGATCAACAAGGATCCGGAGGCGCCGATCTTCTCGGTGGCCGACTACGGCCTGGTGGGCGATCTGTTCACCGTGGTGCCGGAGCTGATCGGCGCGTTGGGCTGAGCTACGCGAGAACACCCGGGTAGGTAAAGCAAGAAGCAAGGGCGCACGGCAATTTCCTGCGCCCTTTTTTCACGGTCTCGCGCGGCGTGCATCCCGCAGAACAACAGATTTTTAATGTCAAAGGAGACGGCCATGAGCTATCAAGCGCCTGTTAAGGAAATGTTGTTTGTCATGAACGAATTGGCCGGACTGGCGCAAGTAGCGGCATTGCCCGGCTTCGAGGATGCCACGCCGGAAACGGTGCAGGCGGTGCTGGAGGAGGCCGCCAAGTTCAATCAGGAGGTCGTCGCGCCGCTGAACGTCACTGGTGACAAAAACCCGAGTACCTGGCAGGACGGCGAGGTTCGCACGACTCCTGGCTTCAAGGAGGCGTTCCGCCAGTTCGGTGAAGCTGGCTGGCAGGGCGTGCTGCACCCGCAGGCTTACGGGGGGCAGGGGCTGCCGAAATTGGTGGCGACCGCCTGCAACGAGATGCTCAATGCCGCGAATCTTTCGTTCGCGCTCTGTCCGCTGCTCACCGACGGCGCCGTCGAGGCCCTGCTGACCGCTGGCAGCGCGGCGCAGCAGCAGCTTTATGTGCCGCGCCTGTTGTCGGGGCAATGGACCGGCACCATGAATCTCACCGAGCCGCAGGCCGGCTCCGATCTGGCGCTGGTGCGCACGCGTGCCGAACCGCAAGCCGACGGCAGCTACCAGTTGTTCGGCACCAAGATCTTCATCACCTATGGCGAGCACGATATGGCCGAGAACATCGTCCATCTGGTGCTGGCGCGAACCCCCGACGCACCGGAGGGCGTAAAAGGTATTTCGCTGTTTATCGTGCCCAAGTTCCTGGTCAACGACGATGGCTCCCTGGGCGCGCGCAATGACGTTCATTGCGTGTCGATCGAACACAAATTGGGCATCAAGGCGAGCCCGACGGCAGTGTTGCAATTCGGTGATCATGGCGGCGCCAAGGGCTATCTGGTCGGCGAACTCAATCACGGGCTCGAGTATATGTTCATCATGATGAACGCCGCCCGTTTTGCCGTCGGCATGCAGGGCGTGTCGATCGCGGATCGCGCCTATCAGAAGGCCGTGGCTTACGCCCGTGAGCGGGTGCAAAGCCGGCCGGTCGACGGCTCGGCGCGCGAGGCGGTCACCATTGTGCACCACCCGGATGTCAAGCGCATGCTGATGGCCATGCGCGCCCAGATCGAGGGCGCGCGGGCACTGGCTTATGCGGCGGCCGGCGCGTGCGACATGGCGCACCATCACCCCGATGCCCAGGTGCGGCGCGACAATGCGGCGATCTATGAATATCTCGTGCCGATCGTCAAGGGATGGAGCACCGAGATGTCGCTGGAGGTCACCAGCCTCGGCGTGCAAGTGCACGGCGGCATGGGGTTCATCGAAGAAACCGGTGCGGCGCAATATTATCGCGATGCAAGGATTCTGACGATTTACGAAGGCACCACGGCCATTCAGGCCAATGACCTGGTGGGGCGCAAGACGGTGCGTGACGGTGGCGCCGCGGCCAGGGCGCTGTGTGCCGAAATCGAAGCGACCGAGGCACAATTGACGGCCCAGGGCGAGGCCGGCGCGGCCATCGGACGGCGTCTGGCGGCGGGTCGGCAGGCATTGCTGCGCGTGGTCGACTTCGTGGTCACCCAGACCAAGTCGCAGCCCAACACCGTCTTTGCCGGCAGCGTGCCATACCTGAAACTCGCCGGCATCGTACTGGCCGGTTGGCAATTGGGTCGCGCGTTCCTCGCGGCGCAGCGCAGACTCGACGAGGACAAGGCGTTTTATGGTACGAAGCAAGTCACCGCGCGCTTTTTCGCCGATCACGTGTTGACGCAGGCGCCGGGTCTGGCCACCTCCATCATCGAGGGCAGCGAGGACGTGCTGGCACTGGCCGAAGCACAGTTCTGATTCTTCGTTATCGAGAGCAATGCAGGAGGCCGCGGCAACCGCCGCGACCTCGGCGGTACACTCGCGCCCGCTCAGGCCGGCCGCGGTAAATGGGCGATGGCGCTCAAGGGTGCTCGGTACTGATAGTTCAACGCCTGCGCGACTTCCGCGTTGGTCACTGCGCCATTGGCGACGTTCAGGCCGTTGAGCAGATGCGGGTTGGCTTCGAGAGCGCCGCGCACGCCTTGCCCAGCGAGCTGAAGAATAAACGGCAATGTCACGTTGTTGAGCGCCTTCGTTGATGTGCGGGGTACCCCGCCGGGCATATTGGCGACGCAATAATGCACAATGTCGTCGACGACATACACCGGATCGGCGTGCGTGGTCGCGCGCGAGGTTTCGCAGCAGCCGCCCTGATCGATTGCCACGTCGACAATCACTGCGCCGCGCTGCATCAGGCCCAGCATGTCGCGCGTAATCAGCTTTGGCGCCGCGGCCCCCGGAATGAGCACACCGCCGATCACCAGATCGGCGTCACGCAGATGCTGTTCGATCGCGTGGCGGGTCGAATAAACCGTCTTGATGCGCCCGCCGAACTGCGCGGATAGCCGCCGCAGGACGTCCACCGAGCGGTCGATCACCACCACTTCAGCTCCCATGCCGCAGGCGATGGTGGCGGCATTCGAGCCGACCACGCCGCCGCCGAGAATCACGATTTTGCCGGGTTCCACGCCCGGCACGCCGGAGAGCAGCAACCCCAGGCCGCCATGCGATTTTTCCAACGCGGTGGCGCCCGCCTGAACAGCCATGCGACCCGCGACCTCGGACATCGGCGCCAGCAGCGGCAGCCCCCCTTGGGAAGAGGTCACGGTCTCATAAGCGATGCACGTTGCCCCGCTCTTGACCAGGTCGGCCGTTTGCTCGGGGTCGGGCGCCAGGTGCAAGTAGGTAAAGAGCGTTTGCTCCGGCCTCAGCCGTGCGCGTTCGACGGCTTGTGGTTCCTTGACTTTGACGATCAATTCCGCGCGCTCGAAAACGTCCGCCGCGCTTGGAGCAATGTGGGCACCAGCGGCGACGTAAGCCTGATCGTCCATGCCGATACCGTCGCCGGCATGGCTCTCGATCCAGACTTCGTGACCATGCGCGACTACTTCGCGCACCGCGCCTGGGGTCATGCCGACGCGGAACTCATTGTTCTTGATCTCCTTGGGTACGCCGATTTTCATGGCTGTCTCCTATCGTGTCGTGCTTGGGTGAAGCGGTTGAATAAAAAACGGCGCTCGAGAGCGCCGTTCGCGTATCAGGCATAAGCAGGTTGCCGTGTGTCGGCAGGCTCACTCAGGTAACGGGCGACCGACAGGTCGTCCGCAGCGATCGCCGGACGCCGGCCCGAGATCAGATCGGCCAGGAGCTGGCCCGAGCCGCACGACATGGTCCAGCCGAGCGTGCCATGCCCGGTGTTCAGGAACAGATTCTTTACCGGCGTGGCGCCGACGATCGGCGTGCCGTCTGGCGTCATCGGCCGCAAACCCGTCCAGAAACTGGCCTCGGCGGTGTTGCCTGCGCCGGGATACAGATCATTGACGACCATCTCGAGCGTGGCGCGCCGTTGTGGCTTGAGGCGTTTGTCATAGCCGACGACCTCGGCCATGCCGCCCACCCGGATGCGATCGTCAAAACGTGTGATCGCGATCTTGTAGGTTTCATCCAGCACGGTCGACACCGGAGCGGCGCGTTCGTCGGCGATGGGTACGGTGATCGAATATCCCTTGAGAGGATAGACGGGGATATCGACGATGCCGCGCAGGAATGGCGTCGAATAGGAGCCGAGCGCAACCACATAGGCGTCGGCCTTGATGACTTGCTGGCCCGAGACGACGCCGCTGATCTGGTCGCCGTTGGTCAGCAGTGCATCGATCGGTGTGTCATAGCGAAATTGCACGCCCAGATCCTCGGCCATCGCGGCCAGGCGCGTGGTGAACAATTGGCAGTCGCCGGTTTCGTCATTGGGCAGGCGCAGGCCACCCGTCAGCTTGTGGCTGACGGCAGCCAGCGCCGGCTCGGCCCGTGCCAGTTCGGCGGGCGAGAGCAGTTCGAAGGGCACGCCGGCCTGCTCGAGCACGGCGATGTCGCGCGCCGCGTTGTCAAGCTGCGCCTGGGTACGGAACAACTGCAACGTACCTTGCTGGCGCCCCTCGTATTCGATGCCGGTTTCGGCGCGCAGGGCGCGGAAGCAGTCACGGCTGTACTCGGCCAGGCGCACCATGCGTTCCTTGTTGACCGCATAGCGGCTGGCAGTGCAGTTGCGCAGCATATGGTAGAGCCAGCGCAATTGGAACAGCGATCCGTCGGCGCGAATGGCCAACGGCGCGTGGGCCTGAAACAGCCATTTGACTGCTTTGAGCGGGATGCCCGGGGCGGCCCAGGGTGACGCATAACCCGGAGAAATCTGTCCGGCATTGCCGAAACTGGTCTCCAGGGCGGGGCCGGGCTGGCGGTCGAGGACAGTGACCTGATGGCCAGCCTGTGCGAGATAGAAAGCGCTGGCGGTGCCAATAACGCCGCTACCGAGAATGACCACCCGCATAGTATGCTCCGATGCTGTAAATTTAAAAATTGGTATTAATAATCGCTATACTATTGAGTATTAAGTAGTAATTGTTCATGTAGATTTTCTGTTTTCGGGAAAAAATAATGAGAATCCAGCAGCAGTCCGTGCGCACGCTCGACAAACTGGATCGACGCATCCTGACGATCCTGCAGCGCGACGGGCGCATCTCGATGAAAGACCTCGCCGAGCAGGTCGGCCTGTCGATCACGCCGTGTATCGAGCGAGTCAAGCGCATGGAGCGCGACGGTGTGATCACCGGCTATTACGCACGGGTCAATCCGGTCGCGCTGGGTGCCACGTTGCTGGTGTTTGTCGAAATCACGCTGGATCACAAATCGGGCAATATGTTCGAGCAGTTTCGCCGCGAGGTGCTGCGCATTTCCGAGGTGCTCGAGTGTCATCTCGTGTCGGGCGATTTCGACTACCTGATCAAGGCGCGCATCCGGGAGATGTCGGAATACCGCAAGCTGCTGGGCGACATCCTGCTGCAGCTGCCCGGCGCGGTGCAGTCCAAAAGTTACGTCGTGATGGAAGAAATCAAAGAGACGCTCGTGATCGACGCGCAAGAGTAAGGCAAACAGGGCGCGAAATTCCCGACGCCCTGCCAAGCGATGGAGGAAGCGATATACTGTATAAATATACAGTACTCAAGGGGTCGTCATGCCTTCCTCCGATCAGCCAACTGCCGCGCTCAAAGGGCGAGGCGCCACGTCCAACCAGGTTGAACGTTTTAGCGCCTGGTCACGAGAGCCCGACGAGACGATCGAATCCGCCAATGCGGCTCACGAGCATGTGGTGCAGTTCAAGACACATGTCACCGACGAAATCGCCCGCCGCATCATTTCCCGCAACAACTCGCCGGACGTGCCGTTCGACCGGTCGATCAACCCATATCGTGGCTGCGAACATGGCTGCATCTATTGTTTCGCTCGGCCGACGCATGCTTATCTCGGGCTCTCGCCGGGGCTCGATTTCGAGACGGAGTTATACGCCAAGCGCAACGCCGCGGAACTGTTGCGCGTGGAGTTGAGCAAGCCGAACTATCGGCCCGCGATACTCGCGCTCGGCGCCAATACCGATCCCTACCAGCCGATCGAGCGCGGGCTTGCCATTACGCGCTCGATACTCGAGGTGCTGGAAGACTTCAATCACCCCGTCGGCATCACCACCAAGTCGGCGCTGGTCGTGCGCGACCTCGATATTCTCTCGCGCATGGCGGGCAAGGGTTTGGTACGGGTGTTCCTGTCGGTGGGCACGCTGGACGCCGATCTCGCGCGGCTACTGGAGCCTCGCGCCAATACGCCGGGGCGCCGCATCGAGGCGATTCGCCGGCTCGCGCAGGCGGGCGTGCCGGCCGGCGTGATCGTCGCGCCGATCATTCCGGCGCTCAACGACTATGACATCGAGCGCGTGCTCGAGGTCGCGGCCCAGGCCGGGGCGGAGGGCGCCGGTTACGTGATGTTGCGCTTGCTGCTCGAGGTTCATGACCTGTTCGTCAAGTGGCTGCACGCTCACTTCCCCTCACGCGCGGCGCATGTAATGAGCCTCATCGAGCAAGTCCGGGACGGTCGCCATAACGACGCAAATTTTGGCAGCCGCATGCGCGGCACCGGCCAATATGCGGAACTGGTGCGCCGGCGTTTCGAGTTGGCGTGCCGGCGCAATGGCTTGAACATGGCACGCCGTCAGCTGGACGCGACGCGGTTTCGCCGGCCCGATGCACACAGCGCGCAACTGGACCTGTTCTGAGCGTCGGCGCGCGCGTTACGTCTTCGCGTCGCCAGCCGCCTCGCGCAGGGCTCGGCGAATGATCTTGCCGGTAGTCGTCATCGGCAGCGCATCGACGAAACTGACCTCGCGCGGGTACTCGTGCGCGGCCAGACGCGTCTTGACGTGCATTTGAATTTCCTTGACCAGCGCATCGCTCGGCTTGTAGTCGGGGTTCAGCACCACGAATGCCTTGACGATCTCGGTGCGTTCGCGATCGGGAACGCCAATCACGGCCGCCATGCGCACGGCCGGATGACCGAGCAGGCAATCTTCGATCGGTCCCGGGCCGATGCGATAGCCGGCGCTGGTGATGACATCGTCGTTGCGCCCAATGAACCGGATGAAACCGTCCGCATCCTCCACGCCAAGATCGCCGGTGATCAAATAGTCGCCGGCATATTTCGCACGAGTGGCGTCGGGATTGTCCCAGTAACCGAGAAACATCACCGGATCGGGGGCGCGCACGGCGATATTGCCTTCGGTCCCGACCGGCAATACTTCGCCGGCGTCGTCGACGATCCGTACCTGGTGTCCGGGCGCTGCTTTGCCGATCGAGCCGATGCTGGGTGGAAACAGCGACGAGCACGACGACAGCACCACATTGCATTCGGTCTGCCCATAGAACTCGTTAATGGTGACGCCCAGCGCGGCCTGCCCCCACTCGATCAGCTCTTCGCCGAGCGACTCGCCGCCACTGGCGACGGCACGCAGCGACAAGCGCCAGCGTTGCGGATCCTTGACTGCGCGCATCATCTTGAGGGCGGTCGGCGGCAGAAAGGTGTGCGTGACGCCGTGGCGGGCCATCAGATCGAATGCCGCCTCGCCGTCGAACTTTTCGAAGCGGCGGGCCAGCACGGTCACGCCATGATGCCAGGCGGGCAGCAGCACATCGAGCAGGCCGCCGATCCAGGCCCAGTCGGCCGGCGTCCACATCAGCCGCGCGTGCTCCGGGAAAAATTCATGCGACATCTCGACGCCGGGCAGATGCCCCAGCAGCACGCGATGCGCGTGCAGTGCGCCTTTGGGCTTGCCGGTCGTGCCGGAGGTGTAGATGATGACGGCCGGGTCGTCCGCTGACGTGTCGATTGGCTCAAACGCATCCGCTTCGGCTTGCAGCTGTTGCCAGAAATCGCAGGCATCGGTATCGGAAGCTGTCGCGTCGATGCAATAGATCGTCTTCAGGTGGGGCAAGGTATCGCGAATCGAGCGAATCTTCTCCAGGCCCTGGCGATCCGTGACCAGCGCGGTGGCGCCGCAGTTGGACAAGCGATACTGGAGCGCCTCCATGCCGAACAGGGCGAACAGCGGCACAGCCACGGCCCCCAGCTTATAAGCGGCGATATGCGCGAGCGCCGTTTCCGGTGTTTGCGGAAGAAAGATGCCGATGCGGTCGCCGCGCTCGACGCCTTGCCGGCGCATGCTATTGGCGAGCTGGTTGGAGCGTGCCTTGATGTCGTCGAAGGTGTAGCGCGCTTGCGTGCCGTCGTTTCTTTCATAGATCAGCGCGAGGCGCCCGCTGCCGTCGGCCCATTTGTCGCAGGTGTCGACGCCGATATTGAAGCGCGGCGGGATGTGCCACGAAAAGCCGGCGACGAGTTCGGCATAGGTCGATTGCCTGGTGAGCATTTTTGTCTCCTGTGGATCCGGCCGCATCTCCGTTGCTGACCCGTGCGGATCAGTACGGTAGTACGGTCGTTTATGTCATTGTGACAGCGAATTGGGTGGCAGATGTGTTTCGAAGTAAGTCTGAAAGCCGACGACGAAACCGAACATCATCAGCCCGGCGCCAATAAAGAGGGAGGCGCTCACTATCAGAATGGCGCTCCAGCCGGAGCGTGATTTACGCAAACTTTGGCTATTGAAGCGGCTATTCCAGGCTTCGTCGGGACGCAGTCCGTAGACGATTGCCGCCAGCAAGCTGGAGAACAGCGAAACGGCGCCACAGATCGTAAGCGCCCAACCCAGCGGTGACATCAATTGGCTGTGCGTCAACAGCCGCCAGCCGTCGATGCCGAGCAGCGTGCCCAGCAGGTGCAGCCAACCGAATGCGTCGCGCGGCCCGTACAGGTAAAAGCGATGGCCGCCAAGCGTGCCGAGTGCAAAGGCAAGCAGGGCAGCCACGGTCTTGGATTTATAAGCCATGGGGCGTCATCAGGGAGATACGGCCGTTTATTTTGCGATCGCGCCTGCCCGAGGGGCAGCGCGCGCCAGTTGGCCATGCCGGCCGATGGCGCTGCCGGCGTTGCCTGCCCGGTCAGTGCGGCGCTTATTCTACGCTGGCGTTCGGCCCGATGCCATCGATTTGCCCGGCGCGTTATCGGCCAGCGATCCTTGTCGGGGAATGACCTGACGGGCAAAGGTCAGGCGATCGGTGTCACGCACGAAAAGGACCAGGGTGTTGCCGGTCAGTTCGAACCGGTTGACGTGCGCGAGGGTGGCGAGAAACCGCGATTCGAACGCCATCACGTCGACCGGGCAGCTCATGCGGGTCGTCGCCGGCGGATTCACGCTGATCTGCTGATGAGCCGGACCGACGTGATATTGCCCGAAAATCCTGTTGCAGCCGCCCGAGCCGCCATAAGCCCCGTCTTTCGAGAGCACCAGGGTCACGTTGCGCGCGGCGGGCGGTGGCGAAGCATGTTGCCCCACCCAGCTCAACAAAACCCATCGACCGGTCAGTCCGGCAATGCCAGTGCCGGGCTGGCCGACGGCCCGGTCGGCATGCGGCGAAATTGGCGTTGCCGCGCATCCGACAAAGGAGCTCAGCACGATCGAGAATGCGGCCAGCAAACGGGCGGCGCTCGTGAAGGCATTCTTTTTGGTCATTTTTTGTGATCCACAGTGCTGCAATGCGTTGGATTTCTGATCCCGATTGACTCCCTGCGGGCCGATCGGTTCCTGGCGGTTGCGTGCCGCACATTTTCATCGCAATCAAGATAACCTCAGGATATCCCCGTAGGCATCGGATGGAAAGCGGCGCGCCGAGAAGCCCCGATTGGCACGCCGAGGGCCGGCCGGCCGGCGCGAGTCCGGCGCGACGGGTTCCCGGGGAGGGCTCGAAGTGTTTGTTTTGACGATGTTTTTGCGCTATAATCACGCGCTTTCTGTGCTCAAACCCGTTTAGGTTTCTCAAGGAATTACTATGGTCGTTATCCGCTTGGCTCGCGGCGGCGCGAAAAAGCGCCCGTTTTACAACATCGTGGCAACGGATTCCCGTAATCGCCGCGATGGCCGTTTCATCGAGCGCATCGGGTTCTACAACCCGGTCGCGTCGGACAAGGAAGAGGGTCTGCGTATCGCTCAAGACCGTCTGACCTATTGGCAAGGCGTTGGCGCACAACTGTCGCCGACCGTCACGCGCCTGCTCAAGCAGCAAGCCGCGCAAAAGACGGCCTGATTGGCATCGTACATGTCTGGCGGGGTGGGTATTTCAACAGGGTTCGCCGATTCACATGCGTAGCGGTGAACCACTGATCCGTCGTCAGGCGACGCAGCAGGGCGGCATGCCATCCGCCTGTACACCCATGGCAGCCAACGATTTGCCGGACGACCTGGTCGAGTTGGGCTATGTCGCCGAGGCGCATGGCATTCGCGGCTGGTTGAAAGTGCAACCGCACGCCGCCGACGGCGCAGTGCTCCTCGGGGCTGGCCGCTGGTGGTTGCGGCGGCCCGGCGAACGTGATGCGTATGTCGTCGAAATCGCTCGCAGCCGCGAGCACAGCGGCTCGATCGTTGCTCAACCGAAGGGTATCGAAGGCCGTGACGCTGCCGAAGCGCTCAAGGGTCTGCAGGTCTGGGTGCCCCGCAGCGCCTTTCCGGTGCCGCAGGAAGATGAGTTTTATTGGGTCGATTTGATCGGCGCCCAGGTGACCAATCTGCAGGGCGAGGCGCTCGGCAAGGTCAGCGGACTGCTCGACAACGGCGCGCATGCAGTACTGCGCGTGACTTACCCGGCGACGGACCGGCGCGGCGCGCCACAGGATGCCGAGCGGCTGATCCCGTTCGTCGCCCAATACGTGCACGAAGTCGATACGGCTGGCGGACGCATCGTGGTCGACTGGGGGCGGGACTATTAGCGCCGACCGGCGATGCACGATCGCCTTTGGGCGATACATGAGGAGGAGCGGTGCAGTTCGACGTCATTACGCTCTTTCCTGACATGTTTCAGGCGATCAGCGAGTGGGGAATCACCAGTCGCGCACTGAAGCAGGGGCAGTTTGGAATGCGCTTGTGGAATCCGCGTGATTTCACCAGCAATAACTATCGCACGGTCGATGATCGTCCCTACGGAGGCGGACCGGGCATGGTGATGTTGGCCAAGCCGCTCGAAGATGCGATCGACGCTGCGCGAGCGGCGCAACGCCAAACGGGTGTGCATAGGCCGCGCGTGGTGGCGCTGTCGCCGCAAGGCGCGCCGTTGACCCACCGCCACGTCATGCGTTTCGCTGCGGAAGAGGGGTTGGTGCTGTTGTGTGGTCGCTATGAAGCAATCGACCAGCGCCTGATTGACCGCTGCGTCGACGAGGAAATCAGCCTGGGCGATTTCGTGCTGTCGGGTGGCGAGTTGCCCGCGATGGCATTGATGGACGCGGTAGTCCGGCAATTGCCGGGGGTATTGAACGACGCGCAATCGGCGCAGCAGGACAGTTTCGTGAACGGCCTGCTCGACTGCCCGCATTACACCCGGCCGGAAGAATATCAGGGCGTGCGTGTCCCCGAAGTGTTGCTGGGAGGACACCATGCCGAGATTGAAAAATGGCGACGCCAACAGGCGTTGACCAACACCTGGCGCAAGCGGCCCGATCTGATCGAGGCGGCGCGTCGCAATGGATTGCTCAGCAAGGCCGATGAGGCTGTGCTGGCAAAACTGGCGAGCGAACCGAATTAGTGGCCCGCTTGCCGGAGGGTGGCGTCGTTGAATCGACGCCGATTAAAATCATCCTCTGTCGAGGCCGACCCCGCCGGGGCGGTATGAAACGTCGACATGATGGCTATGGAGCAAGCAATGAACCTGATCGAACAACTCGAAAAGGAAGAGATCGTCCGCCTGACCGCCAACAAGAGCATTCCCGAATTTGCTCCCGGCGACACCGTGGTGGTTAACGTCAACGTCGTTGAAGGAAACCGCAAGCGTGTTCAGGCTTACGAAGGTGTGGTGATCGCCAAGCGCAACCGTGGTCTGAATTCCTCGTTCATCGTGCGCAAGATTTCTTCGGGCGAAGGTGTGGAGCGTACCTTCCAAACCTACTCGCCGCTGTTGGCCAGCATCGAAGTCAAGCGTCGCGGCGACGTCCGCCGTGCGAAGCTGTACTATTTGCGCGAGCGCTCGGGCAAATCGGCTCGCATCAAGGAAAAGCTGGCGTTCAAGAGCAAAAAGACGACGGCAGAAGCTTGAGGCATCCGCTGTGCCAGGAAAAAAGCACCTTCGGGTGCTTTTTTTTTGACCGTCGCAATTAGCCGGAGGCTAGTAGAATAGGCGACATATCCATTCGAATAACATCGTGGCTTCCCCCCTGATTTCTCATCCAGAACGCCTGCCGGTCATCGCGACCCGCGAGGGCGAGCCGCCTGTGCCGGCCGAACGCCTGCTGCCCGCCGCCTTGCGTGATCGCTTTGCCAACCCGCCGATCTGGCAACCCGAGATCGCTGTCGAACACGGCCTGAGCCGCCTTGGACAAGCCGTCCTGCCCCGCCAGGCCGCGGTGCTGGTGCCGCTGGTCGAGCGTGACGAGGGGCTGACGGTATTGCTCACGCGCCGCACCGCCCATCTGAGTGCGCATGCCGGGCAAATCAGCTTCCCTGGTGGAAGTCGCGAGCCCGAAGACCCGAACCCGGTCGCCACCGCCTTGCGCGAGACGCGTGAGGAAATCGGATTGAATACCGAGCATGTGGAAGTTATCGGGACGCTGCCCGACTACGTCACCGGCACCGGCTTTCGCATCGCGCCGGTCGTCGGCCTGATCGCACCGCCGTTCGCGTTGCAGGCCGATCGTCAGGAAGTCGACGAGATCTTCGAAGTGCCGCTGTATTTCCTGATGGACCCCAATAATCATCAGGTCAGACTATTCAAATGGGTTGTCGGTGAGCGGCACTTCTATGCCATGCCCTATCCGCGCCCGGACGGAGGCGAGTTTTTCATCTGGGGCGCGACTGCCGCGATGCTCCGCAATTTCTATCATTTCCTCCGTGCCTGACGCCGTGCAGCCTGACGCGCAAGGCATTGCGCGGCCATCGGCGCGGTGCCGACCTGTGCTATCTTTACGTCATTCCATTCGATAATCCGATCGCATGACATTCTTCTCGGTTTTGCTGGCCCTGATTATCGAACAGGTCCGCGCGCTGTCCACACACAATCCGATATATAACCTCGTGCGCTCGCACGCGGAGCATACCGCGCAAGGCTTCGATGCCGGCAGGGCCAAGCACGGCCTGCTGGCCTGGCTGGTGGTGGTGGTGCCGTTCGTGCTGGTGGTGGCGATCGTCTACTACGTACTGATGCGCATCAACATTCTGCTCGGCTTCGCGTGGAATGTGCTGATCGTCTACCTCACGCTGGGATTCCGTCAGTTCAGCCATTACTTCACCGACATCCATCTCGCCCTGAACAATGACGATCCCAACCGGGCTCGCGAAATCCTGCGCCAATGGATCGGCATCGACACGGTCGACATGCCGGTGCAGGAAGTTGTACGAAACACGCTCGTTCACGCGGTCGTTGCCTCGCATCGCCATGTTTTTGGCGTCTTTTTCTGGTTCCTGATGCCGATCGGGCCGGCCGGGGCCGTGCTTTATCGCGTCTCGGAATATTTGGCGCGCCACTGGTCCGAACCCGGCCCGGATCGCAGTCCTGAATTCAGCCAGTTCGCCCGGCGTGCCTTTTATGTGATCGATTGGATTCCCGCGCGCCTGACCTCGATCGGTTTTGCCATCGTCGGTAATTTCGAGGATGCGATCTATGCGTGGCGCACCTACGCCAAGCAATGGCCCGACGGCAACGACGGCATTCTGCTGGCGGCCGGCAGTGGCGCGCTCGGCGCCCGGCTGGTCGGCCCGCTGGCCGAACCGTCGAGCGTCGACACGTTGGACGGTGACCACGAGGCGCCGTTACCGGTCGGCAGCGACTGCACACCGCGTACCCTGCAGGCAGCGGTAGGCCTGGTCTGGCGGGCCGTGCTGCTGTGGATGCTGCTACTGATGATGCTGACGATCGCCGTCTGGTTCGGCTGATTTTCTAACGTTTCCTACCACGGCAACTGCTGTTCGGATTCATGCAGCAGTTGCGCATACAGCGCGTGACGCCGAGGGGCAATGCCGCCTTCGGCCAGCGCTGCCAGGATCGCGCAGCCCGGTTCCTTGGTGTGGTGGCAGTTATAAAACCGGCATCCCGTGAGCAGCGGGCGAAACTCCGGAAAGGCCCGCTCCAGCTGCCCCTCGCTCAAATGATGCAGGCCGAACTCCTGAAAACCCGGGGAATCGATCAGCGCGCCCCCGCCCGGCAAATGAAACAGCCGCGTGAAGGTCGTGGTGTGGCGCCCTGAGTTGAGCACGTGCGAAATTTCGCGCGTTGCCGCTTCCGCATCCGGCACCAGCAAATTGACCAGCGACGACTTGCCCATGCCCGACTGTCCCAGCAGCAGCGTGGCGCGATCGGCCAAAGCCGGCAGCAGGCGGGCCTGTGCCTCCTGCGGCGCCTGCTTGATCGAGACTTCGACGACCTCATAGCCCAGCGACTGATATAGCGCCAGGCGATCGCGCGCTGCCGGCAGCGCGTCGGTCACGTCGGTCTTGTTGAGCACGATCAGCGGTGCGAGTTCGTGGGCCTCGGCAGCGACCAGCGCGCGTCCGAGCAGATCCTCGCTGAACGAGGGCTGCGTGGCGAGCATGATCAGCAGGCGATCGATATTGGCGGCGAAGAGCTTGCTCTTGAACTGATCCGAGCGATACAGCAGGTTGCGGCGAGGCAAAATGTCCTCGATCACACCCTGGTCGGCGGCGGTGCGCTGCAGTGCGACCCGATCGCCCACCGCGACGGCGCTCTTCTTGCCGCGCGGAAAGCACAGCAGCGTCTCGCTAGTGTCATCGAGCTCCACCGCATAGTGCCGGCCATGCGCGGCCACGACTCGGCCCGCCAACGCGGCGACCGGTGCCGCGGCGGATTTTCCCCGGGGAGCGGACGCGCGCTTCATGCGTGCGAGAGCAGCCGGTCGATGCGTTGCGAGGCAGGCGGATGAGAATAATAAAACGCCGTGTAGAGCGGATCGGGCGTCAAGGTCGACGCATTGTCCTGATACAGCTTGACCAGCGCATTGACGAGATCGGCGGCGCCAGTTTGCTGGGCGGCAAACGCATCGGCCTGGAATTCATGCCGCCGCGACGACAGGCTGCCCAGCGGGCTGAAGAAAAAGCCGAACACCGGCAGCACCAGGAAAAACAATACCAGCGCCAGGCCGGCGTTACTGCCGGTCAGCGAGGGCATGACGCCCAGCTGGGTGTAGAACCAGGTGCGGCCCGAGAGCCAGCCGAGCAGGGCCAGAAACACCAGGCTCAGCGCGAAGGTCACGACAATCCGCTTGAGCACATGGCGATGCTTGAAATGTCCCAGTTCGTGCGCGAGCACTGCCTCGACTTCAGTCGGGGAGAGCCGGCTGAGCAGCGTATCGAAGAACACGATCCGCTTGGCCGCGCCAAAGCCGGTGAAGTAGGCGTTGCCATGCGCCGAGCGGCGGCTGCCGTCCATCACGAACAGCCCCTTGGCGGCAAAGCCGCACCGTTTCATCAGCGCCTCGATACGGGCCTTCAGCGCTTCGTCATTGAGCGGCTCGAATTTATTGAAAAGCGGTGCGATCACCGTCGGGTACAGCACCAGCACCACCAGATTGAACGCCACCCAGACCACCCACGCATAAAACCACCACCACTGCCCGGCCTGCGTCATCAGCCACAGCACGGCCAGCAGCAAAGGCACGCCCAGAATGAGCCCGACGATCGCCGACTTCAACAGGTCGGCAATGAACAGGCCGAGCGTCATGCGGTTGAAACCGAAGCGTTGCTCGATGACAAATTGGCGGATATAGGCGAACGGCAAATCGACGATGCCGGAAATCACCAGCACGGCGCCGACCAGCACGACCTGCGCCAGGGTTCCCTGACCCAGCCACTCGATCACGCCGACATGCAGCCATTGCAACCCGCCCAGCAGGGTCCAGGCCAGCAGCAACGCACCTTGCGCCAGTGTCTCCCACATGCCGAGCCGGCTGCGGGCGATCGTGTAGTCGGCCGCCCGCTGATGATCGCTCAATGCGATGGTCGACGCGAACTGAGCCGGCACGGCGCCGCGATGCTGCGCCACGTGGCGCACTTGCCGCACGGCCAGCCACAGCTTCACAATCACCATCGCCAGCAGGAAGAACACAAAAAGGTAGGTAAACATCCGGATTCGTTTGCTCGTCGAGGAGGAATGCTCGAATTATAGATTCTTTCGCCATCGCCCTCCGGTCTGCCCGCCGGGAAACCAGCGAAGCGCGCCAAAAAGCGCATATTCGGGCAAAATGGCAGCCTGTTCCGGCCCGCTGGCCGCATTGTCACGGCGGCGAGTCTCACCCGATTACTTTTCAGAGCCCCATGTCAGATACACCAACCACACCGGCTACCGCCGCGCCCTCGACTTCGCCAGACACGCAGCCCGCGATCATCAAGAACGAGTTTCACCTCATCTGGGTCGACATGGAAATGACCGGCCTGCAGCCCGAGCAGGACCGCATCATCGAGGTCGCCGTGGTGGTGACCGACTCGGAATTGAACGTGCTGGCCGAAGGCCCGGTCCTGGCGGTTCACCAGTCCGATGCCGTGCTCGACGGCATGGACAACTGGAACAAGACCACCCATGGCCGCTCGGGGCTGATCGATCGCGTCAAGGCCTCGGGCATCGACGAGGCGCAGGCGGAAGACCTGCTGCTGGCGTTTCTCGCGCAGTACGTGCCTGCCGGCAAATCGCCGATGTGCGGCAATTCGATCTGCCAGGACCGCCGCTTCATGGCACGCTACATGCCGCGCCTGGAGGCCTTTTTCCATTACCGCAACCTCGACGTCAGCACGGTCAAGGAACTGTGCCGGCGCTGGCAGCCAGAGATTGCCAAGGGGTTCAACAAGCGTGGCATGCATACCGCGCTGGCCGATATCCACGAATCGATCGACGAGCTGAAATACTATCGCGAGCACTTCATCGGCCAGCCTGGCGCGGTTGCCGTCAGCCAATCCTGAGGCACGGCGCGGCGCTCACGCGGTGCGCCACCACTGCCAGAGCGCCGACGCCAGCAGCAGGGTGCCGGTAAAAAACAAAATGATCAGCAGCACGCGGCGAAACGCCAGGTCGCTCAGCCGTACATACAGTCGCGCGCCCAGGCCGGCGCTGATCAATGCCGTCGGCAGCAGCAGCGCGAACAGCCGCAGCACTTCGCCGGTCAGCAAGCCGTTGAAGAGATAGACGACCAGCGTCAGCGACTGCATCGCAATAAAGAAGCTCTGGCACACCGCACGCTGCACGTCCTTGGGCCAATTGCGCAGGATGCACCACAAGGTCGGCACCGGGCCGATCAGGCCGGCGATCCCGCCCAGCACGCCGGCCACCGCACCGATCGCGCCGTCGGCCTTGCGTCCGCCCCAGCGAATGCCGGGCAAACTGGCCGACCAGAGCATCAACGGGCAGTACACGAATAGCAATGCGCCCACGGTCATGCGTAGCCACAGCGGGTCCAGATACGGCAGCAGGCTCGCGCCCACCGGCACGCCAATCACGCCACCCGCGATAAACGGCCACACCATCGCGGGGCGAATGCTATGGCGCACGGTGCGGATCGTCAGCAATTGCCCCGACAACGAGCCCACGACCAGCATCGGGCCGATGAGTTGCGGCTTGATGGTCCAGGCCCAGAACACCATGGCCACCAGGCCGAAGGCAAATCCCGCCAGGCCGGAAATGAAGCCGCCGACGGCCGAGCCGATCAGCACCAGGACGGCGGTGTGGCTCATGCGGCCAGCAGCGATTGCCCAGGCTGCACGCGCGTGAATTTGACCGGTTCGTGCGACACGCTCAAATCGTCTCCGGCGCGTGCGGCTTCGCGCGCGCGCACGACCGTATAGGTCGAGGTGGCCAGGTCGCCCGCCTCGGGGTGGTCGTCGCGAAAATGCGCGCCGCGGGAATCCTCGCGCGCCAGCGCCGCAGTGACGATCGCGCGGCTCACGGCAATCAGATTGTCGAGATTGAGCCAGTCGTGCCAGGTCAGATGGAACGTGCGCGCGCCGTCGTCGATGCCGCAACGATCCAGCCGCGCAGCCAGTTCGGCCAACGTATCCCTGGCGCGCATCAGGCCTGTGGCGGTGCGAATGATGCCGGCGTCCTGCCACATGGTTTCATACAGCGCGTCGCGAATCGCCTGCAGTTGTCCTGCCGGTTGATGGAACGGATGCTCGCTGCGCGCGATTGCGTGTGCAATGGCGTCCTCGTCCGGCGCTCGCCAGTCACTCTGGCCGATCCAGGCCGCCATGGCGTCGCCGGCAATGCCGCCGAACACGGTCGAGTTGGCCACACCGTTGCCGCCGAGGCGATTGGCGCCATGCACGCCGCCGGTGTCCTCTCCCGCCGCGAACAGGCCGGGGAGTTCGGTCGCGCCGTCGGTCTCGAACATCAAGCCGCCCATCATGTAGTGGGCGGTGGGCACCACCTCGACCCGTCCGCCAGCCAGATCGAAACCGCAATCGGCGCAGCGCTCGACCATGCCCTTGAATTGGCGACGTACGTTCTCCGGCCCCAGGTGCGCCATGCTGATGTACACGCCGCCATTCGGGCTCACCTGGCCGGCCAGCATTTCGCGATAGATGGAGCGCGACACGATGTCGCGCGTGGCGCGCTCGGCGCGCGCATCGTAGCGCGCCATGAAGCGCTCGCCAGCGCCATTGAGCAGATATCCGCCAGCGCCGCGCAGCCCCTCCTCGAGCACCGTGCCGGTCATGCGGGTGTGCTGTCCGGCCAGCAGGCCGGTCGGGTGGAATTGCACCATTTCCAGGTCGCGCAGCGGCAGGCCGCTTTGCAGCGCCATGGCCAGACCATCGCAACTCTTGTCGCCGCTGGGCGTGTGGTACTTGTACATGGTCGGGCCGCCCCCGGTGGCGAGCAGCACCGCACGCGCCTGCACGAATACGTAGGCGCCGCTGCGCACGTCGATCATCAGCACGCCGGCCAGGCTCGCGCCGTCGCTCGAACGGATCAGTGCGATGGCGCGATGCTCCTCGAGCCGGTCGATGCCGGCCGCCCAGACCTGCTCGGCCAGCCGGCCAATGATCTCGATGCCGGTCAGGTCACCCTTGTGCACGGTGCGATCGAACGTCTGGCCGGCGAACGCCTTTTGATGCAGCGTGCCGTCCGGATTGCGATCGAAAAAGCAGCCGATTTCGTTCTCGAGTTCGTGCACGCGCTCGACCGCGCCGTTGACCAGCGTCCAGGCCAGTTCCTGATTGGGCAGCCACTTGCCGCCCTCGATGGTGTCCATGAAATGCCGCTCGATCGAGTCGCCGTCGGCCAGCGCCACGTTATAGCCGCCCTGAACCATGCGCGTGCAGCCGCATTTGCCGAGCAGTCCCTTGACGGCGATCGTCACCCGCAGCGCGGGCGCGGCGCGCTTGGCGTGCAGCGCGGCGAACAGCCCCGCGCCGCCCGCGCCGAGAATCAGGACGTCGGTCTGGATACGACGCAGCGGCAGGTTCATGAGTGCACTCCGAGGGCCGCCAGCGCATCGGCGCGTCGCGCCTGGGCCTGCGCCGCCACGTCGGCGTACAGACTGCCGCCGTGGCTGTCCATGCCCACCAGCAACGGGCCGAAATCGCGGATGCGAAAGCGCCACAGCGACTCCGGATTCAGGTCGTCGAGATCGACGTCCTCGATCGCCTCGATCCACGTCGTCTCCAGCGCGGCGGCACCGCCGACGATCGCCAGATAAGCGCCGCCCAATTCCGCGAAGGCACCGAGCGAGTCGCTGCCGAGTCCCCCCTTGCCGATAATCAGGCGCACGCCCAACTGCGTCATCAATGGCCGCGTGAAGCGCTCCATGCGGGCGCTGGTGGTGGTGCCGATGCACACCGGCGCATAACCGGCGGGATACTGCGGCGACCGCGCCACGCGCCGCACATTGGGCGCCGTGTGGATGGCCGCGCCGCCGCGCATATCGAAGCGGGTGGTGCGGCCGTGGTCGAACATCGCAATCTGGTTTGCATCGCGAATGCCGAACAGCGTGCCGTTCAGGGTGACGGTGTCGCCTGCGCGCAGCGCCCGCACAGCGGCTTCGTCGACCGGCAGTGTAATGTCATGATGCGCCATGGCGCCTCCTCCATGCAGACGACGTTATTCGTAAGCCACGCCGGCCGGCGTGAAGCGTGCCAGTGCGCGCCGTGCCGAGTGGCATTGCATATTGACGGCGGCCGGATTGAGCGTGATGTGCGTGTGGGCCACTTCGACATGCACGGCAAACGCGGTGGCGTCCCCGCCAAGCCCCTGGGCGCCGACGCCCAGCGTGTTGACCACGTTCGACAGTTGCGTCTCGAGCTCGCGCCCCTGAGGATCGTCGCAGTGCGAGCCGAGCGGGCGGGTTGCGGCGATTTTGGCCAGATGCACGCAAAGGTCGGCGGTGCCGCCCACGCCGACGCCGACGATGGTCGGCGGGCAGGTTTTGCCGCCGGCCGACAGCACGCAATCGACGACGAACGTCTTGATGGCATCGACACCCTCGGCCGGCAGCGCCATCTTCAGCCACGAATTGTTCTCCGAGCCGCTGCCTTTCGGAATCATCTCCAGCGTCAGGCAGTCGGGCGCCTCGCAAAAATCGATATGGATGACCGGAATGCGCGTGCCGCACGACGTGTGCAGATTCTGCCGGGTCAGCGGGTGCACCACCGACGAGCGCAGCGGATGCTCGCGCGTGGCACGTGCCACCCCGCTGGCAATCGCTTCCTTCAGCGCCCAGCCGTCGAACTCGACGCCGCGGCCGACGACCACGTTGTAGATCGGAATGCCGGTGTCCTGGCACAGCAGATTATCGGTTTGCTCGGCCACTGCGATATTACGCACCATGGTGTCGAGCACGCGACGTCCCGTCGCGCTGCGCTCGGCGGCCTGAAGCCGCGTGAAGCCCTGTTTGATGTCATCCGGCAGAATCTTGAGGGCGCGAATGTAGAGCAGACGAGCCGCCTCTTCGACGGCGGCGGGGTCGATTTTCATCAGTGGAATTCCTCCATCAGGACTGCATGCCCCAGCGCCGCACCGTATGGCGTTCAATCACGCGGAAGATCAGGTTCTCGACCGCCAGGCCGATCAGAATCACGGTGAGCAGCCCGGCAAAGACATTGGCGATGTCCAGCAGGTTCTTGTTCTCGTAGATGAACCAGCCCAGCCCGCCCGAGCCGGAGCTCACGCCAAACACCAGCTCGGCCGCGATCAAGGTGCGCCATGCAAAGGCCCAGCCGATCTTCAGGCCGGTCAGGATGCTGGGGAAGGCCGCCGGAATCAAAATCTTGGTGATGTAAGCCGGCCCGCGCAACCCGTAGTTGCGTCCGACCATCTTCAACGTCGTGCTGACCGAAGAAAACCCCGAATGGGTGTTGAGCGCGACCGACCAGGTGACCGAGTGGATCAGCACGAACACGATGCTGCCGGTGCCCAGGCCGAACCAGATCAACGCCAGCGGCAACAGCGCAATTGCCGGCAGGGGGTTGAACATGGAAGTCATCGTCTCGAGAAAATCGGTACCGATGCGCGACGAGATCGCCAGTGCCGTGAGCAGCGCGGCGAGCAGGATACCGGCCGCGTAGCCCACCAGCAGCACGTGGATCGACGTCCAGGCGCGCTCGAGCAGCACGCCGCTGAATATGCCGTGCCACAGGGCGCCGAGCGTGGCACCCAGGGTCGGCAGCAGCAGCGCATTATTGAGGGAGCGGCCATAGCCCTCCCACAACAGCCCGAGAATGACCAGGATGAAGAGCTTGCGCAGCCACGCCTGGTTGTAAAGCTTTTCGAACCCCGAGAGCGGCTTCTCGACCACGCTGAAGTGCTTGGCCTCCTCGGCCTGCCGCACGATCTCGGCGCGTGCCGCCGGCAGCGGACGGGCGCGCGAATTCACGGTGCCGTCAGACATTCTCCGCCTCCTCGATCGTTTCGGAAAACAGCATCTGTTGAATACGTTGCTCGAGCACCTGCGCCGAAGCACTGTCGGTGGCGGTGTCCAACTCCGCGCGCACCTGGCCGGGATGCGGCGACAGCAACAGGATGCGGCTGCCGATCTTGATGGCCTCCGGGATCGAGTGGGTCACGAACAGGACGGTGAAGCGTGTGTCTTCCCACAATGCCAGCAGTTCATCCTGCATCCTGCGGCGCGTAAGCGCGTCGAGCGCGGCAAACGGTTCGTCCATCAGCAGAATGTCGGGCTCCATCGCCATGCCGCGCGCGATCGCCACGCGCTGCTTCATGCCGCCGGACAATGTGTGCGGGTAGCTCTGCGCGAATTTCGTCAGACCCACCTTATCGATATAGTGCATCGCCCGCTCCTCGATCGACTTGCGGTCCAGGCGGCGCGCCGCGGCCAGCGGGAACATGACGTTCTCGCGCACCGTCTTCCAGGGCAGCAACTGATCGAACTCCTGGAACACCATCATGCGGTCGGGCCCGGGCTTGCGGATCAACTGCCCTTTCAGGCGCATCTCGCCCTCGGTGGGCGTCAGATACCCGCCCACCGCCTTGAGCAGGGTCGATTTCCCGCAGCCCGACGGGCCCAGCAGGATGAACCGGTCACCCTGCAGGACCTGGAAGCTGACCCGGTAGGTGGCCATCACCAAATGGCGCGGCGTCTTGTATTGCAAGGTGACGCCCGACACATCCAACAACGCTTGCGAATGACTCATGCGACGAATCCTCGTGGTGGGAGATCAACTGCCGTCGGCGCTGTGCATGGTCGGAAAGAACATGGCTTGCCAACTGTCGGGTTTTTTCTGAATCAGGCCGGTGTGCAACATGAACGTCGCATACTTCATGACGTTGTGCGGCACCGTGGTGAACGAAACGTCGGGGGTATCGATCATGTGCTCGATTTCCGCCACGTCGCTCTTCTGTCCGCTCAGGCGAAGATAGGTCTGCGCGGCCCACTTCTTGTCGTGGTTGATCATCTCGATCGATTTCTCGAGAGCGCCCATGAAGGCCTTCACGAGTTTCGGATTTTGCTTGTAGAAAGTGCTGGTGCACCACACCAGATTGAACGTCGACTTGCCGCCCAGCACATCATACGAATTGAGCACGGTATGAATGCCTTTCTTCTCCAGTTCCTGTTCCTGGAACGGCGGCGACCCGAAATGCGCGTCGATTTCACTGGCGCCCGACAGCAGCGCCTGCTGGGCGTCGGGGTGCGAGAGCGAGACCGTCAGATGATCGAGCGCGTTTTCCTTACCCGGGCCGAACGCTTTCTCGGCGGCCATCTGCAGCGTGATCGCCTGAATCGATACCTTGACGGCCGGCAAGGCGATCTTGTCCTTGTCGGTAAAGTCCTTGATGGTCTTGACCTTCGGGTTGCTCGTATTGAGCAGCAGCGGCATCGAGTTGATCGACGACAGCGCCTTGACCGCCAGCGGCGTGCCGGCTGTTCGCGACCACATCATGACCAGCGGTCCGACGCCGCCCGAGGCGATCTGCAGCGATCCCGAGAGCAGCGCGTCATTCATCACGTTGCCGCCGGCAAACTTCACCCAATCGACCTTGAGATTGGGAATGCCCTCGGCCGCCGCCTGTTTCTCCATCAGCTTTTGATCCTGCATGATCATCAACGGCAAATAGCTGACGCCGTACTGACGGGCGATCTTGATTTCGGTCATTTCGGCGCGTGCGGTAGCACAAGCCAGAATGAGAGCAACGGCCAATAACGAACGACACACTTTCATGGTTCCCTCCTCCCAGGTGCAAGCGATGGCGGCATGGGTGCCGCTCATCATTTGACGGATTCAACGGATCAAAGCCAGCAGATAAGCCAGGCCGAACAGTGCGGTGAAAGCGATTGCGATAGTGGACAACGTCTTTTGCAGCGCGTGCCAGGCGAAGAACTCGATGCACAGCACGCGCAGGCCGGCCGCCAGATGCGCCGCCAGGGCGACCACCACCGCCCATTCCAGGGTGCGCACCAGCGGCGCGCGAGTCAGGTCGAGTACCGTCTGCAGCGGTGCGGCGCCTGCCAGTGCCTGACCGAGCACGAGAAAATGCAGCGGCAGGAACAACGCCAACGCCAGTCCGGACACACGGTGTATCAAATACATCCACCAAGAGGACGGCCGTTGCAGATGGTGCGTGCGCATCGTCATGCTCCTCCCCAGCACACCGCGTACACCGCGCGCAGACCGAGCGCGGCCAGCAGCGTGCCGTACAGGACGCACGTCGTGTCGAGCGAGCGTCCGCGCCAGCGCGTCCATTCCAACAGAATATTGCGCAAGCCGAGCGGGGCATGAATCGCCACGGTCAGTACAAAGGTTCCGTAGAACAGCGTCCACGGCACGCTGGCGCGAGTGCGCTCGAGAATTGCCGCGGCGCTCAGGCCATGTCGCACCGCGTATATCAGCGTCGCCAGATGAGCGGCCACGCAGCAGGCCAGCACCACCGCGCTCAGCCGCTGTGCGGCGAAACGCTGCAGTTCGGCGCGCGCGGCGGGGTTCATGGCTCGCTCCGCAGCCAGGCGCGCGTGCCCACGCGCTTGAGTCCAGCGATCGCGCCGGTCAGCGGCAAATGCTTGGGGCAATTGGCGGTGCAATTCATTTGGGTATGGCAGGCCGGCGCGCCGGCGGCATCGAGCACCGCCTCCAGGCGGGACGCGTTGCCCACGTCGCGCTCATCGTTCACCAGGCTCCAGGCCCGGTTGAGCGCGGCCGGGCCCAGATAATCAGGCCGTTGCGCGACCACGTCGCACGACGCATAGCAAACACCGCAGCCGATGCATTCGATGCTGGCGTCGGCCGCGCGGCGCTCCTTGCTCGCGGGCTGCACCGGCACCACCTCGTCATGGCGGGTGCGGGCGCCCTGGAAGCGCCCATGCGCCTGCGTCAACTTATCGAAAAAAACCGACATATCGGTGACCAGATCGCGAATCACCGGCAGATTGCGCAACGGGCGCAACTCCAGCGTATCGCCTTGCATCACTTCGGCCACATGCGTGCGGCAGGTCCAGCGCGCACGGCCGTTGACCATCATCGCGCACGAGCCGCACATGCCGACCCGGCAGGCGAAGCGATAGGACAGGGTGGGATCTTGCGTGCGCTGGATTTCGGTCACCACGTCCAGCACGGTCTGGCTGGTCAGGCGGGGCACGGTGAAGCGTTGCAGATGGCCACCCGCAACATCACCACGCCATACATCGACGGCAAGCATCGCTGACATCGTGTCTCCTGTCGGTGTTTTTATTATTATGATTTAAATCATATGTATGTGTTGCAGTATAGGCCAACGCCCCACGCGCCGCAACTGCCTTGGCGTCTGCGTGCCTGCGCTATGCCGCGCCGTCTCCGGCCAGATCCCGCAGTTGACCGGCCAGGCCGTCGGGCAGCGTGATGCCTTGCTGCAGCGCTTGCTCGCGCAGCGTGTCGCGCCGCGCGCCGGGCAAGCGCACTGCTTCGTCCAGCCGCATCGCATCGATCAGATCCTCGACACGCTGCGCATAGGCGGCGTTGCCCGCCAGCGCACCGGGGTCGACCAGCCAGAACAGCTGGCCCAGACACGGACGGTTGCCTGCTCCCTCGAAAAAGGAATCGGCCTCGAAGCCGAACTGCGAACCGGTCAGCGCGACGCACAGCAGCTCCACCATCAGCGCCAGCATGGCGCCCTTGACGCCGCCGAACGGCAGCATCATGCCTGCCAGCGCCGCCTTGGCGTCGGTGGTCGGCTGGCCCTCGGCATCGAGCGCCCAGTTCGGGGGGATCGGCTTGCCTTCCTTGGCGGCGATCATGATCTTGCCGCGCGCGACCTCCGAGAGCGACATATCGATCAGCAGCGGGCGGCCGCTCGCGCGCGGGAATACCGCGCCGATCGGGTTGGTGCCGAACAGCGCGCGCCGGCCCTGCCAGGCGGGAATCGCGGCCGGCGAATTGCTGAAAGCGAGCCCTACCATACCGGCCTCGGCGACCGCCTCGAGGTGGTAGGCCGCCATGCCGAAGTGGTGACTGCGTGTGATGCCGGCCACGGCGGTGCCATGCCGGCGCGCGTGCTCGATGGCGGTGTCGATCGCCAGCCGGCAGGCCGGGTAGGCCAGGCCGTCGGCGGCGTCGACCAGCAGTGCGGCGTCGCGACCGGCGGCCAGCCGGGGCTCGGCCCGCAGGTCGACGCGCTGGTGGCGCGCGTGCTCCAGATACATCGGCAGGCGCGCCAGGCCATGCGAGGGCAAGCCGCACAGTTCCGCGTAGACGAGTGCGCGCGCGGTCGTGTCGGCCGCGGCATCGCTGGCGCCGGCACGGCGCAGCACGCGCTCGGCCAGCTCGGTAAGTTCGGTGACGGTGAAATGGGCCATGGTGTCTTGAAGGCTACGTTGCTTTCGAAGGCTTGGGGGCATTGAGCACGGCGGCCACGCGTTGCGCCACCATCGTGCTCACACGTTGATTGGCCTCGTGCGAGAGGCCGGCGATATGCGGCGTCAGCAGCAGATTGGGCGCGCCGGCCAGCGCGCTGTGCGCGGCCAGCGGTTCGTCCTCGAACACGTCGAGCGCCGCGCCGCCCAGGCGGCCGCTGCGCAACGCTGCGGCCAGTGCAGCTTCATCGACCACACCGCCGCGGGCGGTATTGATGAGAATCGCGCCGGGCTTCATGGCATCGAGCCGGGCCGCATCGATCAGATGCCGGGTCTGCGGGGTCAGCGGCACGTGCAGCGTCACCACGTCGGCTTGCCCCAGAATATCGTCGAGCGTGGCGCGCGTGGTCCCGTTTTCCTGCCAGCAGGCTGCATCCGGCGATAGCAACGCGTCGTAAGCGAGCACGCTCATGCCAAGCGAGTGCGCCAGATGCGCGCTCAGTTGGCCGATACCGCCAAAACCGACCACGCCCAGCGTCTTGCCCGCGACTTCCCGTCCGCTGGACAGCGCCGTGCGCGGCCAGGCACCCTGCGCGACCTGTTCGGTGGCGCGATAGGCGCCGCGCAGCAACAGCAGTGCGCTGGCGATCACGTATTCGGCTACCGCCCGCGCGTTCGCGCCGGTCGCGGGCGCCACCTCGACGCGACGTGCCGCGCAGGCCGGCAAGTCGAGATTGTCGAGCCCCACGCCGAGCCGTCCGACCACGCGCAGATGGGGCGCGCCAGCGAGCAGGGCGTCGGTGACTTGCGTGCGATTGCGCACGATCAGCGCGTCGGCGTCGCTCAGCAACGTGGCCAGCGCGGCCGGCTGGTCCACCAGCGCGGGGTCGTAATGCACGGTAAAGCGCTCGCTCAGCCACGCGACGGCGGCGTCGTCCATGAATTCGGAAATGACGATTTTCGGCATGGTTCCTCGACCCGGGGGGAAAGAGGGCGGCCGAGCCGGCAAAGCGGCCCGGCCGGTGCAGGGCGCGGCGCGCCCGTTGCGTCAGGCGCTTTCGAACAGCCGCGTGAGCACGAACTCGCGATGGCCGAGCGCCTCGGCCGAGGTGAAGCGCCCGTTGGCGGTGGCCAGCATGCACTCGAGCAGCTTATCGCCGGTCTGATCGAGATTGAGTTCGCGTTGCAGCAAGCCGGAGCAATCGACGTCGATATGCTCGGACATCGTCCGCACGGTGCGCGGATTGGCGCACAGCTTGATCACCGGCAGGATCGGGTTGCCGATCACATTGCCCTGGCCGGTCGGGAAGAAGTGCACGACATAGCCTGCCGCGGCGCACAGCGTGACCATCTCGGCGGCCGCCGACGACGAATCCATGAACCACAGTCCCGGGCCGGTGGGCGTCTCGGCCTTGTCGAGCACGCCGTCGACCTTGCACACCTTGCCGATCTTCTGGATATTGCCCAGCGCCTTTTCCTCGATGGTGGTCAAGCCGCCGGCAATATTGCCCTTGGTCGGCTGCGACTCGGAGAGGTCGTCGGTTTTCCAGCGGTTGATCATGTCCTGGTAGCGGTTGAACATGAACATGAACCTCTCGCGCACCGCGTCGTTGGCGCAGCGTTCGGCGACGATCTGCTCGCCGCCGGTGATCTCCGAGGTTTCACCGAACACCAGTGTGCTGCCCAGCGGATAGAGCTTGTCGAAGGCATTGCCCACGGTCGGATTCGAGCCGCACCCGGAGGTCGTGTCGGACTCGCCGCACTTGGTCGAGACCCATAGTTCGCCGATCGGGCATTCGGTGCGATGCAGTGCCGTCGCGTAGTGGACGAATTCCTTGGCCTTCTTCGAGGCACGCATGATGGTGTCATGGTCGCCATGCAATTCGATGCCGAAGCCGACGACCGGCTTGCCGGTCTTGGCGATGCCGTCGACCACGCGCTTGGTCCAGCCTTCCTCGATACCGATGACGATCACCGCCGCGACGTTCGGGTTGCTGCCGGTGCCGATCAGCGTGCGGAAATGCAACTCCAGGTCGGCGCCGAACTGCAGCCGGCCATACGGATGCGGGATCGCCATGGTGCCCTTGATATTGTTGGCGACTGCTTCGGCCGAGGCATTGGACAGATCGTCCACGGGCAGAATGATGACGTGGTTGCGCACGCCGACGCGCCCGTTCTCGCGCCGGTAGCCCCAGAAAGTGGTGTTTTTGTCTATGACAGCCATGATGGAATCCTCGATAGGAAATTGAGCAGAGTGGGCGATGCGCGGCTTACCAGCGCTTGGTCTTGATGTTGTGCACGTGGGCGTGATCGCCCGCCTTGATCGGGGCGACTACCTTGCCGATGTCCACGCCGTATTTGTAGACCGTGTCGCCGACCTGCATGTCGCTGAGCGCGACCTTGTGCCCGATCGGAATGTCCTGACGTGCCTTGACCTGAATGATCTTGTCTTCGTCCATGATCCAGGCATTGAGCTCGGTGCCCGCCTGAATTCCTTCCACCACCGCCACGGCAACCGTGTCCTTGGCTTCGTGCAATACCGCATGAATCATGATTATCTCCTCACTTTGATTGGCATCCTCACCCAGGCAGCCGGCGCCGATGGGTCGTCCTGGTGAGTTGCATAGTATGCACAAGTGAGATCAATGTCAACTAAGTGATCTATATGAGTTGATTGAATTGTCCCGAATGTTAGAATACGCGCATCCGCAGGAGACCGATTCCACTATGAACAACGATATTGCAATGCCGCACACCGCGATGATCGGCAGTACTTTGTATAAAGAGGTCAAGCGCGGCATTCTGGCGGCGCTGGCCGGCGGGGAATGGAAGGCGGGCGAGGCCATTCCGGCCGAGCGCAAGCTGGGCGAGCGCTTCGGCGTATCGATCGGGACGCTGCGCAAGGCGATCGACGAACTGGTGGCAGAAAATATTCTGATTCGCCATCAGGGCCGCGGCACCTTCGTCGCCACGCATGCGCGCGACCATCATTATTTCCGGTTCTTCCGGGTGGTCCGGCAAGACGGTTACAAGACCTATCCCACGGTTGCGCTCGAGCGCTTTCGCAAGGCCAAGGCCAGCCGTGAGGCTTGCGAGAAGCTGGGCCTGGGCACGGGCGCCAGGGTGTTTCAGTTCACCAACCGGTTGATGCTCGACGACGACATCGTCATGCTCGATGAAATCACATTGCCCGAGGCACTGTTCGCCGGCTTGACCGAGGCCGATCTGCGCGATCGTCCCACTACGCTCTACAACCTTTACCAGGATGTCTTCGGGCTCAACGTAATTCGCACCGACGAGCGCCTGCGGGCAGGGCTTGCCGAGGGCGACTCGGCCCGCCTGCTCGGCGTGCCGGCCGGCACGCCGCTCATCGAACTGCGCCGGATCGCATTTTCGTATCACGATCAGCCGGTCGAGTGGCGCATTTCGCGCCTGAATACCGAGAAATACGAGTATCTCGTGAGCGAGGCCGGCGCATGAACGCGCCGCGCGTCATCGACCTCGACACGCGCAAGGCACTGCTGTTCGCTTTGACGGCCGAGCGGCTTGCGGCGTTTTACGAATATGGCCAGTGGATGACCGGGCCTCAGGGCGCGACGCTGGCGGCGCAATGGCTGTCGCGCTCGAAGCTGCAGTTGGCGCTCGCCGAGCGACGGCTGCTGTCGGATTTGAGCGATCAGATGGCGCGTGAGTTGGCGGGCACGCTCTCGCGCGAAGCCGGACTCTACACGGCGCACGCCATGATGGAAGCGCTCGACCCCAATTATCGTTCCGACATCGCGTTCGATTTGCTCGACGAGTGCGAGCGACTGCTGCGCGAAAACGGCTTGACCGAATAGGCCGGCACCCGATGCGAGGAGACATTCAAGCGTGACCGATCCTCGATCTTCCGACGCGCGCGCCGTCGCGCCCGCGGCCGAACGTAATCGCGACGCGATTCTGAGTGTGCTGCGGCGCGTCTTGCCGGGCGCCGGCACGGTGCTGGAGATCGCCAGCGGCACCGGCCAGCATGCCGTGCATTTCGCCGCGGCGTTGCCGAATCTCACGTGGCAGCCCAGCGACATGGACGCCGCCGCGCGCGACTCGATCGCTGCCTGGCGCGCCCATGCCGGGCTGGCGAATCTGCGCGCGCCACTGGCGCTCGACGTGTGTCGCCATCCATGGCCGATCGCCTCGGCGCAGGCGGTGGTCTGCATCAATATGATTCACATCTCGCCGTGGGCGGCGGCCGAGGGGCTGTTCGCTGGCGCCGCACGATTGCTCGCTTGCGGCTCGGCACTGTTCCTCTATGGGCCCTACAGGCGCGACGGCGAGCATACCGCGCCGAGCAACGCGGCGTTCGATGCGCAGTTGCGGGCCCGCAATCCGGCCTGGGGCGTGCGAGACATCGAAGCGATGGTGCAACTGGCCGGCAGTCACGACTTCCAGTTGGAGGAAGCCGTGCCGATGCCGGCCAATAATTTCAGTCTGGTATTTCGGAAGGGCAGCCCGAGCGGCGTTTGAGTCGCGGGCCGGATTGGCGCCGTCAGGGCCGCTGGCGCACCGCGCTCTTGGGCCGAAACGCCTTGCACACGGTGTCGTGCGTGTCGATATAGGGTCCGCCGATCAGGTCGATGCAATAGGGGACGGCGGCAAAAATGCCGTGCACCAACGTGTTGCCCTGAGCGTCCTTGAGGCCTTCCAGGGTTTCCTGGATCGATTTCGGCTGGCCGGGCAAATTGATGATCAACGCGGCATGCGCAGGCGTCTCGCGAATTACCGCGGCCTGGCGCGACAGAATCGCGGTGGGCACGAAGTTCAGGCTGATTTGCCGCATTTGCTCGCCGAAGCCCGGCATTTCCTTGGTGCCGGCCGCCAGTGTCGCCTCCGGGGTGACGTCGCGCCGCGCCGGCCCGGTGCCGCCGGTGGTCAGCACCAGATCGCAACCGGTCTCGTCGACCAGTTCGATCAAGGTGCGCACGATTGTCTCGTGCTCGTCCGGAATCAGGCGGGTTTCGGCCTGCCAGGGGCTGGCGAGCGCCCGGCCCAGCCAGCTCTGCAGTGCCGGGATGCCCTGATCCTGGTAGGTCCCCTGGCTGGCACGGTCGCTGACCGACACCAGGCCGACCAGCAATTCATCCGGATGACGGCGGGCTTTCATTCGTGAAACTCCTCGCTGGAGCCGCTTTCCGGGGCGGGCGCGCCGGCCGCGGTCTCGGGCGTCTCGAGCAACTCGCGCAACGCCTGGAACAGTTCGCGAAACGCCTTGGGCGGGCGCTGCTGCTGCTGTTCGCGCCGCGCATTGCGGATCAGCGTGCGTAACTGCTGAGCGTCAGCCTGCGGATGGCTCGCCAATAACTGTGTCAGCGCGTCGTCATCGGCCAGCAGCCGCTCGCGCCAGCGCTCGAGGGTGTGCAGGCGGACGGTCTCGGCCTTGCTGACACCCTTGATGGCGTCGAGCGCGCGGCGGATCGCCGCGACTTCGCTCTCGTGCAGCGAGCGCATGACCTTGCCGACGTACTGCAACTGACGCCGCTTGCCTTCATGACTGGTGATGTTGCGCGCCTCGCGCACCGCGTCGTACAGGCGTTCGGGCAGATCGAGCCGGCCGAGCGCCTCCCTCGAGAGCGCGACGAGTTCCTCGCCGATATCCTGCAGGGCGTGCATTTCGCGCTTGAGTTGCGACTTGCTCGGCCGCGCATCGGGGTCGGGCAACGGGCTGTGCGCGATTTGATTGAATCGTTGTTGGTGCGTCATGGCGCGTATTGTACCGCGCCGGCAGGGCCCTTGGCGGGATAGGGCGGCCGCGCCGCGCGGCAAATCATGGAACGGGACGGGCCAGGAATTGTTAAGATTGCGGTTCCCTCTGTTTTACGCCCAGCCACTCATGTCATCGTCGACCCAGCATTTCCCGCATTCCCAGGATCAATTGAAGGAAATCGCCTCGGAGGTCCTGCGCCAAGCCAAGGCGCTTGGCGCGACCGATGCGGCGACCGAAATCTCCGAAGGCGATGGACTGTCGGTCTCGGTGCGCCGCGGCAAGGTCGAGACCATCGAACACAATCGCGACAAACTGGTCGGTGTGACGGTTTTCATCGGCCAGCGGCGCGGTAATGCCAGCACCTCGGATTTTTCGCCCCAGGCGCTACGCGACACGGTCGCCGCGGCGTACAACATTGCCCGCTTTACCGCCGAGGACGACTGCGCTGGTCTGGCCGAGGCGGAATTGCTCGAGACCGATCCGCAAGACCTGTCGCTGTTTCACCATTGGGCGCTGACCCCTGACGAGGCGGTCGAACTGGCCCGGCGCGCGGAACAGGCCGCTTTCGACACCAGCCCGCTGATCCGCAACTCCGAGGGTGCCGGGGTGTCCGCCCAGCACTCCCAGTTCGTGCTGGCGACCACCCGCGGCTTCCTGGCCGGCTACCCGTATTCGCGCCACTACATTTCGTGCTCGCCGATCGCCGGGTCGGGCGGCAACATGCAGCGCGACGACTGGTACAGCTCCAAGCGGGCAGCGGCCGATCTGGCCGCGCCGGAGGCGATCGGCCGCTACGCGGCAGAACGAACCCTGGCGCGCCTGCGCGGGCGCAAGCTAGCGACCCGCAAATGCCCGGTACTGTTCGAGGCACCGCTGGCCGCCGGCCTGCTGGGGGCCTTCGTGCAGGCCGTGAGCGGCGGGTCGCTCTACCGCAAGGCCACCTTTTTGGTAGACAGCCTGGGCAAAACGGTTTTTGCGCCGCACGTGGGCATCAGCGAAAATCCGCACGTGCCGCGCGCGATGGGCAGCGCGCCGTTCGACGAGGAGGGCGTGCGCACCCTGGCGCGCGACGTGGTGCGCGCCGGCGTGGTCGAGGGCTATTTCCTCTCGACCTATTCGGCCCGCAAGCTCGGCATGCAAACCACCGGCAATGCCGGAGGCTCGCACAACCTGCGGCTCTACAGCACCGAGGCGCAAGCCGGCGACGATTTCCGCGCGATGCTCCGCAAACTGGGCACCGGGCTGCTGGTTACCGAGCTGATGGGCCAGGGCGTCAATTACGTGACCGGCGATTATTCGCGCGGGGCCGCCGGGTTCTGGGTCGAAAACGGCGAAATCCAGTATCCGGTCGAGGAGATCACCCTGGCCGGCAACCTGCGCGACATGTTCGGCCAGATCGCGGCGATCGGCAACGACGTGATTGTGCGGGGCACCAAAGAAACCGGCTCGGTCCTGATCGAGCAAATGACGATTGCCGGGCATTGACCGGTATTCGGGTTTCCCTGTAAGCGGCGTATTTCGCGAGCGATGCCGGCGCGTTTTGCGCTATCCTTGGGAGCTTTCTTGATAAATTGGCGGCGATCCACGGGGGGTCGCCGTATCAAATGTACAGCATGTACGGCATGTACGACCTGATGTCTGGAGGAAAGACAACGATGAAAAAAAGCACCATGAACAAACTGCTGGTGGCGCTCGTGGCAACGGGGGTGGTTGCCGCGGCGCAGGCTGCCGATATCAAGATCGGTGTGGCCGAGGCGCTCACCGGTGGCGCGGCGCAGTATGGCATTGCGATTCGCAACGGCTTCGAGCTGGCGGCCGAGCAGATCAACGCCGCGGGCGGCGTCAACGGCAACAAGCTCCAGCTGGTGATCGAAGACGAGCAGGGCAAGAAGGACGAGGCCATCAACGTCTTCAAAAAGCTGATTTTCGAAAACAAGGTGCTGATGGTGTTCGGCCCGACCCTGTCAAATTCCGCGCAGGCAGCCGACCCGATCGCCCAGGCCTCCAAGACCGTGGCGTTCGGCACGTCCAACACGGCCGACGGCATCACCTCGATCGGCAACTACGTGTTCCGTAATTCGGTCACCGAAGCCGATGTGTTGCCCGAGACCATCAAGGTCGCGGCCAAGCATACCGGGCTCAAGAAAGTCGCCATCATGTACGGTAACGACGATGTCTTTACCAAGAGCGGCTACGACAACTTCAAGAAGGCGCTGGCCGACCTGAAGATCCCCGTCACCGCCACCGAGACGTTCTCCAAGGGCGACGTCGACTTCAAGGCGCAACTGACCAAGATCAAGGCTACCCATCCGGATGCGCTGGTGCTCTCCGCGTTGATCGCCGAAGGCGCGCCGATCATGGTGCAGGCCCACCAGGTGGGGCTGAACGTGCCGTTCATCGGCGGCAACGGCATGAACTCGGTCAAGGTGTTCGACCTGGCCAAGGGCAATTCCGACAATCTGTGGGTCGGCAGCCCGTGGTCGATCGACAACCAGACGCCGGAGAACCAACAGTTCACCGCCGCTTACAAAGCCAAGTTCAAGATGGCGCCCGACCAGTTCGCCGCGCAAGCCTACGACGCGATGCACATCGCGGTCCAGGCGATGAAGCAGGTCAAGTTCACCGGTAACCTGCAGGCCGAGCGCACCGCGCTGCGCGACGCGCTGCCGGCGATCAAGTGGACCGGCGCCACTGGGCCGTTTGCATTCCGCGAGGCCAAGGGCCGCGGCGGCAAGCCGGCTGGTTACGATGCACTGCAAAAGCCGATCATCAGCGTGACCAAGGACGGTCACTACACCATCGAGAAGTAAGCAGTCGCGATTGCGCGGCACGTGCGGCGCGACAACGGCCGCACGACACGCGGGCGCAGGCGATCCTGCGACCCCGATGTTTTCGGCAGCGCGAGCCACGAGTTCGCGCTGCTTTCATTTCAGGCTGGAAAATAGATCATGCTGGATCAGCAACTTGTCAACGCGCTCTCGCTGGGCTGCGTGTATGCATTGTTTGCGCTCGGCTTCACGCTCGTGTTCGGCATCCTCGGGGTGATCAACCTGTCGCACGGCGCCGTCTTCATGGTCGGCTCCTATGCGGCGCTGCAAGCGATCGTGCATCTGCATCTGCCCCTGTGGGCCGCACTGGTGTTTGCGTTCATCGTCAGTGGCGTGGTCGGCGTGATCATCGATGTGCTGGTGCTCAAACCGTTGCGCAAGCGTAATGTGCCGCATCTGGTGCCGATGATCGCCACCATCGGCGTGGCCATCATCATCAATAACGGCGCGCAAGGTATTTTCGGCGCGCAGAACATGCGGTATCCGTACGGCACCATCTCCGACGCCACGCTCTCCGTGGCCGGGCTGCGTGTGACGACGCTCGAACTCGGCATCATCTTCCTGTCGTTCGCTCTGATGGCCGTGCTGATGGTCCTGATCCGCAAAACCCAACTGGGGCGTGCGCTGCGCGCGATCGCGGAATCTCCCAAGGCAGCCAGCCTGCTCGGCATCAACGTCGAGGGCCTGTTTCTGTTGACCTCGTTTGCGGCCGCCGCGCTCGGTGGCGTCTCGGGGGTCATGATCAGTCTGTACTCGAATGCAATTTTTCCGCTGATGGGTCAGCCGATGCTGGAAAAGGGCATCGCCGTGATCATTCTCGGGGGCATGGGAGACATTCGCGGCGCGATGCTCGGCGGCCTGTTCCTGGGGTTTGCCGAGGTACTCTCGGTGGCCTATGTCGGCTCGACCATGCGCGACGCAGTGGCCTTCGGCCTGCTATTCCTGATCCTGCTGGTGCGGCCCCAGGGCCTGTTCGGCAAAGTGCTGGAACGCAAGGCATGAGACCTTCCTACGAAGCGGCCGCCAAGCGCTCGCACGTTTGCCAAAGACGTCCGGCCGGTGGCTGAGCACGTCGCAACGATACCGTTTTCTGCGGGGAAACCATGGATTGGTTGAGTAATTTCTGGGCGGTGTACAGCAACCTGGTGCTATCGCTTGGCACCAACGCGCTGCTGGCGCTGTCGATCTATCTGACCTTGTCGTGCGGCATGCTGGCGATGGCCAATGCCGCCTTCATGGGTATCGGCGCCTATACTGCGGCGCTGCTGACGATGAACTACAACATGCCGTTCCCGGTCTCGCTGGCCGGCGGCATGCTGATGCCGGCGCTGGCCGCGTTCATCATCGGCAAGCCCACGCTGCGCCTGTCGGGCGTGTATCTGGCGATCGCCACCCTGAGCTTCGGCGAAGTGGTGCGTGTGATCGTGCTCAATACCGACTCGCTCACCGGCGGCGCGCTCGGCCTCAACGGCATCCCGCAGCTCACCCAATGGTGGCACGTGGCGCTGGCGGTGGTGCTCACGCTCGCCGTGCTGTACCGGCTGCGCCGCTCCAAGGTCGGGCGGGCTTTCGAGGCCATCAAGGAAGACGAAACCGCAGCCGGCCTGATGGGCATTCACGTGGACGGCTACAAGATGCTCGCATTCGTGCTGGGCGCGGCGATCGCCGGGCTCGCCGGCGGGCTCGACGCCCACCTGACCTTCTTCATCGGTCCCAACGAATACGGTTTCGGGCGCGGCGTGGAAATCCTGACCATGGCGATTCTGGGCGGCATCGGCGGGCTGGTCGGCCCGGTGCTCGGCGGCGTGATCCTGACGTTGCTGCCTGAAGTGCTGCGCTCGTTCGACAACTTCCGGCTGATAGCCAACGGCCTGATCCTGGTGCTCATCGTGCTGTTCCTGCCGAAAGGCATTTGGGACCCCGCGCGCATGCGTCGCTGGTTCAAGAAAGCCTGAGGAGCGCGCCATGCTGACACTCTCATCTGTCTCGAAAAGCTTCGGCGGCCTGCACGTACTGCAGGACGTCAACATCGAGGTTCCGCAAGGAACCATTTTCGGCCTGATCGGCCCCAACGGTGCCGGCAAGACGACCGTATTCAATCTCATCACCGGCTTGCTCGCGCCCAGTGGCGGCGATATCACCTTCGACGGCGCGAGCCTGCTCGGCCATAAGCCGCATCGCATCACCCAGCGCGGGATTGCGCGCACCTTTCAGAACATCCGCATCTTCAAGGAGATGTCGTTGCTCGACAACGTGGTGGTCGGCATGCACCGTCACCTCGACTACGGTCCGGCCGGGCTGTTGTTGTCACTGCCAGGATATCGCCGCCACGAAAAACGCGCCCGCGAGCGGGCGCACGAACTGCTCTCGTGGGTGCGGCTGGATCACAAGGCGCACGAGACGGCCGACAACCTGTCGTACGGCGATCAGCGCAAGCTCGAACTGGCGCGTGCCCTGGCGACCGAACCGAAGCTGCTGCTGCTCGACGAGCCGGTGGCGGGCATGAACACCGGCGAGAAAGTCGACCTGATGGGCGAAATCGAAAACATTCGCGCGCGCGGCTACACGATCTTCATGATCGAGCACGACATGCGATTCGTGATGGGGCTGTGCGAGCGCATCGCGGTGCTCAATTTCGGCCGCATCATCGCCGAGGGCAAGCCCGACGAAATCAAAAATAACCCGCAAGTCATCGAAGCCTATCTGGGCAGCGACGACGATGGCGACGAGGGCGACCATGGCGACGACCCGCCCGGCCAGCCAGCGGCGGGCACGGGGGTGACGGCATGAGCGCACTATTGGAAGTACAGGGATTGCAGGTCGCCTACGGCCACATCCAGGCCGTCAAGGGCATCGACCTGAGCCTGCGCGAGGGTGAGATCACGACGCTGGTGGGCGCCAACGGCGCGGGCAAATCGACCACGCTGCTGGCGTTGTCCGGACTGGTCAAAAAGAATGGCGGCACCGTGCGTTTCGATGGGCACGATATTTCCCGCCTGGCGCCGCATCAGATCGTTGCGCGCGGTGTCGTGCAAGTGGCCGAGGGCCGCGCGATCCTGACCACCATGACGGTGCGGGAGAACCTCGAACTGGGCGCATACACCCGCAAGGATCGCCAGGCTGTCGGCAGCGATCTGGAACGGGTCTTTCATCTGTTCCCGCGCCTGAAGGAGCGCATCGACGGCATGGCCGGCAACCTCTCGGGCGGCGAGCAGCAGATGCTGGCGATCGGCCGCGCGCTGATGGCCAAGCCGCGCCTGCTGCTGCTCGACGAGCCGTCGATGGGCCTGGCGCCGATCATCGTGCAGGAAATTTTCCGCACCTTGCGCGACATCAACCGGGATGGGCTGACCATCTTCCTGGTCGAGCAGAACGTTCGGCAGGCGCTGAAAATCGCCCATCACGGCTATGTGCTGGAAACCGGGGAGATCGTGCTGGCCGATACCGGTCGCACGCTGCTGGGCCATCCGCGCGTGCTCGAGGCCTACCTGGGCGCCTGAGCCAGCCGCTCGGACGCACGTCGAAAATGGCCGGGACGCCCCCGGCCATTTTTCATGCAGCGATCAGGCGTGCCGCCGGTAGGTCACGAATGCGTAGTCGAAATCGTTGGGCGGCGGCGCATGATGCCGCTCGGCGTCGGCCACGCGCCACACTGCCGGGTCGGGGGCGGGGAAGAAAGCGTCTCCTTCGAACTCCCGGGCAATTTCGGTGACGATCAGCTTGTCGGCAGAGGGCAACGCCTCGGCATAGAGCTGCGCGCCGCCGATCAGGCAGACTTCCTCGGCACCCACGCACAGGCGCAGGGCGTCGACCAGCGAGCTGGCGACCTCGCAGCCCTCGATTTGCAGCTCCGGATTGCGCGAGACCACGATATTGCGGCGCCCCGGCAGCGGACGTCCGATCGATTCGAAGGTCTTGCGGCCCATCACGATCGGCTTGCCGAGCGTGGCGCGCTTGAAATGCGCCAGGTCTTCCGGCAAGCGCCAGGGCAACTGGTTGTCGCGGCCGATCGTGCCGTTGGCGGCGCGTGCCACGATAAGCGTGAGAATCGTCATCGGATGCTCTGAAAACGGCGTAAAAGGTTCGCGGTGGCCGCTCAGACGGCGACCGGCGCTTTGATGTGCGGGTGTGCCTCGTAGCCGACGATGGCGAAATCCTCGAAGCGGTAATCGAACAGCGACGCGGGCTTGCGAGCGATCTCCAGGCGCGGCAACGGATTGGGTGTACGCGCCAGTTGCGTTTTCACCTGCTCGAAATGGTTACTGTAGATATGGCAGTCGCCGCCGGTCCAGATGAACTCGCCCGGCGCCAGGTCGGTCTGTTGCGCGACCATATGCGTGAGCAATGCGTAGCTGGCAATGTTGAACGGCACGCCGAGGAAAATATCCGCGCTACGCTGGTACAACTGGCAGGACAGTTTTCCGTCGGCCACATAGAACTGGAAAAACGCGTGGCACGGCGGCAACTTCATGCGCGGGATCTCCCCCACGTTCCAGGCCGAGACGATCAGGCGGCGCGAATCCGGATTGGCGCGGATTTGCGTGAGCACGTCGCTGATCTGGTCGATGTGGCGGCCGTCGGGTGTGGGCCACGAGCGCCATTGCGAGCCGTAGACCGGGCCCAACTCGCCGTCGGCGTCGGCCCATTCGTCCCAGATCGAGACGCCGTGTTCCTGGAGCCAGTGCACATTGGTGCTGCCTTGCAGGAACCACAGCAGTTCATAGATGATCGATTTCAGATGCAGCTTCTTGGTCGTGACCAGCGGAAAGCCTTCCTGCAAGTCGAAGCGCATCTGATAACCGAACACCGAGCGTGTGCCGGTTCCCGTGCGGTCGGTTTTTTCGGTGCCATGGTCATACACATGGCGCATGAAGTCGAGATATTGTTTCATCGGGCGGGCTCGCAGCGCGAATCGGGCAATGCCACGCTCCGGGACGGAGCGTCAAGCAGACGATTCTACCAGCCCGACGGCATTCCTATGGCCCCGCCCGTTCCAGCGTCACTGCATGCCGCGCCGCCAGGCGAACGCCGATCGCGTCGCCCGGCGCCAGTCGGCGATCGCCCGGCGCATGGGCGAATACCTGCCGGCCGGAAGCCAGCCGCAGCGTGAGCAGCGTGTCGGCGCCGCGAAAGGCTCGCCGCACGACCTCGGCGCGATACGGGCTGGCCTCGTCGAGCACGATGTGCTCGGCGCGCAGCAATACATCGAGCGCGCGCCTGCTTGTCGCGGCGCCGGGCGGCAACGGCAGCTCGCCCAGTTCGAGGCATACGGCAATGCCATTGCATTGGCCGGGCAGCACTGCGCCGCGCCCGATGAAATCGGCGACGAAATGGGTGGCCGGCGCGTGGTACAGGCCTTGCGGGGTATCCCATTGGGCCAGCGTGCCGCCGTCCATCACGCCGATCCGGTCGGCCATCGCGAAGGCCTCGTGCTGATCGTGCGTGACCAGCAGCGCGGTGGTGCCGTCGGCCAGCAGCAGGTCGCGCACTTCGAGTGCGAGCCGCTCGCGCAGCTCCTGATCGAGGCTGGAGAACGGCTCGTCGAGCAGCAGCAGGTCGGGTGCCGGCGCGAGCGCGCGGGCAATCGCCACGCGTTGCTGCTGGCCGCCCGAGAGCTCGTGCGGAAAGCGCCGCAGGCTGGCCGAGAGCCCGACCAGCGCCGCCAACGCGGCCACACGCTCACGCCGCTGCCGCGTCGGCGCACGGCGCAAGCCAAAACCGATGTTGTCTGCCACATCGAGATGCGGGAACAGCGCATGTTCCTGAAAGACCACGCCGACCCGCCGGGCTTCGGGCGGCAGAGCCCATGTCGCCGAGGCGATATGCCGGCCGCCCAGCACGATGCGCCCGTCGCGCAGCGGCTCGAATCCGGCGAGCGCGCGCAACACGGTGGTTTTGCCGCAGCCCGAAGGCCCCAGCAGGCAGCCGATCGAGCCGCGCTCGAGCTTCAGCGAAAGGCCGCGTGCCACCGGGAGGCTGGCGGCGCCGGCGCGGTAAGCAACGCAAATGTCTTCAACGACGAGATGGTCTGGGTTCATGCGGCTGATGGGGCTCCGTGCGCGGGCGGGTATAATTCCAAGCTGTTTGGCCGATCCAGGCCTCGCGCGGTTCCCCCTGCCGTTTCGCGATTTGTCCCCGATTTTTCTCAGATATATCCAGTTCTTAGCTGGTGTTACCGCTACGCATGCGATCGATTCCAACCTTGTCAGCCGCCATCCGCACGTTTGCACTTCGCCAGTTCCGGCGACCCGGCAAGGGCTGGGACGGCCTGGCCGTGGCACTGGCGCTGGCCATGCTGCTGCCGGCATTGGGCATCGTTGCCGCGTGGGCGCAGGGCGATGCCGCCTCGCGCGACATTCTGGCGCACCTGATGTCGACCGTGCTGCCCGGTTACGTCAGGAATTCGCTGGCGATTGCGCTGGCGGTCGCGCTCGGCGTCACGGTGGTTGGCGTGGCGACTGCCTGGGTGGTGGCCGTGCACGAATTTCCCGGTCGCCGGTTCTTTGCCTGGGCGCTGATCCTGCCGCTGGCAATGCCGGCCTACGTCATGGCCTATGCGTACACCGATTTCCTGCAGTTTTCCGGGCCCGTGCAAGGCGCGTTACGCGAGTGGCTGGGGGTTCGGCGGCTGCCGTGGTTTCCGGAGATCCGTTCCTGGTATGGCGCGGCGCTGGTGTTCGTGTGCGCCTTTTATCCGTATGTGTACCTGTTGGCGCGCACCGCCTTCATCGAGCGAAATCCTCGCCTGGACGAAGCGGCCCGTACGCTTGGCTGCGGGCCATGGCGCCGCTTTGTGCTGGTGGCGTTGCCGCTGGCGCGCCCGGCGGTAGTCGCGGGCGTCGCGCTGGTGTTGATGGAGACCTTGGCGGACTACGGCGCGGTGGCCTATTTCGGCGTGCCCACCTTCACGACGGGCATCTACCGTGCCTGGCTGTCGATGGGCGACCGCATGGCGGCCGCGCAACTGGCCTCGCTGCTGTTGCTTTTCGTGCTCGTATTGCTCGCGCTCGAGACCCGCAGTCGTGCGCGGCTGCGTTTTCATTCAACCGGCGCACGCGGGCGCCGCACTGCACCGGTGCCGCTGCACGGGGCGGCCGCGTGGGTGACCACCGCGCTGTGCAGTGTGCCGCTGCTGCTGGGGTTCGGCCTGCCGGCGCTGATCATGCTGCGCCTGGCCTGGCTCGAGGCGGATGCGCTGGCGTGGGAGCGCTACGCCGGATGGGTCTGGAACACGCTGGTACTGGCCGGGGTCACCGCCGGCTTCGCGGCGGCGCTGGCGACTGTGTTGGCCTACGCGCAGCGGCACTCGCCTGGGCGGCTGCCGCGCTGGGCTGCGCGCCTGGTCGGCGCGGGCTACGCGATACCCGGCGCGGTCATTGCGGTGGGGTTGCTCACGCCGGTAACGCGGCTCGACGCCTGGCTGGCGGGGCTCATCGGTGCGCAGGGCCTGGTGCTGACCGGCAGCGTGGGCGTGCTGATCTACGCCTATCTGGTGCGCTTCATGGCCGCTGGCGTACATACGGTCGAAGCTGGCATGGCGAAAATATCCCCCAGCCTGGAAGCCAGTGCCCGCAGCCTCGGCGTGTCGGGGTGGACCATGCTGCGCGCGGTGCATGTGCCGCTGCTTCGGCGCAGCGTGCTGAGCGCGGCGTTGCTGGTGTTCGTCGACGTCATGAAGGAGTTGCCCGCGACCCTGGCGTTGCGGCCGTTCAACATGGACACGCTGGCCGTCGTGGCCAGCCAGTTTGCGGCCGACGAACGCCTGGGCGAGGCGGCCTGGCCGGCTCTGACGCTGGTGGGCGTCGGGCTGATCCCCGTTTTTTTGATTTCGCGCACGACTTGTGCACGTCAGTGATGTGTCCGGCTGGCGGCGCGCGCACAATCGTCTATATTGAAATCAGGCGTTCATTGGGAACGGACGCCGTTACGGGGATCAACGCAATGATTGCGATCGTCCTTTGCAAGTGCTGGCTAGCGCTTGCCGTCGCCGCCATCCCGCCCCAGGCGATCATCGGGTATGACGGAGGCACGGCGAATCCGCTGACCGCCTCGGTAAGCTACACGGATTGAACCGGCAGAATCAAAAATACCGGGACCAATCGGCTTCGGCCGCCCGTTCGGGCATCGGCCGTGGATTTTTTCAACGATACAGTCCACAATCGCGGCACGACAGTCCTGGCGGATGACGGTGCTATGTGGCGTATCGACCTGGTATCCCTGCGTTTGTTCGTGGCCGTGTGCGAAGAAGGCGGTATCGCGCGTGCTGCCGAGCGTGAATTCATCGCGGCCTCGGCCATCAGCAAGCGCATCAACGACCTCGAAACGTTGGTGGGTGCGGCGTTGCTGCAGCGCCACAAATGGGGTGTCAGCCCGACGCCGGCCGGCGAGGCGATGCTGCATCATGCGCGCAACGTACTGCGCAGCCTCGAAAAGATGCAGGGCGAGCTGAGTGAATACGTCAGCGGTGTGCGCGGCTATATCCGTCTGTTCGCGAATATCTCATCGATGGTCGAGACACTCTCCGAGGACATCGGCACCTTTCTGGCCCATCACGAAAACGTCAAGATCGACCTGGAGGAGCATGTCAGCAGCCAGGTGGTGCGCGCGGTCGCCGAAGGCAGCACCGACATCGGCATTTGCTGGGCGCAGGCCGATACCCGCGAGCTGCAGGTGTTCCCCTACCGAACCGATCATCTGGTGGCTGTCATGCACCCGGGGCATCCGCTGGCGGCGCGTCCGGCGCTCGCTTTTGCCGACACCCTCGATTACGACCAGATCGGCCTGCATCCGGACAGCATGATGTACGCCACGCTACGCCCGCTGGCGGCGCAAATCGGCAAGACGTTGCGCTTTCGCATCAATGTCTCGACGTTCGAGTCGGCCTGTCGCATGGTGCGCGCCAATCTCGCCATGGCGATCGTGCCCGAAGAGGCAATCACGCTCTACCGCACTCTGTTCGGACTGCACCAGATTCGCCTGAGCGACCCGTGGGCGGTGCGCCAGCAGGTGATCTGCGTGCGCGACTACGAGGCTTTGCCGGTGCCGGCGCGGCTGCTGGTCGATCATCTGCGCGCCGATTCATCGTGATACGCGATGGCAGGAGTGGCGAATCGCGACTTGCCCGATTCCCGGCCATTGGTAATCCTATCGAAAACATAGCGCCGCCCCCGGGGCGGCCAGAAAAAGCCGGCGCCCGCCGCACGGGCGCGCGGCACGCGGGACTGACGTTTTTGCAATCCGGACGCACCGGCCGCGCGCGAGCGCGGATCGGGCATCCGACAGAAGGGGCCGACATGCTTGACGCAGTGCACATCGACGGCAGGATCCTGTTCCTGGCCGAAGCGGGCGAGGCGATGGCTCGTCAAATGGCGGGCGAGGACCTCACCCTGGAGGCCGCGCTACCGTTGCGCGACCAGCTCTCTACCGACGAAATCACGCCCGCCTGGGTGTGTTTTCACTACGACGAGAAACTCGGCGACTACGTCTACCTTGGCCTCAAATGCCTGCCGCTCGACGGGGCGTGCGACGACGCCGAATTTCCGATCCGGGCCGGTGCGATCAGACAGGGCGGTTTCAGCGTCAGCGTGGCAGGTGCGCGGCGCGGCAAGGGTTCCTCGCGCGAGGCCAGCCCGTTTGCGGAGCTGTCGGCCGGCATCCGCCTGGTGATCGCCGAGAGCTTCGAGCGGATCTATCAGCAAAACTGCCAAAATCTCGGACTGCTGACCTCGACCGATTTCGGCCTGATCGAGCGCATTCGCGCCGGCGAGGCAATCCCTATCGAAGCCTTCCTGGAAGATTGCGACGCGCTCAGCGAGCAGATCGTTCGGTGCGGCGGGCTGTTCGGTTTCAATCAGCGCCGCCTGGCCGGGGAGCTGAGCGTGCCGTTGCCGGAGCATCCGGCCGGCCCGATGACCTACGGAGAGAAGTTGCTGGCGCGAGCGCTGGGTGTCGCGTGCGTGCGCCCGGGCGACGGCGTCTTCGTCAAGACCGATTGGCGTTTCTCGCATGAATACGTGACCCCCATGGCGGTCAGCTTTCTGTCCCGCCATCTGGGCTCGCCGGCCGCGCAGGCGCAGCGTATCGCGCTGCACGATCCGGCCTCGATCCTGTGCTTCGAGGACCATCTGAGCCTGCTGGCCGAGGTGATCGACGAAAAGAAGCGGGCGCTCGGCCTGCTCGACGCGGCCGGGCAAATGGCCCAGGTGCAGCGCGATTTCTGTGCCCGCCAGGGTATCCGGCTGCATGGACGCAGCGCCACGGGCGGCTCGGAGGGGATCTGCCACGCCCTGATGACTGAACGCTATGTTCTGCCAGGGCAGATCGTCGCCGGCACCGATTCGCATACCACGCACTGCGGCGCGCTGGGCGCGCTGGCGTTCGGCGTGGGCACCACCGACATGGCCAATGCGTGGCTTACCGGCGACGTGCGCCTGACGGTGCCCACCACTTGCCTGATCCAGCTGCACGGGCAATTGGGCCCCGGCGTCAGCGCCAAGGATCTGGTGCTGCATCTGCTGCACCTGCCCTATATCCGCGACGGCCGGGCGATTGGGCAAATCATCGAATATGCGGGGCCGGCCGTGGCCAGCCTGTCGACCGACGAGCGCGCGACGCTGACCAACATGGCCGCCGAGATCGGCGGCATGACCGGGTTGATCGCGCCGGACCGCGAGACACAGCGTTTCCTGCGCGAGCGGCGCGGCGTCGATTTCGCCCCCGAGCCATGGATGCGGGGCGACGCCGAGGCCTGCTACGCGCATGTCATCGAAGTCGACTGCGCGGGTATCGAGCCGATGCTGGCGATGCCCGGGGACCCGGGCAACGGCCTGCCGGTCTCGGCGCTGCGCGAGGCGGTGCGCATCGACATTGCCTATGGCGGATCGTGCACCGGCGGCAAGCGAGAAGATTTGCGCCGCTACCACGAGGTGCTTGCCTGGGGCCTGGCGCATGGCATGAAGGTCGCCGATCACGTTAAATTTTACTTGCAGTTCGGCAGCGAGGACGTGCGTGCCTACTGCGAGTCGCAGGGATTCATGGCGACCTTCGACGCCGCCGGCGTGACGCTTGTGGCGCCGAGTTGCGGCGCTTGCGTCAACGCCGGGCCGGGCGCTTCGCGGCGCGCCGATCAGGTCGTCATCAGCGCGCAGAACCGCAATTTTCCCGGGCGCTCGGGGCCCGCCCAGATGTGGCTGGCGAGCCCCGCGACGGTCGCCGCCAGCGCGCTGGCCGGTCGTATCGCGAGCTTTGCCGAGCTCAGGCAAGCGCTTGCGCAGCCGGCCGAACCCGCATTGCAGCACCAACCCTGACAAAAACGAAAAGAGATTCGACGCATGACAGAACAACAAGCATTGCCGCTGGCGGGCATCCGCATGGTGGAGTTTTCGCATATGGTGATGGGGCCCACGTGCGGCATGATCCTGGGCGATTTGGGGGCCGAAGTGATCAAGATCGAGCCGCTGGTGGGCGACGGCACGCGGCGCCTGCTGGGCGCCGGGGCCGGCTTCTTCCGCGCTTTCAACCGCAACAAGCAAAGCCTGGCGATCGATCTGCTGCAGCCCGAGGGACGCGAGATCCTGTTGCGCCTGATCGCCACGGCCGACGTGGTCAGCGAGAACTTCAAGCCGGGCAAGATGAAGCAGGCCGGGCTCGACTATGCGACCCTCGCGCGCCTCAATCCACGTCTGGTCTATGTCTCGCTCAAGGGCTTCCTGCCGGGGCCGTACGAGCATCGCACCGCGCTCGACGAAGTCGTGCAGATGATGGGCGGGCTGGCCTACATGACCGGGCCCGAAGGCCGGCCGTTGCGCGCCGGCGCTTCGGTCAACGACATCATGGGCGGCATGTTCGGCGCGCTGGGCGTGCTGGCCGCGCTGTTCGAGCGCCAGCACAGCGGGCGCGGGCAGGAGGTGCAAAGCGCGCTGTTCGAGAACTGCGTGCTGCTCAGCGCCCAGCATATGCAGCAATTCGCCGTGACCGGGCAGGCAGCCGCACCGATGCCGTCGCGCATCTCGTCGTGGGGCATTTACGACGTGTTTGCAACGCGCGACGATACGCAGATTTTCCTGGCGGTGGTCAGCGACGGACAGTGGCGCACCTTCTGCGACGTGTTCGGCCTGACGCAGTGGGCCGACGATGTGCGCCTGGCGACCAATAATGATCGCGTGCGGGCTCGCGAATGGTTCCTGCCGGCGCTGCGCGAGGTGATTGCGGGCTACGACGCGGCCTATTTGCAGCAGGCATTCGAGCGGCACGGCCTGCCGTATGCACCGATCGTGCGCCCGGAGACCCTGTTCGACGACGAGCATCTCAATGCCAGCGGCGCGCTCGGCGAGCTGCGCACCGACGACGGCCAGCTCACCCGCGTGCCGTTGCTGCCCATCACCATGCGCGGCCAGCATCTGCCGATTCGCATGCCGCTGCCGCGCATCGGTGAGCACACCCACGCGATCCTGCGCGAACTGGGCTACCACGACGATCAAATCGCCCAGTGGGTCGCGCGCGGTATCGTCGGCACGCCCACCGAATAGACCTTGCCAGATGCTTGCGGCGTACTGTCGAAGCCGTTAGTGTGGCGGTTTTGAGCAAAGGAACTGCAAGATGGCCGATCTTCCCTTAAGCGGCGTGCGCGTGCTCGATCTGTCCCGGCTGCTGCCCGGCCCGCTGGCCACGCTGCGCCTGCAGGAACTGGGCGCGCAGGTGACCAAGGTGGAAGACCCCGGCGCCGGAGACACCGCGCGCGCGATGCTGCAGACCGAGGCGCAGCGCGCGGCCGGCGAACCGGGCACGTTCTACACACTGCTCAACCGGGGCAAGACGATCGAACGGCTCGACCTGAAAAGCCAGGACGGGCACGCGCGCCTGCTGGCGCTGGCCGCGCAGTGCGAGGTGCTGGTCGAGGGGTTTCGCCCCGGCGTGATGGCGCGCCTGGGGCTGGGCTACGATACGCTGCGCGCGCTCAACCCGCGCCTGGTGTACTGCGCGATCAGCGGCTACGGACAGCACGGGCCGATGGCGCAGCGCGCCGGTCATGACATCAATTACATCGGCTATGCCGGGGTGCTGGATCAGCTGGCCGCGCCCGACGATGCACCCATCGTGCCGAATTTCCAGATCGGCGACCTGTTCGGCGGCGCGCAGAGCGCCGTGCAGGAAATCCTCGCCGCCCTGTACGCGGTCGGGCGCACCGGACAAGGCCGCGCGCTCGACATATCGATGACGCATGCGGTGCAGCGCAGCAACCTGCTGCCGGCGGTGGCCGTGCTCGATCACGGCGCGACGCGTCGCAGCGGCCAGGACCTGCTCAACGGCGGAGTGCCGTGCTACAACGTGTACCGCACCCGCGACGATCGCTGGATGGCCGTGGGCGCGCTCGAGCTGAAATTCTGGCAGACCTTGTGCGAGGTGATCGGCAAGCCGCAATGGCGCACACTGCATTGGAGCCTGGGACAGGCGCCGGGCAGCGATGCCGCCCGCGCGCTCAAGACCGAACTGGACGCGATTTTCGCCACCCGCACGCAGGCAGCGTGGTGCGCGCTGTTCGATCCGGCCGATTGCTGCGTCAGTCCGGTGCTGCGCCTGGAGGAGGCGTTCGCGCACCCGTTGTTTACCGCCGGGCAAGCCAGGTGACCGGTGCCTGCGGCGGCTCGCTTACTTGCTGACGCCCGCGCCGATCACGCCGCCCACCGCGGCCCCGCCGACGGTGCCCAGCGCGTTGCCGGTCAGAACGTTGCCCAGCACGCCGCCGGCCACCGCGCCGATCGCCGCTCCTTTTTGCTGATGGCTCATGCTGGCGCAGCCTGCCATCGATGCCGCGAGCGTTGTCACGGCCAACAGCCGAGTCAATTTGCTCATGTTGGAACCTCCGTGAGTTCTACTGATATTTTATGAGAGCCGCCTGATTCCCGAAAGTTTTACGGCCGTCGGCGGCGGCCGGTCAATCGTCGAACAATTTGAATTGCCGCATTGCGGCATCGTCGGCCAATCGCACGCCGACGCCCAGCAGCCGCACCGGGCGGCTGCGGCGCTTGAAGCCGGTGGCCAGCAATTGCAGGCATTGTGCTGCATCGAGTGTTGCGCTGACGCACTCGGCAGTGGTGCGGCTGAAGTCGTCGAAGCGCAGCTTGACGAACAATTTGTGTATCCATGCGCCCGCATCGTTGCGTTCGATCCGTCGTGCCAACTGCTCGATCAATACGCCGAGTTCGCGCCGGCAATCGTCCAGCGTGCGCAAATCGTGAACGTAGGTGGTTTCGACGCTGATCGATTTGCGCTCCTGATCGGGATTGACGCGCCGCGTGTCGATGCCGCGGCACAGATCGAACAGGCGCTGGCCAAAGCTGCCGAATTGCCGGTGCAGGTCGAGCTTGGACCAGCCGCGCAGCTCGCCGCAGGTCTTGACGCCCAGTTCATGCAGCCGGGCGGCCGTCACCTTGCCGACGCCGAACAGCTTCTCGACCGGCAGCGCCGAGACGAAGGCGTCGGCCTCGCGTGGATGAATCACGAACAGGCCATCGGGCTTGCGCCAGTCGCTGGCAATCTTGGCGAGAAATTTATTCGGCGCGACGCCCGCCGACACTGTGATGCCGACATCGCGCGCCACCCGTGCGCGGATCTCGCGCGCGATCAGCGTGCCGCTGCCCTGGCAGCGGTCGACGCCGGTGACGTCGAGATAGGCTTCATCGAGCGAGAGCGGCTCCACCAGGTCGGTGTAATCGCGGTAGATCGCCATGATCTGGCGCGACGCGGTGCGGTAGCGCTCCATCGACGGCGGCAGGATCAACAGCGCGGGGCAGAGTTTGAGCGCCTGCGAGGACGGCATCGCCGAGCGCACGCCGAACGCCCGAGCCTCGTAATTGCAGGTGGCGATCACGCCGCGCTGCGATGGCTGGCCGCCCACCGCCAGCGGGATGCCGCGCAGCGACGGGTCGTCACGCATCTCGATCGCCGCGTAAAAGCAGTCGCAATCGCAATGAATGATCTTGTTGGGAACGCTGGGGGGAATCTCGGGTTTCAAAATGGCGCCGCACCGGTCGCGCAAACGGTGTGCGTATTATGAAGCACTCGCGCGTCGCGCGCCGCGAGCGGCGGCGTGCGAGGCGACCTGCGGCCCTAGCGCTGGCCGAGGGTGGTGCGTTGCGCCAGCAGCCGGTCGTGGTGCGTCAATTCGGCGATGCGGCGGTTGACGACCTCGATCATGACGCGGCGATTCAGGGCGCGCCCCGCCGGGGTCGTGTCCGGCGCGATGAAGTCGCCTGCCGGCAGCGAAAATACATGGATCTTTGCGGATTCGATGCCGTGCTCGAGCAGGAATTGCCTGACCGACAGCGCCCGCTGCAGCGCGATTTTTGGGTCGAGCGGGCCAGGTATCGTCGAATCGGTCCGGCCGCGCAGGGTGATCCGGTCGGCCGATCGCGCGGCCGACACCAATAACTGCGAGAACGCCGGACTGGGCCGGAAGGCGGTCTGATAAGCGTCGAAATGCGTCATCAGCACGGCGGCCGACGCCGCCTCCAGCAAATGCTGAATGCGATCCAGGCGGCGATTGAGCGCGTGCAGCGTGTGCTCGTCGGGCGACCCATGCTCGACGACGGCCCGGGCAGCGGCCAGCTGGCGCGCGGCCGTCTCGATCAGACTCGCCACAGCGTCGTCGCTCGCCGGTGCCGGGGCTCGGGCGGTACTGGCTGCGTTGTCGGCGACGGCGGCCGCCGGCGCAGGTGCGGGCGAGGGTGCAGGTGCAGGTGCAGGAGCAGGCGGTTTGGGAGGCACGCCTGCCGCGACCGGTGCGGGGCGCTGCAAATGAATGCGCGTCGCGCCGGCGGCGGTGTGAATGGTGAAATCGTAGATCTTGCGGGCGATGCGAAAATTCGGGCCATCGCGTGTGAGTCCGACCGGCGCGCCGCTCGCATCGGTCACCGACAGGGACGACGGCGCCCTGGCGAATTCGAGAACGATGCTGGACCCATAGTCGTAGGCGCGCACCAGCTTGGGCTGGGAGGCGGCGGCTGGCGCCGGGCGGGCCGTCGCCGTTGGCGCCTCGGCGGTGGTGCTCGACGCCGCGCAGGCGACCAGTAACGCGCTTGCGGCCGCTGTCGCGGCCAGGCGAGGCAGACTCATTGGATCAATCCCCCTTGTCGTGTGTGCGGAACATTCGGTGGTTCAATCGCGGCCGCGGCGAGCCCCCGCAACGCCCCCGTGGTGCGTCGCCGCCTGGATGGAATGGTCGCGCGCGCGGCGGCGTGCGGCCATAGAGAGATACGCTGAGTCGTGGCTTTCTCGCCATACCCGTCAAAGCAAGGTGCGGCGATTTGCCCGAGCGTGTGATCGATTCGTTCGATTAAAGGATTCGTTGGATTCGGCTGCGCGATTTTTTCCGCCCCTTTTTAAACGCTAAAACAATCTCTGTCGCTGTGATCTCATCGCACCAGCGCCGGACTGGCGAGCGCGTCGCCGCTGGCCCGAGGACGTGCCGAATCGGCGGCCATGAAATGCCCCTCGATATATTGGCGGCCACGGGTTGCCGCGCCGGTGATGCGAAATGGCGCGAACGCCACGATCGGTATGGCGCGATGCCCGTCCAGGCCAGCCACGACCGGCAGCAGCACGTCCGCCGGCGCGGCCACCGCCGCGTTGCCCAGGCCCGATGCGCGCGGCTGTATCCATATGCTGTCGCCGGTACTGACGCCGGTCGGGTTGCCGCGCGCGATCAATTCGCGCAGTTGCGCTGTGCCTTGCGCGTCGGTCTCGAACGAGGTCCACTGCCCCGACGGGCATGCGCCATAACGATACGAGGCGCCGATTTTCAGAACGAACGGGCGGCCCGTCGCAGGGTCAGTTCTCGGTCTGGCGTCGGCGCTGTCCCAATAGGCGTCATACAGGCAGGCGGGAATCGCGAGCGGGAACAGCGTTCCCGCCGCCGCATGGTCGGCGACCGCGATGACCGCGACGGCCGTGGCGCTCGCGGGGATGTGCACCATCGCCAGCAGTGAGGCCAGCAGCCGCCCTGGCGCACCCGGTTGGCCAGCGGGTGCGTGGCTGACCGTCACCATGACCGCCGGGCGGTCGTTGGCGCCCGGCGTGATGCCGTTCGGCCGCAGGCTGGCCCGAGGTTCCGCAAGGTTCCAGTAGCCGGTCTGGATGCGCTCGACGGCAAGTTTGGGCGCCGCTGCGCTGTTGAGCGAAACGGCGAGTGCGGCAAGCGTGCGCGCGCGTGACCAGTCAGGGCGAGGGTAGGCCGGTTCGAGCGCGCCGGCACCGGCCAGGGCGGCGGCGTCGGCGGCGTTCTGCAACTCGCCGTGCAGCGCCCAAAGCTTGCCCAAATCGAGCGCCAGCACGCCCGCGCTCACCAGCACGGCCGCCATGAGCGCGCTGAGCATGCCCGCCGAGGCGCGCTGGCGTAGCTGAACCCGCTTGCCGATCGAATGGGTGCGCATCGATTACCTCCGATGCCTTGCCAGTGGGCCGCAGCGACCTAATCGCCGCGAATGGCGGCAGGGGCTGCGGGAGCCGCTGTCGCGCAGGACCGCGTCGGTCCATCGAGCGAGCGTGGCGGGTAAGGTCGGGATGATGGAAATCGCGCCAGACGGCGCCAGATAGTATTGCGCATCACTTCCCCCGGTTGACTCAGACTGACTCGGTACGGTCCGTTCACGCCAATGACCGCTTGATTTTGGTACTGAAAATCAAGCATGAAACATGCCACGACTCGATAACCCTCACGGCTGCGTGCCTTGCGCCAGCGCCATGCCGTCGTGCCCGGCATGCCTGGCAAAAAACGTATCAAAAGTGAAATGGCATCGATTCGAGTGACCCGCGAGCGGTTCGAAGCCCATCAAATATGGTCTTGCGGGCAGCTCAGTCGTGCACCGGACCGTGAGTATTCCTCAATAACCGGGCCTTTTTCCGACGCAGGCACGCTCAAAAAGCCTCCCAAAAGGCGTTTGTATCAGTTGCGTAACATTTTGTAACGTTTTGTTTCTGCCTTTCGATTCGTGACCGAAGGCGCTCGAATGTGCGCTATTGGCCCGACCGCGACCGGCCGTCCGATGCATTTGTTTGTCCGGCATCAGCAAACGGTTAACTCTCAATTGACTTTCTTGGAGATAGTGCTCTCCATCGGATTGTCGGTCTTTTTTACTGTTCGAACCGCGCTGGCAGTCGGTCCCGGGCGCATCTGGCGCATGGTATCGGGCATCCAATTGTTGCGCGAGAGTCACATCGCGCTCGCGCTCCATGCGTGCTTTTTTCTCCACCCAAGGGGATGTTCGACTGGCCGTCACGTCATTTCCCGACCGATCGCAGCGCTTTCGTTATCAAAAATGAAACATTTTCACGCAATTCGCTGATCGGCCGGCCTTTTACTTTTTCAATTATTCAGTATTCACAACGATTTCCGCGCGCTGGCACGGTCTTCGCATGAGGCATGGGCAACGGCGGCGTGTCGGCTGGGTAACCAACGGCGCGCCGGTTTCCGGAGTCACAGGACTGCTGTCGGGGAATCAGTGCTTTGACGCCGGAAAACTTTGACGCTTCGCTGGGCCGGTCATCTCGGTTCGCATGCTTCGAAGGCCGGGGGCTTCGCGTGCCGCTGGCACGGCACGCGAAGCAAAACGCAGGCGCGGGCGAGCGGTTCGGGCGGGCATGCGGCGTATCGCGCCCGTGTTCCGGCCGGACCGCTCTCCCGCCCGGGGGCCATGCGGTAACGGCCTTATCGCAGTGCTCGGTCCCGCAGCGGGCATGTGTTTTGTACTTGAGTCAACAACTTCTTTCGCAATCAAGGAGCTTCAAATGCAAAAAACTCTTGACCTGGTCCGCGACTTTGCACGCGACGAAGAGGGCGTAACAGCCATCGAATACGGCTTGCTGGCCGCGTTGATCGCGGTGGCGATCATCGCTGCCGCGGGGCTTGTCGGCACCAATCTGGCCGGCATGTTCAACTATATCGCCGGTTTGTTGCCGCAGGGCTAACAGAATTGAGCCCAGCGAGTGGTCGTGGGTCCGGCTGTACACCGGGCCCACGCGGGCACCTCGCAATCTGAGCAAAGAGGGGATGCCATGAATGCCTTCGAATTTCCTATCGGCGCTTGCGTATTGGGTCTGGTGGGCCTGGCGGCGGCCTGGGATCTGCATGCGCGGCGCATTCCGAATTGGCTGGTGCTGCTTGGACTGGTCGTGGCGCTCGCTGTGCAATGGGGTTTGCGCGGCGTGAGCGCGGGTATTGGGCAATGGCTTGCCGGCCTGGCGGTGGGCTTCGGCCTGTTCATGCCGATTTATCTGCTGCGGGGCATGAGTGCCGGCGACGTGAAATTGATGGCCGCCGTGGGTGCCTTCGTGGGGCCTGCCATGGCGTTTGAAATCGTGCTGGGCACCTGGGCGATCGGCGGTGTGCTGGCGCTAGGCGCCATCGTGCGCGAGCGCGCGATTCGCGCGGCGGGCAGCAGCCTGTTGGCCATTTTTCTGAGCGGAACCAGCCGAGCGCGCTGGCACGCGGCGCCGGCGAGCGCCCACGCCAATGCGTCGATGGGAACGATGCCCTATGCGGTGGCCATTGCACTGGGCACCGTGGGGGTGATGCTCCTGCATGCCGGCGGCTACGTGCTTTGACGGCGCGACGTTGCGGGCGAGCAGTGCGGTGAAGTAAGCCTCCTGCAGAGAGGCACAGGCAGTAAGAGCATGGCCGCGCATGGCGCGGATAACCGGGGGAACGAACATGTCAGACATCCTGAAGCCAGTGCCGGGCAGCTCGGCCGACGTCAGCCATCTGCAAGATGTCAGCCGGGCCCGATTCAAGGGCGCGGGCGCGGAATCCGGGCCGCTGGCGCGCGCGCCCAAGACCATCGCCGAGACCGGCCTGACGCAGAACTTCCTGCTCGAGCTGGTCGCCAAGAGCGTGCTGCTGGGCGGCAAGACCTCGCTTACCCAACTGGTTCAGCGCCTCAAGCTGGGCGTCGGCGTGCTTGACGCGGTGGTCGCCTTCGCGGTGCGCGAGCGCCTGTTGGAGATCGTCCGGCGCGGCGCCAACGACATCGACGTCGAGTTGCAATTGACCGACAACGGCCGGGTCCGGGCCGCCGAATTCATGGCCCGCTGCCGCTATACGGGCCCCGCGCCGGTGTCGCTGGCGGCCTACGAGGAGGTCATTCGGCGCCAGTCGGTCACCCATCGATTCGTGACCCGGCCGGCCTTGCGGGCGGCATTTGCCGGCCTGATCGTCAAGAGCGAACTGCTCGACGACATTGGCGGCGCGGTCAACAGCGGCAAACCGGTGATCTTTTTCGGCCCGGCCGGCAGCGGCAAGACCTCGCTGGCCGAGCGCCTGGGCAAATTGCTGCCCGGTTCGATCGCCGTGCCGTACGCGCTGGCCGTCGACAACGAGGTCGTGCAGATTTTCGACCCGCTGATTCATCAGCCAACTGCGCCGGACGAAGCGCCTGGCGCGACGGATGCCCCGCTCGACGCGCGCTGGCAGCGCTGCCGCCGCCCGGCGGTCATTTCGGGGGGCGAACTGACGCTCGAGATGCTCGAGCTGCGCTATGACGCGTCGAGCGGCTTTTATCAGGCGCCGCCGCACGTCAAGGCCAACGGCGGGCTGTACGTGGTCGACGACCTCGGGCGCCAGCGCGTGGCGCCGGCCGATCTGCTCAACCGCTGGATCGCACCGTTCGACCGTGGCCGCGACATGCTCACGCTGCACACGGGCATGCGCTTCTCGATGCCGTTCGATGTGTGGGTGGCCTTTTCCAGCAACTTCTCGCCGGAGGAGCTCGGCGACGAGGCCTTTTTCCGGCGGCTCGGCAGCAAGCTCTACGTGGGCGCGCTCGATATCGAGGCTTACCGCCGGGTCTACGACCAGCGCTGCGCAGAGCTTGGCGTGGACTCCAGCGACGACGCTTTCCAGTACCTGATTCACCACCTGCACATGCCCGCCGGGCGGCCGCTGCTGGCGTGCTATCCGGGCGACCTGCTGCGCATCGTGCTGGCCAGCGCGCGGTATCTGGAACAGCCCGCACTGGCTGACCGGAGCAGCCTGCTGCGGGCGTGGAACAGCTATTTCGCCGTGGTCGGCGACAACGACAACCTGCCGCCGCCGCATGGCGCATCGGAGTGGCCGGCAAAAAAGCTCGTGGCCGGCTAGACGGCCAAAAACGGTAAACCGCGGGGCGCCTGGCGAGATCAAAAAGGGGAAAGCATCATGAAGAACGTACGCGCGTTGGTGGCGCTGCTGATCGCGGCGCTGGCCGGTCTGGCGGCCGTGGCGATGGCTTCGCGCTGGCTGCTGCAGAAGTCGTCGGCCATGACGACCCAGATCGCGGTCGCCGCGGTCGATATCAATTTGGGCCAGCGGCTCAACCCGGAGTTCATCAAGATGGTCGCCTGGCCATCCAGCAGCATGCCGCCGGGATCGTTTGTCGATGCCGCGAAACTCGATGGCCGGGTGCTGCGCAGCAGTGTGCTGCGCGGTGAGCCGATCCTGGCCGGCAAGCTGACGCCGATCGGCACCAAGGGCGGGCTATCGGCGGTGATTCCGGATGGCCGGCGGGCCATTACGGTACGCGTGAACGACGTGATCGGGGTGGCCGGCTTCGCCTTGCCCGGCAACTACGTCGACATCATCGTCAACACGCAAAAGGACGGCAATAACAATGCCAACAAGGACGCCAGCATCTCCAAGATCGTTCTGGAAAAAATCCTGGTGCTAGCCGTCGCGCAGGAAGTCAATCGCGACGAAACCAAACCCAAGGTGGTCAACGCGGTGACGTTGGAGGTCACGCCGGAGCAGGCCGAGAAGCTCGATCTGGCGCGCAGCGTCGGCACGCTCTCGCTGGTATTGCGCAACCAGACCGATCCGAATCCGGTCGCCCCGGTCGGGGTCACCAAGGACATGCTGCTGGGCGAGAAGCCGGTACCGGCCGCGGCGCCGGCCGACAAGAAGGCGCCGAGAGTCGTGGTCAGGCGCGTCGCGGCGCAGCGCGGCGACTGCGTGGGTGTGATCGACGGCGTAAATAGCAGCAAAGAGTGCTTCTGAGCGCGTCGCCGCGATGCCATACGGCAGCAATTTACCGGGGGAACAAAATGGACCGTATTGATCATCTTCGTTGGGGCCGTGAGGCCAACGACCGGCAAGCCGAGCGGCGCACCGGCTGGCCGGTAGTGGCGGCATGCATGGCGTTGTGCGCCGGCTTCGCGGCGACGCAAGCCGTGGCGCAAACCCTGGCGATGGCCGCTGCCGAGCCGTCGCAACGCATGGAAGTCGTGCGTCCGGGCCAGGTGCAGGTAACCGTGGGCCTGCCGCGCGCGCCGGCGCGCCCGGTGAGCCTGAAGGGGCCGAATTGCGTGGGCGAATTGCGCGAGCACACACAGGTGTCGGTGCCGGTGGGCAAATCGACCATCGTGACCTTGCCTGAAGCGGTGCGCAATCGTACGGTTGGCAATCCACAAGTTTTACAGGCCATGCAAGTATCGCCGCGTGAACTCTACTTGCTGGGAATGAGTCTCGGCTCAACCAATATGATCGTGCAGGGCCGTAGCGGCGCCTGTTCGGTGATCGATGTCGAGGTCGGCGCCGACCCGGCGGGGGTGCAAGCGGCGCTGGCCAGGTTGATGCCCGAGGAAAAGGATATCCATGTATCGGCCGCGGCCGACAGCCTGGTGCTGGCCGGTACCGTGTCGGACGCACTGGCCGCGCAGCGTGTGGTGGAGATCGCTAGCGCTTTTGTACGGCGTGAGGCTCCAGATGTTCCAAGAGATAGCTGTCGAAAAGGAAATGACTGCCAGTCGAAAAATGAACAAAAGGCGCCTGCACCGCCGCCCAACGGCGACAATGTCCGGATCGTCAATATGCTCAGCATCGGCGCGCCGCAGCAGGTGATGCTGGAAGTCAAGGTGGCCGAGGTCTCCAAGACGCTGATCGATCAACTGGGGGCATCGGCCAATATCAACGGGGCGCTCGGCAGCTGGAACTTCGGTCTGCTGGCCGACTTCCTGAGCGGCGCGACCAGCCTGATCTCCGCCACCAAGAACAATCACCTGCCGTTGAACCTGAATCTGGACGCCGAGAAGCGCGACGGCCTGGTCAAGATCCTGGCCGAGCCGAACCTGATGGCCATCAGCGGGCAGACCGCCAGCTTCCTGGCCGGCGGCAAGGTGTTCATCCCGGTACCGCAAAGCAACGGCACGGGCGGCTCGACCATCACCCTGCAGGAGGAGCAATTCGGCGTCGCGCTCAAATTCACGCCGACCGTGCTCTCGGGCGGGCGCATCAATCTGCAGGTCGCGCCCGAGGTCTCGGAGCTGTCGTCGACCGGCGTGACGCTTACCGCGCCCAATATCAGCGGCAGCACGATTTTGCCGCTGATCACCACGCGCCGGGCTTCGACCACCGTGCAACTGCGTGACGGCCAGAGCTTCGCGATCGGCGGGTTGATCAAAAACAACGTGACGAGCAACGTCAATGGCTTGCCGGGCCTCGGCGAAGTGCCGGTGCTGGGCGCATTGTTTCGCAGCACGAATTTTCAGCAGGACAAGACCGAGCTGATGTTCGTGGTTACGCCGCATTTGGCCAAGCCGCTCGGGACCAACTATCGCCTGCCGACGGATACCTTCGGCCAGACCAATACGCCGGGCGTGCTGTTGATGGGCGATATGGAGGGCAAGAAGGCGCCGGGGGCTGCGCCCGCGCCGGCCCCCGCGCAAGCCCCGGCACCGGGCAGGCCAGCGGTGCCGGCGGCTCCGGCGACCGTACCCGCGACGCCGGCGGCGGTGCCGCCCGAGCCTGCGACGCAGGTCGTGCCGCTACTGCCGGCACCCGCCGTGGCGCCGTCATCGACCCAGCAACAAGTGCCGCCCGGCACGGCGGGGCCGACGACCGGACCGACGACCGGGCAGGCAGCCGCCAGACAGGACATCGCCCAGGTGAGCCGACCGCCGGGCGTGGTGGGGCCGAACGGCGGCCGGTCGCTTCCGTAGGGGCAAGAACGGGGTACAGGCGCTGTGCAGACGCTCGAACAAACGCTTGATTTCACATCGATGAGTTGCGGGGGATCCAATGAAAGTTCTGTCGATATTGATACGCGCCGGCACCTGCGTGTGCCTCGGCGGCGCACTGGCCGGATGCTATACGTCCACGCCGCAATGGGATAGCCAGTTCGGCAACGCCGTGACCGAAGCCACGGCGCGTCAGACGCTGAACCCCGACGCCTCGCAAGACCAGGCGCCGGTGATGGGCATCGACGGCGTGTCGGCCAAGCACGCGATCGACCAGTACCAGAAATCGTTCGTGCATCCGCAGCAAGATGCCAACGCCTTCACGATTGGCGTGGGCGGCGCGAGCGCGGGTTCGCGTTAGGAGAAGCATCATGCGCGCACCGATGCCACGCTGTTCTGCCAGCCGCCTCGCGCGCCGCCGCCGGCAGGGCGGGGCGGTCGCGATCGTGGTCGGGCTCACGTTGGCGGTGCTGATCGGCTTTGCCGGACTGTCGCTGGATCTGGGCAAGCTGTACATTGCCAAAACGGAGTTGTCCAATGCGGCCGACTCGTGCGCGCTGGCCGCCGCGCGGGACCTGACCACCGCGCAGCCGCTGGCCACCGCGGAGGCGGCCGGCATTACCACCGGCACGAGCAATCGGGTACTGTTCCAGAGCGAGGCGGTGTCGATGTCGCCGGACGACAACGTCACCTTCAGCGAGTCGTTTACCGGGCCCTATCAGACCAAGGGCAATTTCACGACCGCGGATTTGCCCAAGATCAAATACGTGAGATGTTCGGCGAGCCGCCCGAACATCACGAACTGGTTTATCCAGGTGCTCGACGCCGCCCTCGGGTCGTCGAGCGTGTCGTCCACCGCGGTCGCCTCGACCACGCAGTCGCAAACCACCTGCGCGTTGCCGGTGGGGATCTGCCAGGCGCCCAGTTCGGCCCCCTACACGGTGGGCCAGTGGATTCCCAGCAAGGTGGGGGCGAACAATCAACTCACCGGCAATTTCATGTGGGTCGCCTATCCGGATAACCCGACGGTGCCGGATATGCGGGCACTGCTCACAGGCGCGGGCGAGTGCAATCTGCCCACGCTGGGCACCGATGTCGGCAAGACCGGCAACATCCAGAGCCTGGCGGCTGCCTGGAACACGCGCTTCGGCATTTATCAGAACCCGTACAGTCCGCCGCCGGATCCGACCGGCGTGCCGGATTCGACCGGTTACGCCTACTCGCCGGTGACGCCCGGGCCGCAGTCGAACGCTTATAGCGATTTCGTCACCAGGCGATTGCAGCATGCGCAGTATCAGGGCAATTCGGTGACGGGGCTCAGTGTGCAAGCCGGTGCCAACGCCCCGCCGGCCAGCTACTACAGCAGCGGCACCGACCGCCGGCTGGCGCTGGTGCCGGTGATCAGTTGCCCGAGCCTGGTGAACAACCAGAAGGCGCCGGTGCAATCGTGGGCCTGTGTGCTGATGCTGCATCCGATGGAAAAGAATATCAACGGCGCGCTCAACGGCACCGTCTATCTCGAGTATCGCGGCGACGCGTCCGATCCGAGCTCGCCTTGCGCGACCCAGGGCATTCCCGGCAGCAACACCGCCGGCATCGGGCCGCTGGTGCCCGTGCTGGTGCAATAGGAGATCGATCATGCGCAACCGGCTCTCACGAATTCGGCGCATGCGCGGCGTCGCGGCGGTGGAGTTCGCCCTGGTGGCGATTCCGATGGCGCTTTTGCTCAGCGGGATCGTCGACTTCGGCTATGCGTTCTTTCAGTACAACACGCTGGTCAAGTCCACGCGCGACGCGGTGCGCCTGTTGTCGACCTACAGCCCGACCTCCAGCGATTATCCGTTGGCGGCCGCCAAATGCTATGCGGTCTACGGCAATGGCAGTTGCTCCGGCTCACCGCTGGCCCCGGGCCTGACGACCGCCATGGTGGTGGTGTGCGATCCGGTCAACACCAGCGGCTGCACCGGAACCTACCAGAACGTGCAAACCGACCCCAGCGGCGACACCATCAATCTGGTCCAAGTGAAGATCACCGGATTTGCCTTTACGCAGTTAGTCGGTTTCTTTCAAATCGGCAATCTGGTTTTTGGCGATATCAGTTGCGTCATGAGGCAAGTGTCATGAATTCACGCCTCCGTTACCGCCAAGGCAGGGCCGCCCCGACGCGTCAGCGGGGCACCGCTGCGCTCGAGTTCGCGTTGATCTCGGTCGCCTTCTTTTCGCTGCTGATCGGGATCATGGAAATGGGGCGCGTGATGTTCTATTGGAATACGGCCGCCGAGGCGACGCGCCTGGGCGCGCGGGTCGCGGTGGTGTGCGATATCGATTCGCCCGCGATCAAGACCAAGATGGAAACCATGCTTTCGATCCTGCAGGACGGCAATATCGATGTGACGTATTCGCCGCCGGGGTGCGATGTGGCGAGCTGCACCGACGTCACGGTGAGCATCGTGAATGTGACGGTCGACACGCTGATTCCGTTCGTGCCGATTTCGATCGCGATGCCGTCCTTTGCGACCACGCTGCCGCGCGAGAGTCTGGATAGCGTCAACGGAACCAACCCGACCTGCAGCTAGGTTTGAAGCCATTTGAGCGAGTAGACAGACATGATCGACATTCTCGTGATTTCGTCCGATCCGCAGCACGTCACGGAGATCGAGAAAACCGTCGTGGCCGATGATGCGCATCATCGACTCAGAACGACATCCACCGGCCTGGCCGCGATATTGAATCATCCGCAGGCCCTGGCGCAGACCGATTTGCTGATATTCGACGGCACCAGCATGACGCCGGAAGACCTGGATTCGCTGGGCGCGATTGCCGCGCTGCGCTCCGACATGGCATGCATGCTGATTGCGCCGGCGCCTTCGGCCGATCTGCTGATGCGCGCGATGCGCGCCGGCGTGCGGGACGTGCAGCCCTGGCCGATCGAGCCCGACGGCATGCGCCAGGCGATTCGGCGCGTCGCGCAGAAGGTCGCCGGCAGCCGGCGCGAGGGGCAGGTGGTGTCGTTCGTGTCGTGCAAGGGCGGCAGCGGCACCTCGTTCGTTGCGGCCAACGTCGCATACGATGCTTCATTGGCGGGCCGGCGCACCCTGCTGTTCGACTTGAATCAGCAGTTCGGCGAGGCCGCGTTTCTGGTGTCGGAGCAGACTCCGCCGGCCACGCTGGCCGACATATGCACTCAGATCGAGCGGCTCGACGCGGCGTTCTTCGATGCCTGCGTGCTGCGCGTGAGCAAGGATTTCGACGTGCTGGCCGGCGCGCCCGATCCGGCCAAGGCCAAGGAGATCAAGCCGGAGCACGTGCAGCGCATCCTGAATCTGGTGCGTCATCAGTATGACCTCATCGTGTTCGACGTCGGACAAAGCATCGGCGGCGTGTCGATCGCCGCGCTGGACCAGAGCAGCACGATCTTCGCGGTGCTGCAACTGACGCTGCCCTATCTGCGCAACGGTCGCCGCATGCTGGAAATCTTTCGCTCGCTGGGCTACCGCAACGACAAGATCCGCGTGGTGATCAACCGCTATGACAAAAAGGGGCCGATCGGCTTGACCGCCTGGCAAGAGGCATTGGGCGTGCCGGTGGCGGGCCTGATTCCGGAAGACGCGGTGACGGTGGCCGACTCGATCAACCAGGGCATACCGGTGCAGCGCCTGGCCAAAGCCAGCGCCGTGGCCCGCAGCATCGAGCAGCTTCTGGGCGGGGCGTCGCCGCAGGCCGCGCCGCGCGGCAGCATTTTGGGGAAATTCTTCGGCAAACCGGTATTGAGCAAGGCTTAAGAGCACAGGAGCCATGACCATGGAAAACGTGATGACGCTACGTGAGCAGTTTCTCTCGCCGTCGGATTCGCCCGGGTATGGAGGACAGAGCCCGGGCAAACAGCGCATGGCGAGAAACGCCTACCAGCAACTGAAAAAGGACGTCCATCAGGCGATCATCGATCGGGTCGAGCTGGAAAAGCTGCAGCGCCTGTCGAGCGAGCAGATCGAGCAGGAACTTGCGCGCCTGGTCGAGGTGATCGTCGACGAGGAGGGTATCCCCATCAACGAGGTCGAGCGGCGCCAACTGGTGCGGGACGTACGCGACGAAATGCTCGGATTCGGACCGCTCGAGCCTTTGCTGGCCGACCCGACCATCTCCGATATTCTGGTCAACACCTCCAAGCACGTGTATGTGGAGCGACGCGGCAAGCTCGAGCTCACCGATGTGACTTTTTACGATGACGCGCATTTGATGAAGGTGATCGAAAAGATCGTCTCGCGGGTCGGACGGCGCATCGACGAGTCCACGCCGATGGTCGATGCGCGGCTGCCTGACGGTTCGCGGATGAATGCGATCATTCCGCCGTCGGCCATTGACGGGCCGCTGCTGTCGATTCGCCGTTTCGCGGTCAATCCGTTGACGGTGGACAATCTGGTCGAGTACCAAAGCCTGACGCCGCCGATGGCGCAGGTGCTCGAGGCGCTATCGGCCGCCAAGGTCAATGTGTTGATCTCGGGCGGTACCGGCAGCGGCAAGACGACGCTGCTCAATATTCTGTCCGGCTTCATTCCCGCCGACGAGCGCATCGTCACGATCGAGGACGCGGCCGAGTTGCAACTGCGTCAGGAGCATGTGCTGCGCCTCGAGACGCGCCCGCCCAATATCGAGGGCAAGGGCGAGATCACACAGCGCTCGCTGGTACGCAATGCGCTGCGCATGCGCCCGGACCGCATCATTCTCGGCGAAGTGCGCGGCGCCGAAGCGTTCGACATGCTGCAGGCGATGAATACCGGTCACGAGGGCTCGCTGGCGACGGTGCATGCCAATAGCCCGCGCGATGCGCTGACACGGCTCGAAAACATGATCGGCATGGCCGGGTTGAATCTGACCACCAAGGGCACGCGCCACCAGATCAGTTCGGCCATCGGCGTGATCGTGCAGGTTGCGCGCCTGACCGATGGGCGCCGCAAAATCATCAGCATCCAGGAGATCACCGGCATGGAGGGCGACGTGATCAATCTGCAGGAAATTTTCACGTTCAAGCGGGTCGGGCTCGACCGTGACGGCAAGGTGACCGGCTATTTTTGTGCGACCGGGGTGCGGCCGAGGTTTTCCGAGCGTCTGGCGGCCTTCGGCGTGGCGGTGCCCGATTCGCTGTATGACCCGACCAAGCAATTTCCGGTGTAGCGTCGCGCGGCGATCGGCAATTTGAAGGGGCATGACCATGAATCTTGCGTTCTATGGTTTTATCGTCTTGGCGTTTCTGGCCTGCATTCTGGCGCTCGAGGGCATCTATCTCTGGTGGCAGGGCCAGCACAGCAGTGCCGCCAAGCGGATCGAGAGCCGCATCCGCTTGATGTCGGCGGGTGCGCACGGCAACGCCAAGACGCTGTCGATTCTCAAGCAGCGGGAGTTGAGCCGCTCGCCGGCGCTGACCAAAATACTGATGCGGATCCCGCGGATTCATGCCCTGGATCGGCAGTTGGCGCAGTCGGGCCTGGATCTGACGATCGGCGGCCTGCTCTTTTATGTGGTGGTGCCGCCGCTGGGCATCTGGCTCGGCGGCTCGCTGCTGCCGGTACCCGGGCCGGCAGTGTTGGTCCTGATGGTCGTTTCGGCCCTGGTGATGCCACTTCGCGTGTTGCGGGCCAAGTCCAGGCGCCTGCGCCAGATCGAGGAGCAGCTGCCGGAAGCCGCCGACATGATCAGCCGAGCGCTGCGGGCGGGTCATTCCTTTTCCACCGCAATGGGTATCGTCGCCGAAGAGATGCCGGCGCCGATCGGCAATGAGTTTCGCATCGCCTTCGACGAGATCAATTTCGGCGTGCCGCTCAACGATGCGCTGCTCGGGCTGGCCACGCGCTCGCCGATCGGCGATCTGCGCTATTTCGTCATTGCCGTGTTGATCCAGCGCGAGAGCGGCGGAAACCTGGCGGAGATTCTGGGCAATATCAGCCAGATCATTCGCAGCCGGCTTGCCCTGCTGGGCAAGGTCCGGGTGCTCTCCTCCGAGGGGCGTCTGTCGGCCTGGATTCTGGGGATTCTGCCGTTCGCGATGGCGCTGATCATTTCGATCGTCAACCCCAAATTCTTGCGCATCCTGTGGACAGACCCGACCGGCATCAAGATGGTAGGAGTCGCGATGGTGATGATGTTGTTCGGGATCCTATGGATGAGGAAAATCATTCGCATTCACGTGTGACACACGGTGTTCGCGCTCAATTTTCGGAGGAGGGGAGATTCCCCACGTCGCCATGAGAATCGATCAAATGCTATTGCTGGCCGCGATCTTTGGCATCGTCGCGGTGGCCGTGCTGGCGGTCATCAAATTGCTGGCGCCCGATCCGGTGCGGCGGCGCATGACCCAGGTGGTCGACGGCGGATCGGCCGTTGCCGGTCAACCCGAACGCGCGCCATGGGTCGAGACGGTGGTGCAGATATCGAGGCCGTTTGCCAAGCTCTCCATTCCCAAGGAAGGTTGGGAAAACTCGCCGCTGCGCATCAAATTTGTGAATGCCGGCTGGCGCGAGGCGTCGGCCCCGGCGATTTACTTCGCGGCCAAAACGATCCTCGCGGTGGGCTTGCCGCTGGTGTGCGCGGTGTTCGCCGGCCCCTATCTGAGCAGCGGCAACGGACGGCTGTTTTTGCTGGTGCTGCTGGTGCTGGCCGCGCTCGGGTATTACCTGCCCAACGGCGTGCTGTCGCGGCAGGTGCGGCTGCGGCAACAGACCATTTTCGAAGACTTTCCGGATGCGCTGGATTTGCTCACGGTTTGCGTCGAGGCGGGGCTGGGCATGGACGCCGCGCTCACGCGAGTGGCCGACGAAATGCATATCAAGAGCCGCGCGTTGAGCGAGGAGCTGCAGCTGGTGCTGCTGGAAATGCGCGCCGGGCTGAGCAAGGAGGTCGCGCTGCGGAACCTGGCGTTGCGCACCGGGGTGGAGGACATCGATGTGCTGGTTGCCATGCTGATCCAGGCCGAACGTTTCGGTACCAGCGTCGGTGAATCATTGCGGGTTCACTCGGAAAACCTCAGGCTCAAGCGCCGCCTGCGGGCCGAGGAGGCGGCCGGCAAGATCAGCGTCAAACTGCTGTTCCCGTTGATATTCTGCATCTTCCCGACATTGATGCTGGTCCTGCTCGGGCCCGCCGTGATCCAGGTGATGCGCGTGCTGTTGCCGACCTTGACAGCGCATGGCGCTGGTGTGGGGCACTTATGAGCCGGCTCGCCAAACGCACGCCAACCAAAGGCAAAGGCGGCAGACAGGCGGATATCGTCAAGCTGAGATTCATGCTCGGCCTGAAGCTGACGGCGTTCAATCATTTCGTGGCGAGCCGTCTGGGATTGAGCGTGACCGACCTGAAGTGCCTGGAAGTGGCTTATCACGACGAGATGCAGCCGATTACGCCGGGACGCCTGGCGAAATTGATCGGCTTGTCGCCCGCCAGCGTGACGGTCTCGCTCAAGCGCCTTGAAAAAGGCGGCCTGATTCGACGCGAAATCGACCCGACCGACCGGCGACGGATTTTGCTGCGCTTCGTCCCGGCGCGGGTCGCGCTGCTCAATGCGTGTTACCAGGCCGTCAACGAGCGGCTTGACAGCTTCGATGCCGCCCTGGCCGAGGACGAATTCGAATGCGTCAGGAGGTATCTGTCCGGGTTGCTCGATATTCTCGACAGTGGCATGCTCGAGGAAGCAGAAAATACCGAAGAAGCCTCACAATGACCGTGGGGGGTGACGATGCGCCGGCCACGCCGGGGTATCCCAAAAGGAGGCCGTGATGCGGGACAATGAAGTGGCACCCGGTGCGGTATCTCCGGGCTCGGTCGAGACGCCCGATGGCAACGTGCCCAGGACGCCGGCGGCACGGGAATTCCTTATCGAAGTGGCGTGCCGCAGCGCATCCGCGGCGCTGCTGGGCATCTTTGCGTATGGCGCGATCCGGCAGTGGCTTGCCGCTCCCGCGCGCATCACGCTCGTGCTGCTGGTCGTGACGGCCTTTGTCACCGTCGGGCTATCGCTGTTCTCGAAAGTGCCGGCCAGGCGCGACTGGACGCCCATGGCGTTTCTGTTCTCGGTGGGCGGCACCTACTATTTTCTGGCCGTGCAATTGACGCCCGGCACGCATCTGATTCCGGAATGGGCGGGTGCCACGCTGCAGGTGCTCGGGTTGGTCTGGCAATTGTTCGCCAAGGCATCGCTGCGCCGCGCGTTCGGCATTTTGCCGGCCAATCGCGGCGTGGTGTCCGGCGGCGCCTATCGATTCATGCGGCACCCGATGTATCTGGGTTACTTCTTGACCGATATCGGCTTCCTGCTGGTGAATTTCGATGTGCGCAATGTCATCGTGTATGGCGCGCAGTTCGCGCTTCAGGCCGGGCGGATCTGGCGCGAGGAGCGGCTGCTGTCGGACGACGAGCGGTACCGCGCTTATCGGCAACGGGTTCGCTATCGTGTCTTGCCGGGGTTGTTCTGAGGCGAGGCGAATAAAAGAAAAGGCCCGCCAGAGGCGGGCTAATGACGTTGTCGCAGTACCCTCAAAAGGACGTAAGAGGGTGAAGTGATTATCTGTTGGCTGCGCCGCCGCGCCAATTGGTGCTTGCCCGATTAGGGAAATTACCGTGCCATGCGGCGCGATCGCTCGCGCAACAGCCACAGCCCCCACACCGCAAGATTGAACGGCAGCGTGAAGTACGGCCATGCCAGCGCGCCGAACAGCAAACACAACAGGCTCGCTGCGATTGCGCCGGCGATTCGCGCGGGCACATTGAAACCGAACATCCCCAAACCGAGTGCGGCGAGGAAGCTGTTCACGCCGATGCCGCCGATCTGTGCCGCCAGCGCGGGCCAGCCCGGGCCGAGCACTGCGGCGCCAGCCCACACGAGCAGTGTGCCGAGCATGGCCCAGCCGGTGGTCCGCGCATCGCGCACGGCCAGTATGTAGGTCAGCAGCAAACCGAGAACCAGCGGTGCGACGAATACCACCTGGCCGATCGAGCAGAACACGAAACCGAGGTCGCTGGGCTGGCAACCGGTGCCGAGCAAGTGCCGTTGGGCCAGACCCAATGCGGGCGCATACGCCATGGTCAGCAACATGATCCCGACGAACGGTCCGGTCAGGGCCGGCACGCGCCGCGCGAGGAGCAGGTGGGTCAGGGCCACGCTGGCTGCGGCGGTGATCACCAGCCACACCGCCAACGCGATGCCGGGCTCGAACAGTGCGGCCAGAGCAATGCCGGTGAGGGCGCCGTTGTAGCCGTACAGCCCGGTGCGCAAGGCACGGCGCGGCAGGCGCAGCGCCCCGGCGGTGGCCGTGGCGACGACGCTGCCCAATGCGCCGCCGAGCCCGACGAGTGGGGCGGCCAGCACCAGAATGGCGAAGAATGCCATGCCGGTGAACACATCGGACTGAAAGTAAACTTGCGCCAGCCCCCGCCAGCAGGCGCGCAGGAACGTGTTGCCGCGCACCAGGGCGGGCCAGGGGATGCCAAAGGTATTCATCACGCGCATGCCAAGCCGGCTGGCGGCCTACCGGGTCGGTTTGGCGGTTCCCCAGCTGTCACGCAGCGAGACGATGCGATTGAACACCGGCTTGCCCGGTTGGGAATCGACCCGGTCGGCCACGAAGTAGCCATGCCGCTCGAACTGGAAGCGATCTTCGGGCTGGGCCTGCGCGGTGCCCGGTTCGAGGTAGGCCTGCACCACCCGTTTGGCGTTCGGATTGATCGCGTCGAGGAAGTTCTTGTCGCCCGAATCGGGGTACGGGTCGGCGAACAGGCGGTCGTACAGGCGTACCTCGGCCGGCACCGCAGCGGCCGCGCTGACCCAGTGAATATTGCCCTTGACCTTGTAGTTGTTCGATCCCTCGGTGCCGGACTTGCTGTCGGGAAAGTACTGGCAGTGCACCGCGGTGATCTTGCCGTCGGCGTCCTTGTCGGCGCCGGTGCATTCGACCACGAAGCCGTAGCGCAGACGCACGCGATTGCCGGGGAACAGGCGGAAATAGCCTTTGGGCGGCTGTTCGTTGAAATCCTCGCGTTCGATCCAGAGCTCGCGGGAGAACGGGAAGTGCCGCAGGCCCTGCTCCGGGTGATGCGGATGAATCGGCGCGGTGCAATCTTCCTGTTGATCGGCCGGGTAGTTGTCGATGATCAGCTTGAGCGGGTCGAGCACGGCCGTCGCGCGTGGCGCGATCGGGTCGAGATCGTCGCGCAGCGCCTGTTCGAGCGTGCCCATGTCGATCCAGGAGTCGGCCTTGGCCACGCCGACCCGGTCGCAGAACAGGCGGATGCTGCTGGGCGTGAAGCCGCGCCGGCGCAACCCTGCCAGGGTCGGCATGCGCGGGTCGTCCCAGCCGTCGACGTGCCCCTCATTGACCAGTTGCAGCAGCTTGCGCTTGCTGGTGATGGCGTACGTCACCTTGAGCCGGGCGAATTCGATCTGCTGCGGCAGTGGGCGCTTGAACACGCCGGCGTCGGCCAATTGCCCGAGCACCCAGTCGTAGAACGGCCGCTGGTCCTGGAACTCGAGCGTGCACAGGCTGTGCGTGATGTTCTCGATCGCGTCCTCGATCGGATGGGCGTAGGTGTAGAGCGGGTAGACACACCACGCATCGCCGGTGCGGTGGTGATGCGCATGGCGAATCCGGTAGATCACCGGGTCGCGCAGATTGATGTTGGGCGAGGCCATGTCGATCTTGGCCCGCAGCACGTGGGTGCCGTCGGGGAATTCGCCGGCGCGCATGCGGCGGAACAGATCCAGGTTTTCCTCGACGCTGCGGGTGCGGAACGGCGAATCCTTGCCGGGCTCGGTCAGCGTGCCGCGGTTGATGCGCATTTCGTCGGCGCTTTGGCTGTCGACATAGGCCTTGCCGCGCTCGATCAGAATTTCCGCGTAGCGATACAGTTGCTCGAAATAATCGCTGGCGTAGTACTCATGGCTGCGGCCGTCCTTTTCCCAGGCAAAGCCCAGCCAATGCACCACGTCGATGATCGCGCCGACGTATTCGGTCTCTTCCTTTTCCGGATTGGTGTCATCGAAGCGCAGGTGGCACACGCCGCTGTAATCGCCGGCCACGCCGAAATTCAGGCAAATGCTCTTGGCGTGGCCAATGTGCAGATACCCGTTGGGTTCCGGCGGAAAGCGCGTTTCCACGCGGCCTCCCCATTTTCCGGAGCGATTGTCGTCCTCGATGATGGTGCGGATAAAGTTCGATGCCGCCGTCGACTCGTTGCTCATGCCTGTCCTGAATTTCAAGGTTAACGAGGCATTTTACCGTACCGGCGGCGCCACGGCGCGGCCGATTCCGCTTATCGGTGCGGGAAATTTCTTGCCGGAAGCCGGTAAAACTCCTGGCCTCGCACGGGGCGTTCGCTCTGTTGGCGGGGCCGGCCTCGTCGCTAAGATGCGCGTCTTTGACTGCAAGCGAACTGGTGTAAATGATGACACTCGACAAACAGGACCTTCACGAAGCCGTGACGCGGCGCATTCTCGAGCCGGGTCAGGCGGCACTGCTGTGGGCATACCTGCTCGGACGCGACGCACAGGGCGGCTCGGGCCGCGCATGTGCCGGCGCGGGCAAGTGCGCCCCGACCGGTGGGCTGGCCCGCGACTGCGGCCTGCGGGCACCGACCGCGCCGCGGCTCACGGGGGTTTGTAACATCCGGTAAAAGGGATGGCGGCCGACTACGAGAATCGCTAATTTTTGCGGCAATTAAGCGAGAAAGGAGTCGAACGATGCGAGTCGTTAAGTTGCTGATTGGCGTCGCGCTGGTATTTTCCCTGGGGGCCTGTTCGTCGATGCGGCTGTCGTCGCGGCAAAAGAGCGTGGCCGTCGGCACGGTGCTCGGCGGCGTGGCCGGCGCGGTGCTGACCGACAGTGCCCTGGGTATCGTCGGCGGCGCGGCCGTCGGCGGGATCATTGGGGCAAATCGCTGAGCTCAAGCCTGGATACGACGGGCGACTTCAGTGATGCGGCGGGGCTGCGAGCCAGCCCCGCCGTCATTCATGCGTCTCAAATCACCCCCGCCGCGCGCAGCGCCGCGATGCGTGCGTCGTCATAGGCCAGCCGCTCGCGCAGAATGGCCTCGGTGTGCTGCCCGAGCGTGGGCGGCGCCGACTCGGCCTGCGGGGGCGTGGCGCTCATCTTGATTGGATTGTTCACCAGCCTGGCCTGCCCGCCACTGGGATGCGGCAGGTCGATGCGCAAGCTGCGCGCCTGGACCTGTGGGTTGTCGAAGACTTCGGGCAGGGTGTTGATCGGCCCGCACGGCACGCCCGCCGCCTCGAGTTGGTCGATCCATTGTGCCTTGCTTTTTTGCCGCACCATGTCGGCCAGGATCGGTACCAGCACGTCGCGCTGCCTCACCCGTTCGGGGTTGGTGGCGAAGCGCGGGTCGTCGGCGAGTTCGGGGCGTTGCCCGGCTTCGACGAATTTGCGGAACTGCCCGTCGTTGCCTACCGCGACAATGATCCAGCCGTCCGAGGTTTCGAAGGTCTGGTAGGGCACGATATTCGGGTGAGCGTTGCCCCAGCGCACGGGAGCGCGCTCGCTGGCCAGGAAGTTGGTGTTCATGTTGGCCAGCATGGCTACCTGCACGTCGAGCAGCGCCATGTCGACGTATTGGCCTTCGCCGGTGCGGTCGCGGTGAGCCAGGGCGGCGAGGATGGCCACCGTCGCATACATGCCGGTCATCAGGTCGGCAATCGCCACGCCGGCCTTTTGCGGGCCGCCGCCGGGCAGCGCGTCGCGCTCGCCGGTGATGCTCATGAAGCCGCCCATGCCCTGCACGATGAAGTCATAGCCGGCGCGCGGTGCGTAAGGGCCGGTCTGCCCGAAGCCGGTGATCGAGCAGTAGACGAGATCGGGTTTGACGGCCTTGAGCGAGTCGTAGTCCAGGCCGTATTTCTTGAGTTGACCGACCTTGTAGTTTTCGACCACGACATCGCTTTGCGCGGCCAGCTCGCGCACGATGGCCTGGCCGGCGGGGCTGGCGATGTCGAGCGTGAGCGAGCGCTTGTTGCGGTTGGCGGCCAGGTAATAGGCGGCCTCGGCCGTGTCCTGACCGGCGCCGTCGCGCAGGTAGGGCGGCCCCCAGCGGCGCGTATCGTCGCCGCTGCCGGGGCGCTCGATCTTGATCACGTCGGCGCCGAAGTCGGCCAGGTTCTGCGTGCACCAGGGGCCTGCCAGCACGCGGGACAGGTCGAGTATGCGGAGGTGGCTGAGCGCGCCCATGACGGTCTTTCTAGCGGGGGAATGGATGCCCCGAGTGTAAGAGCTTTGCCGCATCGGTCAAAGCGCCGTTCCGCACAGCGGGCGCCGGCGCGGCCTGCGCGCCCGAGTGCCGCCGGTGCGATACTGGGGGTGATGGGATTTCCCGTATAATCAAACGTTTAATCAAACCCATCTCAAGCGCCGCCCGAACGTCGCTCCGCACGCTATGAAAGCCGCTGAAATCCGCGAAAAATTCCTCAAATTCTTCGAGTCCAAGGGGCACACCATCGTTCGCTCGTCGAGCCTGGTGCCGGCCAACGATCCCACGCTGCTGTTCACGAACTCGGGGATGGTGCAGTTCAAGGACGTCTTTCTCGGTCAGGAGAGCCGCCCCTACACGCGTGCCACCACGGCGCAGCGCAGCGTGCGCGCCGGCGGCAAGCACAACGACCTGGAGAACGTCGGTTACACGGCGCGCCACCACACCTTTTTCGAGATGCTGGGCAACTTCTCGTTCGGCGACTACTTCAAGCGTGAGGCGATCCATTATGCGTGGGAGTTGCTGACCGAGGTTTACCGGCTGCCGAAGGAAAAATTGTGGGTCACCGTCTATCAGGAAGACGACGAGGCCTACGGGATCTGGGCCAACGAGATCGGCGTGCCCGCCGAGCGTATCGTGCGCATCGGCGACAACAAAGGCGCGCGCTATGCCTCGGACAACTTCTGGCAAATGGCCGACACCGGCCCGTGCGGCCCGTGCTCCGAAATTTTCTATGACCATGGCCCGGAGGTGTGGGGCGGCCCGCCCGGATCGCCCGAGGAAGACGGCGACCGCTATATCGAGATCTGGAATCTGGTGTTCATGCAGTTCAACCGCGACGAGCAGGGCAACATGCCGCGCCTGCCCAAGCCGTGCGTGGATACCGGCATGGGGCTCGAGCGTATCGCCGCGGTGCTGCAGCATGTGCACAGCAATTACGAGATCGATCTCTTTCAGAACCTGATCAAGGCCGCGGCACGCGAGACCGGCTGCAAGGATCTGGGCGCGAATTCGCTCAAGGTGATCGCCGATCACATCCGCGCCTGCTCGTTCCTGATCGTCGACGGCGTGATTCCGGGCAACGAAGGCCGTGGCTACGTGTTGCGCCGGATCATCCGGCGCGCGATTCGTCATGGCTACAAACTCGGCCGCAAGGAGCCGTTCTTCAACAAGCTGGTGCCCGATCTGGTCGCCGAGATGGGCGCGGCCTATCCGGAACTCGCCGAGGCGCAGCAGCGCGTGACCGATGTGTTGCGGCAGGAAGAAGAGCGCTTTTTCGAAACCATCGCCAACGGCATGGAGATTCTCGACGGCGCGCTGGCCGAGTTGCAGCAGCAGGGCAAGACCGAACTCGACGGTGAACTGGCCTTCAAGCTGCACGACACTTACGGCTTTCCGCTGGACCTGACCGCCGACGTGTGCCGCGAGCGCCAGATGACTGTCGACGAAGCGGCGTTCGACGCGGCCATGGCGCGCCAGCGCGAGCAGGCGCGCGCGGCGGGCAAGTTCAAGATGGCCCAGGCGCTCGAGTACAGCGGCGCCAAGACGGATTTTCGCGGCTACGACATGCTGTCGCTCGACAGCGCCAAGGTCACGGCGCTCTATGCCGACGGCACCAGTGTCGCTGAATTGCGCGCGGGCCAGTCGGGTATCGTGGTGCTCGACAAGACACCGTTCTATGCGGAGTCCGGCGGGCAAGTGGGTGACCACGGCGTGCTGGCCAGCGGCGCCGCGCGCTTTGCGGTGAGCGACACGCAAAAGATCCAGCCCGACGTATTCGGCCACTACGGCACGCTGGAGCAAGGCAGCCTGAAGGTGGGGGACGCCCTGACCGCGCAGGTCGACACGGTACGCCGTGCCCGCACCGTGCGCAATCACTCGGCGACCCACCTGATGCACAAGGCGCTGCGTGAGGTGCTGGGCAGCCACGTGCAGCAAAAGGGTTCGCTGGTCGATGCCGACAAGACGCGTTTCGACTTTGCGCACAACGCGCCATTGAGCGACGACGAGATCCGTCGTGTCGAGGAGATCGTCAACGCGGAGGTGCTCGGCAACGCCGCCACGCAGGCACAGGTGATGGCATTCGACGACGCCGTCAAGGGCGGCGCGATGGCGCTGTTCGGCGAGAAATATGGCGACAGCGTGCGGGTGCTCGACATCGGCTTCTCGCGCGAGCTTTGCGGCGGCACGCATGTGGCGCGCACCGGCGATATCGGCCTGTTCAAGATCGTGATGGAGGGCGGCGTGGCGGCCGGCATTCGCCGGATCGAGGCGATCACCGGCGACAATGCGCTGCATTTCGTGCAGGCCCTCGATCGGCAGATCCATCAGGCCGCGGCGGCGCTCAAGGCGCAACCGGCGGAGCTGACGCAGCGCATCGGGCAGGTGCAGGATCAGCTCAAGGCGCTGGAGAAGGAACTGGCGCAGCTCAAGTCGCGCATGGCGTCGAGCCAGGGCGACGAACTGGCGGCCCAGGCGGTCGATGTCAATGGCCTCAAGGTGCTGGCGGCCCAGCTCGAAGGCGCCGACGTAAAAACGCTGCGCGAGACGATGGACAAGCTCAAGGACAAGCTCAAGAGCGCCGCGATCGTGCTGGCGGCGGTCGATGGCGGCAAGGTGAGTCTGATTGCCGGCGTGACGGCCGACGCCACCGGCAAGGTCAAGGCCGGCGAGCTGGTCAATTTCGTTGCGCTGCAGGTCGGCGGCAAGGGCGGCGGCCGTCCGGACATGGCGCAGGCCGGCGGCACCGAACCAGCAAAGTTGCCGGGCGCGCTGGCCGGCGTGACGGCTTGGGTCGCTCAGAAAGTCTGACGGCGTCTGCGCCGGGCAAAAAAAGCGCGCGGGTCATCGCGCGCTTTTTTTATCGCTCTGGTGAGGTGTCCTGAGTAATCCGCTCACACGCGTTGACCGCAACGCCGGCAGGGCGAATGCCCGCGAATATGAATGTTTCGATGTAAAGTATCCGCTCGATAACAAATAACGCATCCGATCATGTCCAGTATCGCCTCCGAGCGCCCCCGCTTCTCCGTCGACCGCGCGGCCTGGCGGGCGGCGCTGGCGTGCATGCTGGCGCTGGCGGTGGCCATGGGGATCGGCCGCTTTGCCTTTACGCCGTTGCTGCCGATGATGCTGCGCGACCATTGGGTGACGATCAAGGGCGGCAGCTGGCTGGCCTCGCTCAATTACGCGGGGTACTTTGTCGGCGCGCTGTCATGCATGATCGTGCGCGCTTCTTCCCCGCGCATGATTCGCCTGGGACTGGCGGCGACGGTGGTGCTCACGCTCGGTATGGGGCTGCTGCACGATTACACCTTGTGGGCCGTGTTGCGCACTGCGGCCGGCATCGCCAGCGCCTGGGTCATGGTGTTTTCGGCCAGTTGGGGATTGCAGCGCCTGGCCGAACTGCAGCGGCCGGCGTTGGCCGGCTATATCTTTGCGGGTCCGGGGGTCGGGATTGTCGTGACCGGCCTGGCCGGCAGCGGCACCACTGCAGCCGGCGGCGGGGCGCAGTCCGGTTGGCTGGTGTGCGGCGTATTGGCCGTTTTGCTGTCGGCGCTGATCTGGCGGGTGTTTTCCGACGAAGCCCCCGCGCTGGCGTCGGGCTCGCGCCCAAGCGCTGCCGCGGCGACGGCGCAAGCGCCCGGCGAGCGCGGCGAGGAGGCCTGGCTGGTGGTGCTCTATGGCCTGGCCGGGTTCGGCTATATCATCACCGCGACGTTCCTGCCGGTGATCGCGCGCGAAGCGTTGCCCGGCTCGCCCTGGCCCGATCTGTTCTGGCCGCTCCTGGGGCTGGCGGTGATTCCCGGCTCGGTGCTCGCCGCCTCGGTGCGTACGCGCCTGGATAACCGTCTGCTGCTGGCCGGCCTGTATGTGATGCAGGCGCTGGGTATCATCATCGGCATCGTATGGCCGACCGTCGCCGGGTTCGCGCTGGGCAGCGTGCTGGTGGGCGTGCCGTTCACTGCGCTGGTACTGTTCGCGATGCGGGAGGCGCGCCGCATTCGCGGCAACAGCGCCTCGAGTCTGATGGGATTGATGACCGCGGTGTACGGCATCGGTCAGATCGCCGGCCCGCTGGTGGCCGCTCCGCTGGTCGCGCACACCGGCAGCTTTATTCTGGCGCTGCTGCTTGCTGCCGCCACGCTGCTCATCGGTGCGGCCGGCTACGTCGTGGTGTGGCGCCGCGCCATGCAGCGCGCGGCCTGAGCTGCACCGCCCCGGTCAGCCCGTTCAGTTTATTTGGGAGATCTTTCGATGTCATTTTCCTTGCGCCCACAGAGCGTCGCCGCGAGCGGGCCCGTCGGCGAAGCGGAGCGGCGCGTGCGCGTCGATCTTGCCGCGGCTTACCGGCTGGCCGCGCTCCACGGCTGGGACGACCTGATCTATACGCATATTTCGGCCAGCGTGCCGGGCGAGCCCGGGCATTTCCTGATCAATCCTTTCGGACTTGCCTTCGACGAGGTGTGCGCGTCGAACCTGATGAAGATCGACTTGCAGGGCACGATCGTCGGCGATCCCACGCATCCCGTCAACGTGACGGGCTTTGCCTTGCATGGCGCGGTGCATGCCGCGCGCGCCGATGCGATGTGCGTGATGCATCTGCACAATACCGCCGGCATCGCGGTGTCGATCCAGCCGCATGGCCTGTTGCCGATCTCGCAGCACGCGCTGCGCTTTCATGAGCGCCTGGGCTATCACGAGTACGAGGGGCTGGCGTTTTCGCCGGCCGAAGGGGAGCGACTGGTGGCTTCGCTGGGCGAGCATCCAGCCATGTTATTGCGCAACCACGGCACGCTCACGGTGGGCCGCACGGTGGCCGAAGCCTATGTACTGATGGCCACGCTGATCAAGGCGTGCGAGATCCAGGTGCAGGCGCTGTGCGGCGGCGCGGCGCCGGTGCTGCCGTCGCCGGCTGTGCAGGCCAGGACGGCCGAGCAACTGGAGGCTGGCGGCGCGGTTGAAGGGGAGTTGGAGTGGCCGGCGTTGCTGCGCAAACTGGATAAAATAGATCCCACTTTTCGAAACTGATCAGGAGCGATTGTCATGCCTACTTTCCATGTCGAGATGTTCGAGGGACGCACGGTCGAGCAGAAGCGCCAATTCGTCGAGGCCATTACCCGAACGACCTGCGAGGTGCTTGGCTGCGGCCCGGAGTCGGTCGACATCATCATCGCCGACGTCAAACGCGAGAATTGGGCGACCGCCGGCAAATTGTGGTCGGACGACTGAGCGGCGGGCCACGTCATGTCGAGCCCTGCGCCGAACCAGCACTTTGCCTCCGACAACTATGCGGGGATTTGTCCCGAGGCGCTCAAATACATTGTCGAAGCCAATGGTAGTGGCCACGAGGTGGCGTATGGCGACGATTCGTGGACGCAGCGTGTGTGCGACCGCCTGCGCGATCTGTTCCAGACCGATTGCGAAGTATTTTTCGTTTTCAACGGCACGGCCGCCAATTCACTGGCGCTTGCCTCGCTGTGCCAGTCGTATCACTCGGTGATTTGCCATGAGTTGGCCCATGTGGAGACCGACGAGTGCGGCGGCCCCGAGTTTTTTTCCAACGGTTCCAAGCTGCTGGTGGCCCAGGGCGGTCCTGAGAACGGCAAGTTGACACCCGATGCGATCGAGTCGGTGGTGATGCGTCGCGCCGATATTCACTATCCGAAACCCAAGGTGGTGACGCTCACACAGTCGACCGAAGTCGGCACCGTCTATACGGTGGAGGAGGTGCGGGCGATCGCGGCGATCGCCAAGCGCCGGCATCTGCGCGTGCACATGGATGGCGCGCGCTTTGCCAATGCGGTTGCCTCGCTGGATGTGCATCCGTCGGAAATCACCTGGCGCGCCGGGGTCGACGTGCTGTGTTTCGGCGGCACCAAGAATGGTTTGCCGGTGGGCGAGGCGGTGGTGTTCTTCGATCACACGCTGGCCGAGGATTTCGCTTACCGGGTCAAACAGGCGGGGCAACTGGCATCGAAAATGCGCTTTATCTCGGCGCCCTGGCTGGGGCTGCTGGACAACGACGTGTGGCTGCGCAATGCGCGCCATGCCAATGCCATGGCCCGGTTGCTGCATGAGCGCCTGCGCGTGATTCCCGGCGTGCGGATCATGTTCGAGCCGCAGGCGAATGCGGTGTTTGCCGAATTGCCACTGCACGTGATCGAGCAATTGCGGGCACGCCGCTGGCGTTTCTACACGTTTATCGGTGCCGGCGGGTGCCGCCTGATGTGCGCGTGGGACACCCGGCCCGAGACGGTCGAGCAGATCGCCGCCGACATTGCCGCGCTTTGCGCGGCGTGAGCCGCGGCGGCGGCGGCGCTTGCGTGCCTTACGCGCGCTCGGGGGCCGGTACCGTGGGCTGCAGGAACCGGTGCGAGATGGTGTGATAGAGCGGCCGCGAGAACAGGCGTGAGACCCGGCTGGACAACAGGGCGCAGGCCATGAGCGGAATCACCATCTGGTGGCCGTCGATCATTTCCACCACGATCACGAATGCCGTGATGGGCGCCTGCGTGACGGCGGCCAGATAGCCGCCCATGCACAGCGCGATCAGGAACGGCATCGGTATGCTCGAGAACAGATATGAAAGCAACTGCCCGAGGCCGGCGCCGATCGACAGGGACGGCGAGAAGATCCCGCCTGGAATGCCGCTGATGTATGACACGACCAGCGCGGCAAACTTCAGGAACGCATAGAAGGGAGAGAGCAGGTGGTGGGCCTCGAGCAGGCCGCGCGCTTCGGCGTAGCCGCTGCCGTATGTCGTGCCGCCGGAGACGATGCCCAGTACCGCAATCAGCGCGCCGCACACCAGCGCGAATTGAACGGGGCGACTATGGCGCAGTGTCAACAGCGGCGACGGAATCCAGCGCGAAATATTGAGCAGCAGCCAGCTGAACAGACCGCCCATGAGCCCGGTGACGATGCTGATCACGACGACGGCCAGGATGACCGTCGAACTGAAGGCGCCAGTGGCCTGAATGCGGCCGAAGTAAAGGTAGTTGCCTTGAATGCCGAGCGTGACGATCCCCGAAAAGATGATCGCGGTGATCAACGTACCGCTGGCGCGTTGCTCGAACGAGCGGCTCAACTCTTCGATGGCAAACACGACGCCCGCCAGCGGCGTATTGAAGGCGGCCGACAGGCCTGCCGCAGCGCCCGCCAGGGCCAATTGCCGTTCGATCTGGATACTGCTGCGTCGATAGGTACGGCGCATTCCGTACATCAGCGATGCGCCGACCTGCACGGTCGGGCCCTCGCGGCCGATGGTGAAGCCGCACAGGATGCCCAGCAACGAAATGGCGATCTTGCCGAACATGATGCGAAACGAGAGCAGCGTCGGGCCGAGCTTGCTCTCCTCGAGGGTTGCGATGACCTGCGGGATGCCGCTGCCCTCCGAGCCGCGAAAGTATTTTTGCGTGAGCCAGATTGCCAGCGCCGAGCCCAGCGGGGTAATGATCAATGGCAGCCAGAACGCCCGATGCTCGATCGACTGGAATATCTCGAAGGTCCAGTCGATCAGCTTGGCGTAAAACACGGCGACCAGCCCGACCAGGATGGCGCCAAGCCAAAAGACGCCATAATTGAACCAAAGCCGCTGCAAGTGGCGCACGGCTGGACTGGAGAGTTGGCGGGGACGGAACAGCATGAAGGCGAGGGAAGCAAATTTTGTGCATTATAGCGTCGTATGGCGTTTGCCTTGTCGAGTCCGCTATCCGTATCGAGTCCGTCAATCATGAGCTTATTGAAATACTGCCCGCAATGCGCCGCGGCCCTGGCCGATCTCGAGATCGCCGGCCGCCGGCGCCGCGCGTGTCCGGACAGGGCTTGCGGCTATGTTCATTGGGATAATCCGCTGCCGGTGGTCGCTGCGCTCATCGAGTACGACGGCCAGGTGCTGCTGGCCCGCAATGCGGCCTGGCCGGAAGACATGTTTGCGCTGATCACCGGATTTCTCGAGCGCGACGAGACTCCGGAAGACGGCATCCGGCGCGAAATCAGGGAGGAGACCAATCTGGAGGTCAGCGGGCTGACGCTGCTGGGCGTCTATGAGTTCATGCGCAAGAACGAGTTGATCATTGCGTATCATGCACGTTGCGAGGGCGAGATCGTGCTGTCCGACGAGCTGGTCGATTATCGCTTGATCGCGCCGCATCGCTTGCGGCCATGGCGAGCCGGCACCGGACACGCGGTGGCCGAGTGGATGCGGCAGCGTGGCTTGCCGTTCGACTACGTGGATTCGCCGCGCCTGCCGGCCGCCGAAGGCTAACGCGGCGCGAGGGCTGGAGTAATATCTGTTGGATCGGGCCGCGCATCACGCGGCCGCATGAAAGGGACCGTACCATGGAGTTTCAACGAGAAGTCGACGCGCGTGGCTTGAACTGCCCGTTGCCGATTTTGCGCGCCAAGAAGGCGCTGGCCGATATGCAGAGCGGGGAAATACTGAGGGTGATGGCGACCGATCCCGGTTCGGCACGCGATTTTGCCGCGTTTGCCAAGCAGACTGGCAACGAGCTGGTGGAGTCGCGCGAGGAAGACAAGACGTTTTATTTCCTGATGCGCCGGCGATAACCCGAACCAAGCACGCAAAAAAAGCCGGCGCCATCGAGTGCCGGCTTTTTCATGCGGGGCGCACGGTGTTATTTGAGCTGCACCTGCTTCAAATACGCAGTGAATTCATCCTTGACTTCCTCGTGGCGCAGCGCGAACTCGACAGTCGCCTTGAGATAGCCCAGCTTGCTGCCGCAATCGTAACGCGTGCCGTGATACCGGTACGCCAACACCTGCTCTTCCTGCAGCAGCGACTGAATCGCGTCGGTCAATTGAATCTCGCCACCCGCGCCCGGCTTCAGGTTGCGGATGTGCTTGAAGATCGCCGGACGCAGCACGTAGCGGCCGACCACCCCCAGGTTGGAAGGCGCGTCCTCGGGGGCTGGCTTCTCGACGATACCCGAGAGCATGTAGAGATGGTCCTCCCACTCCTTGCCCTCGATCACGCCATATGAGCGGCTCTGTTCGCGCGGGATTTCCTCGACCCCCAGGACCGAGCTGTGGAAGTGATTGAACACGTCGACCATTTGCTTGAGTACCGGCGGATCACCGTCGAGCAGGTCGTCGGCCAGAATGACCGCGAACGGTTCGTCGCCGACCAGCTTCTGCGCGCACAGCACCGCATGGCCCAGGCCAAGCGCTTCCGGTTGCCGCACGTAGAAGCAGTCGACATTGGCCGGCTTGATCGAGCGCACGACGTTGAGCAGCGCCTGCTTGTGCTTGGCCTCGAGTTCCGCCTCGAGTTCGTAGGCCTTGTCGAAATGATCTTCGATGGCGCGTTTGTTGCGCCCGGTCACGAAGATCATTTCCGTGATACCGGCTGCCACGGCTTCCTCGACGGCATACTGGATCAGGGGCTTATCGACGATCGGCAGCATTTCCTTCGGGCTCGCCTTGGTGGCCGGCAGAAAGCGGGTGCCCAGACCGGCGACCGGAAAGACGGCTTTGGTGACTTGCATTGACATATTCTCCTGGTCAGCCGCAAAAATTTCTTACGGCATCTAAACCATGCCGCAGTGCCGCGGGCACCGCGGCGGCGCGAGGCACGCGGTCATTTTGCAATGACCCGCGCGTCGATTCAAGCCGGCAGGCGCGCCAGCTGGGCCTGCAATTTGAGCAGCGTCGCCTCGAAATCCTGCAGGCGCTGGCGCTCGAGCGCGATGACCGCCTCGGGCGCCTTGGCGACGAAGCTCTCGTTACCGAGCTTGCCCTGGCACTTGGCGACTTCGTCGCTCAGGCGCTTGATTTCCTTGCCAAGGCGCGCGCGCTCGGCGCCGACGTCGATTTCGACCTTGAGCGCGAGCCGGTTGCTGCCGACGATGGCCACCGGCGCACCCGGCGCCTGGGCGTCGAGCGCGCTGTCATCGGCCAGCACCTGCACTTCGGAGAGCTTGGCCAGCGTTTGCAGATACGGCGCGATCGAATTCAAGAATGCGGTGTCGCCTGCGGCCAGCAACGGCACGCGCTGAGCCGGCGAGAGGCCCATCTCGCCGCGCAGGTTGCGGCACGCATCGACTGCCGCCTTGAGTTGCTGCATCCATGCTTCATCGGCTTCGTCGATCTTGCCCGGCTCGGCCACCGGGAACGGCTGCACCATGATGCTGGCCTCGCCCGGCGCCGCATCGGCCGGATAGCGGCCTGCCAGCGGCGCGACCTTTTGCCAGAGCGCTTCGGTGATGAACGGGATGACCGGATGGGCCAGGCGCAGCGTGGTTTCCAGCACCCGCAGCAGGGTTCGGCGCGTGGCGCGCTGCTGTGCGGGCGTGCCGTGCTGCAGTTGCCATTTGGCCAACTCGACATACCAATCGCAGTATTCGTCCCAGACGAATTTGTAGATGGCGCTGGCGATGTTGTCGAAGCGATAGTCGGCGAATCCCCTGGCCACGTCCATTTCGACCCGCTGCAGCAGCGACACGATCCAGCGGTCGGCGCGCGAGAAATCGAGCTGGCCCTCGGGGCCGCAGTCGTGATTGCACGGCGCCAGCCCGCAATCGTGGCCCTCGCAGTTCATGAGTACGAAGCGCGTGGCATTCCACAGCTTGTTGCAGAAATTTCGATAGCCTTCGCAGCGCGCGAGGTCGAAATTGATGTTGCGGCCGAGCGTGGCCATCGAGGCGAACGTGAAACGCAGCGCATCGGTGCCGAACGCGCCGATGCCGGCGGGGAATTCCTTGCGGGTTTTCTTCTCGATGGTGGCGGCCTGCTTGGGATTCATCAGGCCGGTGGTGCGCTTGGCGACCAGGGTATTCAGATCGATGCCGTCGACGATGTCGATCGGATCGAGCGTGTTGCCCTTGGATTTCGACATCTTTTGGCCTTCGGCGTCACGCACCAGGCCGTGCACGTATACCGTATGGAACGGCACCTGGCCGGTGAAGTGCGTGGTCATCATGACCATGCGCGCGACCCAGAAGAAGATGATGTCGAAACCGGTGACGAGCACCGACGAGGGCAGGAAGTGTTGCATCTCCGGCGTTTGTTCGGGCCAGCCCAGCGAGGAGAACGGCACCAGCGCCGACGAGAACCAGGTGTCGAGCACGTCGGCGTCTCGCGTGAGCGGGCCGGTGTAGCCGCCGGCTTTGGCCTGGTCGCGGGCTTCCTCTTCACTGCGCGCGACGAAGATTTGCCCGTCGTCGCCATACCAGGCGGGAATCTGGTGGCCCCACCAGAGTTGGCGGGAGATGCACCAGTCCTGGATGTTTTCCAGCCATTGGTAGTAGGTGGTGGTCCAGTTTTCCGGCACGAATTTGATCTGGCCGTCGCGCACCACGTCGAGCGCGGTCTCGGCGATCGACTTGCCCGGTGTGAAGGTGCCGGCCGGCGCGGGTTTGCTCATGGCGACGAACCATTGGTCGGTGAGCATCGGCTCGATGACCGAGCCGGTGCGGTCGCCGCGCGGCACCATGAGCTTGTGTTTGTTGACCGAGGCCAGCAGTCCGGCCGCGTCGAGATCGGCGACGATTTGCGTGCGGGCATCGTAGCGGTCCAGGCCGCGGTATTTCTCCGGCGCGTGCTCGTTGATTTTGGCATCCAGCGTGAGGATGCTGATCAGCGGCAAATGGTGGCGCTGGCCAACCGCGTAATCGTTGAAATCGTGGGCTGGCGTCACTTTGACGCAGCCGGTGCCGAACTCGCGATCGACATAGTCGTCGGCAATGATCGGGATCTCGCGCCCGCACAGCGGCAACTGCACGGACTGGCCGATCAGATGCCGGTAGCGTTCGTCGTCCGGGTGAACCATCACGGCGGAGTCGCCAAGCATCGTCTCGGGGCGGGTCGTCGCCACCGTGAGATGGCCCGCTCCGCTGGCCAGCGGGTAGCGGATGTGCCACATATGGCCTTCTTCCTCCTCGCTGACGACTTCGAGGTCGGACACGGCAGTGAGCAGTTTCGGGTCCCAGTTGACCAGCCGTTTGCCGCGGTAGATCAGGCCCTGCTCGTATAGCCGGACGAACACCTCCCGCACCGCGCGGGACATTTTGTCGTCCATCGTGAAATATTCGCGGCTCCAGTCGATCGAAGCGCCCAGACGTCGAATCTGGCGCGTGATCGACGAGCCCGACTGCTCCTTCCAGGCCCAGACCCGTTCGACGAACTTTTCGCGGCCCAGGTCGTGACGCGACACACCCTGCGCGTCCAGCTGGCGCTCCACCACGATCTGGGTGGCGATCCCGGCATGATCGGTGCCGGGCACCCACAGGGTATTGGCGCCTTTCATCCGGTAATAGCGGGCCAGGCCGTCCATGATGGTCTGGTTGAAGGCGTGGCCCATGTGCAAGGTGCCGGTGACGTTCGGCGGCGGCAGTTGGATGCTGAAATCTTCCTTGCCCGCGTCGAGCGTCGGGCGCGCATACCCGCGCTGTTCCCAGATGGGGCCCCAATGGGCCTCGATGTCGTGTGGTTCGAAGCTTTTGGCTAGCGTGGTGTCGCTCATGGGTCGAAGTCGGGGATTTGTGCAGTAAACAAATAATTATAAGAGATAGCCAGTGCGGCCGCGCTTTATAATCGTGGCTGATGAGTTTTGCTCCGTCTTTTTCCCCTGCCTACCCTCATGCCCGATCTGCTTGCCAACCTGAACCCCGAACAACTGGCCGCCGTGACGCTGCCCGACGAGCCAGCCCTGATCCTGGCGGGGGCAGGCAGCGGCAAGACGCGTGTGCTGACCACCCGCATCGCCTGGCTGCTGCAGAACGGGCGCGTGAGCCCGGCCGGGGTGCTGGCGGTGACATTTACCAACAAGGCGGCCAAGGAGATGCAGGCGCGCCTGTCCGCGCTGCTGCCGATCAATACCCGCGGTATGTGGATCGGCACTTTTCACGGCCTGTGCAACCGCTTGCTGCGGGCGCATTATCACGATGCCGGGCTGCCCCAGACGTTTCAGATTCTCGACTCCCAGGACCAGTTGTCGGCCATCAAGCGTCTGCTCAAGGCGTTGAATGTCGACGACGAGAAATATCCGCCCAAGAACCTGCAGTATTTCATCAACAACGCGAAAGAACAGGGTTTGCGCTCTGGGCAGGTGGAGGCCAACGACGCGTTCAACCGAAAGTTCGTCGAGCTCTATGCCGCTTACGAGGCACAGTGCCTGCGCGAAGGAGTGGTCGACTTCGCCGAGTTGCTGTTGCGCTGCTACGAGCTGCTGCAGCATAACGAGCCGCTGCGCGTGCATTACCAGGCCCGTTTCAGGCACATCCTGGTCGACGAATTCCAGGACACCAATCGCCTGCAGTATGCCTGGCTGAAGCTGCTGGCTGGGCAGCACAATGCGATTTTCGCGGTCGGCGACGACGATCAGAGCATCTATGCGTTTCGCGGCGCGAACGTCGGCAATATGGCGGATTTCGAGCGCGAATTCCATGTGCGGCATTTGATCAAGCTCGAGCAGAACTATCGCTCGCACGGCAATATTCTCGATGCGGCCAATGCGCTGATTGCCCACAACGCGCATCGCCTGGGCAAGAATCTGCGCACCGACGCCGGTCATGGCGAGCCGGTGCGTGTGTTCGAGGCCGCGACCGACCTGCAGGAGGCCAATTGGCTGATCGAGGAGATCAAGGCGCTGATCAATCAGGGCGCCGCGCGCCAGGATGTGGCCGTACTCTATCGCAGCAATGCGCAATCGCGCGTGCTCGAGCACGCGCTGGTCGGTGCGGGGATCCCTTATCGCGTGTATGGCGGGCTGCGCTTTTTCGAGCGGCAGGAGGTCAAGCACGCATTGGCTTACCTGCGGCTGATGGAAAATCCGCGGGACGACACGGCGTTCGCGCGCGTGGTGAATTTCCCGGCGCGCGGGATTGGCGCCCGTTCGCTGGAGCAATTGGCGGATGCGGCCCGCCTGTATAACTGCGCGATGTTCGAGGCGGTGCCTTACATGACCGGCAAGGCGGGCACCAACCTTGGCGCCTTTGTGAAGCTGATCGAGCAAATGCGCGCTGAAACACGGCAGTCGACGTTGCCCGAGACTGTCGAATACGTCATTCAGGGCAGTGGGCTGAACGCGCACTACCAGACCGAGCGGGAAGGGCAGGATCGGCTGGAAAACCTGCAGGAACTGGTGCACGCGGCGGCGGCCTTTGTCAGCGAGGAGGGCTACGGGCTGGATGCGCCGGCGCGCATGCTCGCCGTGCGCAGCAGGGCGCAGGCACTGCCTGGAACGGATGGCGAGGCAGGCGGCACGGTAGTCGACGCCGATACCCCGATCGAGATGACGCCGTTGGCGGGTTTTCTCTCGCATGCGTCGCTCGAGGCGGGCGACAACCAGGCCGAGGCCGGCCAGGACGCGGTCCAGTTGATGACGGTGCATGCAGCCAAGGGGCTCGAGTTCGCCGCGGTGTTCGTGACCGGCCTGGAAGAAGGGCTGTTCCCGCATGAAAACAGCGCGATGGAGCAGGACGGGCTCGAAGAGGAGCGCCGTCTGATGTACGTGGCCATCACGCGCGCGAAGGAACGGCTCTACCTGTCTTTCACGCAAAGCCGGATGCTGCACGGTCAGACTCGCTACAACGTGCGCTCGCGCTTTTTCGAGGAGTTGCCCGAGGGGGTATTGAAGTGGCTGACGCCGCGCGTCGCCGCAGGCTCCCGCTGGACCGGCAACGATAGTGCGTGGGGGCGCAATTGGTTCGGCAAGCCGCAAGCGCCCGCACAGCCCGAGGCTTGGGCCGCGACGCCCGGCGATGTTGCGCTGGCGCAGCGTTCGCGCGCGGCCGAGGCCGGCTTTCGCGTGGGGCAGGGGGTTTTCCACACCAAGTTTGGCGAGGGCATTATCGTCGGATTGGAGGGTAGCGGTGCCGATGCCCGCGCCCAGGTCAAATTCGGGCGCCACGGCACGAAATGGCTGGCCCTCTCGGTGGCCAAGCTGCAGGCCATCGATTGATGATCGCCCCTGGCGCGACGGGGGCGGCTCGAGCGCCGGGCTCCCCTACAGTCCGGTGGTGGGCGGCGTGACGTTCTTCTCGTCGATCGCACCGATTTCCTGGACGCCGAAACATCCCCGATAGGTGGCGTAGAACGAGCAATACAGGACGGCCGTGAGCAGGATCGAGAACGGCATCAGGACGATGCTGGCGAATTTGCCGATGCCCAGCGCGGTAAACAGCAGCACGATGGCCAGCGGCACGAGCGTGGCGATCGTGCCGGTCAACAGGGCGTAGGTGATGAAGGCGCCCCGATTGCGCCAGCAGGCGATCCAACTGAAGAACAGCGCCTTGATGGGCGGCAGGTCGTGCCAGGCGACCAGCACGGGAGCGAACCAGAACACCATGGCGACGGGAATATAGGCGATGGCCGAGATCAGCATCGCTCCCGACAGATTGGTGGTCTCGAAGACGCTGTCGTCGAGACGGCCGCCGAACAGCATGAACTTGAAGAGTTCGCCACCGTCCATGATTGCCGAGACTGCGAATACCAGCGCCACGGCCAGGATGTAGCAAACGCCCAGCGCGATCAGACGCCGCGCCACCGAACGGCCATATGCGCGAAAGCCGGCAACCAGAACCGTGGGGTAGGCCGGCTTGTTCTTGATAACGTCGCGGCAAGCCGCCATGAAACCCACCGACAGGCCGGGAATGAACAGCAACGGCAGCACTGCGCCCACGAACGGGAGCAGCGAAATGGCCATCATGGCGAACAGGTAGGCGAACAGCAGCGTGAGGAACGTGAGCGGGCTTTTGCGAAACAGCCAAAGGCCTTGGCGCAGCCACACGTAACCGGTTTTGGGCGAGACTTCTAGCAGTTGCATAGATCGAGGAAAGGGTTATTGCGGCCAAGGCACGGCCGGTGCGCCAATGCGCTGGCGCAGAATGCGCTCAAAGTGGCCGGGATCGTGGGGTTTGAGCATTTCCGCCGCGCGCGGCAGGTGGTAATCATACAGGCGCGAGAGCCAGAAGCGCAGCGCTCCGGCGCGCAGCATCGCGCGCCAGCAAGCAGCTTCGGCCCGACCCAGGGGGCGCACGGCGTGATAAGCCTGGAGCAGTGCAAGGCAGCGCGTGGCATCGATCTGGCCGGATTCCGGCTCGCAGCACCAGTCGTTGACGGTGACAGCAAGGTCGAACAGCCACTTGTCGCAGCCGGCAAAGTAGAAATCGAAGAATCCGCCCAGGCGATCCGTGGTCCCGGCTTGCGGGTCGCCGTCGATGAACAGCACATTGTCGCGGAACAGGTCGCAATGGCAGGGGCCTTGGGGCAGGCTAAGGTAATCGGCCGAGGCAAAGACCTGCTCCTGGTAGGCCATTTCGGCACGCAGCAGCGTGCTTTCCTGCTCGTCGAGGAACGGCAGCACGGCCGGTACCGCCTGGCGCCACCAGGGCAGGCTGCGCAGATTCGGCTGAAAGCGCGGGTAGTCCTGCCCGGCCAGGTGTAGACGCGCCAGCATGTCGCCAACCTGCGCGCAGTGCAGCGCCGTCGGCTGCAGGTGCGACCGACCCGCCAATTTGGTGACGATGGTCGCCGGCTTGCCGCATAGTTCGCCGAGCAGGTTGCCGTTGCCATCGGGCACCGGGTCGGGCACCGGAATGCCATGGCCGGCAAGGTGCCGCATCAGGTGAAGATAAAACGGCAATTGCTCAGCCGTCAGATTCTCGAACAGCGTCAGGACGAATTCGCCCCGCTCGGTGGTGAGAAAGTAGTTGGTGTTTTCGATCCCGGAGGAAATGCCGCGAAAATCCAGAACCTGCCCCAGCGCATAGTTTTGCAGCCAGTCGGTGAGTTGGTCGCGGGTGACGGAAGTAAAGACGGCCATGCAAGCAATGTCGAGGTCAAACAAGCAATCCGGGGCCGGCGCGGCGCGCCAGGCTGCCCGGGATGAGTCGCGTCCGGCTGGGCCAGGCCAGCTGACGGGGCGAAGTCAGAATTTCAATCCGACGGATGGCAGGCGTTGATCTTGCGAGTTGTTGTCGCGGATCTTGGGCGAGCTGTCCAGTGGCTGGGCCATATGATAGTTGGTGCCGAAACCGGAGTGAACGTCGATTTCCGGCAATTTGCCGCGATCGCGGAATTCGGTGACGGTCGTGCCGTCCTTGTCCCGGGTATAGAAGCTTGGCTTGCGATCCTGATTCAGGTCGACGGTGGCATGGCTGGTGGCCGCCGCAGTGGCTTGCTGCACCCGCTCTGCTTCTGTGATGTGAGGTTGAGCAAGGGCGGGCAGCGCGGCAAAGGCCAACGCGCCGAGCCCGATCGACACAAAGAGCGGTTTCATGTTTTTTCTCCGGGTTTATGCTGAGTATTCTAGCAAATGCAGCGCGGCGAAACGCGCCCTGGCGCTACATTGGCGCCGGTTCACGCAAGCGCTGCGCCCCCGGTTTGCACGCCTTGTGACGCATTGCGCGAGGTGCCGCGCCGGGCAAGGGGGGCGTTTAGAGGTAGAACATTTTGTCGCTGGCTTGCGGCTCGGCTTCCGTGTGGTCGTCGTAAAAATCGAAAACCGCCCGAAGAATGGCATCGGGATCGTCGAGCACGGTAACCAGATCCAGATCGTGCGGCCCGATCAGGCCCATCGGCAGCATCGTGCTGCGGCACCAGTCGAGCAGGCCCTGCCAGAACTCGCAGCCCACCAGAATGATTGGCACGTGCCGCGATTTTTGCGTTTGAATCAGCGTCATCACTTCCGAGAGCTCGTCGAGCGTGCCGAAGCCGCCAGGCATGATGATGAACGCGTCCGAGTTCTTGACGAAGGTGACCTTGCGTGTGAAAAAGTGGCGAAAACGCAGTGAAATGTCCTGGTACTGATTGCCTTTCTGCTCGTGCGGCAGTTCGATGTTCAGCCCGACCGTGGGCGAGGCGCCGCCATGCGCGCCCTTGTTCGCCGCCTCCATGATGCCGGGGCCGCCGCCGGAGATGACGGCGAAACCCGCATCGGAGAATTTGCGGGCGATCGACATCGTCAATTTGTAGTAGGGCGACTTTGGTTTGATACGGGCGCTGCCGTAGATGCTCACCGCGGGCCGGATCTCGGATAGGTATTCGGCCGCCTCGATGAACTCTGCCATAATCGTGAACATCTGCCACGATGCGCGCGCCTTCTTTGCTGTGGCCCGCTCATGGTCTGCCAGCATGCGCAGACTCGGGATTACTTTTCTTCTCTTGGTCATATGTCGGAACAAAACTACCTGAAAGGTAAGACTCTCTTATTGGTCGATGGTTCGAGTTATCTCTATCGAGCCTACCACGCCCTTCCTGATTTGCGAGGCCCGACCGGGGAGCCGACTGGCGCCGTCTACGGCATCGTGAATATGTTGCGGCGCTTGCGCAAGGACGTTCATGCAGAGTATAGCGCTTGTGTGTTCGACGCCAAGGGCAAGACTTTCCGGGATGACTGGTATCCGCAGTACAAGGCCAACCGGCCTTCGATGCCCGAGGATCTGGCGCGTCAGATCGAGCCGATCCACGAGGCCGTGCGAGCCCTGGGCTGGCCGCTGCTGATGATCGACGGCGTGGAGGCCGACGACGTGATCGGCACACTGGCCCGGCGGGCTGCGGCCGCTGGCATGCGTGTGGTCATTTCGACCGGCGACAAGGACCTGGCACAACTGGTGGATGATCAGGTCACGCTGGTCAACACGATGAGCAACGAGACGCTCGATCCCGCTGGCGTGAGTGCCAAATTCGGCGTGCCGCCAGAGCTCATTGTCGATTATTTGACGCTGATGGGAGACACCGTGGACAACGTGCCCGGGGTGGCGAAAGTCGGGCCGAAGACCGCGGCCAAGTGGCTGGGCCAATACGGCACGCTGGACAACCTGATCGCCCATGCCGAGGAGATCAAGGGCGCGGTCGGCAACAATCTTCGCGAGGCGCTGTCGTGGCTGCCGATGGGGCGCAAGCTGGTAACCGTGGTGACGGATTGTGATCTGGATCCGCATGTGGAATCCATCGAAGCTTCGCTGCCCGCGCAACCCGAGCAACGTGACCAGTTGCGATCGTTTTTCAAGCGCCACGGCTTCAAAACCTGGTTGCGCGAAGTCGAGGCGGGCGACGCCGATGACGGCGAGAGTGACGCGGATGTCGGCGCGAGTCCGAGCGAGGGGCGCGGGGAGCTGCCGCGCGATTACGAGATGGTGGTCGACTGGCAGACTTTCGATGCGTGGCTGCAAAAGATCGAAGCCGCCGAGTTGACGGCATTCGATACCGAAACCACTTCACTGGACGCCATGCAGGCGCAGATCGTCGGGCTGTCGGTATCGGTGGCGCCGGGGCATGCCGCTTACGTGCCGCTCGCGCACCGCGCGCCCGGGGCTCAAACGCAACTGCCGCGAGACGAAGTGCTGGCCCGGCTCAAGCCCTGGCTGGAGAGCGAGGCGCACAAAAAAGTAGGGCAGCATTTGAAGTATGACACCCACGTTCTGGCCAATCGCGGCATCGCGCTGCGCGGCGTGGCGCACGATACGCTGCTCGAATCCTACGTGCTGGAGTCGCATCGCTCGCACGATATGGATAGCCTGGCCGAGCGCCACCTGGGCGTCAAGACGATCAAATATGAAGAGGTGTGCGGCAAGGGCGCCGGCCAAATCGGCTTCGACGAGGTGCCCATCGAGCGCGCGACCGAATACGCGGCCGAGGACGCCGATATCACATTGCGGCTGCATTACGCGCTCTATCCCGACATCGAGCGCTCGGAGGGACTACGCTACGTCTACGAAAAGATCGAGCTGCCGGTGGCACGCGTGCTCGGCATCATCGAGCGCAACGGCGTGCTGATCGACAGCGCGCTGCTCGTCAAGCAAAGCCATGAACTCGGCACCCGGATGATCGAGCTCGAAGCCGAAGCGCATAAGCTGGCCGGACAACCATTCAACCTGAACTCGCCCAAGCAGATCGGCGAGATATTCTTCCAGCAACTCAAGTTGCCGGTGGTGAAAAAGACCGCCAGCGGCGCTCCCTCGACCGACGAAGAAGTGCTGCAGAAGCTGGCCGAGGATTATCCGTTGCCCAAAGTGCTGCTCGACTATCGCGGCCTGTCCAAGCTGAAGTCGACCTACACGGACAAATTGCCCAAGATGGTGAATCCTGCCACCGGCCGCGTCCACACCAATTATGCGCAGGCCGTGGCGGTGACCGGCCGTCTGGCGTCGAACGATCCCAACCTGCAGAACATTCCGGTGCGCACCGGCGAGGGCCGCAGGATTCGCGAGGCGTTCATTGCGCCGCCCGGGCGCAGCATCGTGTCGGCGGATTACTCGCAAATCGAGCTGCGCATCATGGCGCATATTTCAGGCGACGAGCGCCTCACACGGGCGTTCACCGACGGCGAAGACATTCACCGAGCCACCGCCGCGGAGATTTTTGGCGTGAGCCCGCAGGACGTGTCGAGCGAGCAGCGCCGCCATGCCAAGGTGGTCAATTTCGGCTTGATCTACGGCATGAGCGCGTTTGGCCTGGCCTCCAGCCTCGGCATCGAACGCGACGCCGCCAAGCATTACATCGATCGCTATTTCATGCGCTATCCCGGTGTTGCCAACTATATGGAGCAGACCCGCAAGAGCGCCAAGGAGCACGGTTACGTCGAAACCGTCTTTGGTCGCCGCCTGTGGTTGCCGGAGATCAACGGCGGCAACGGTCCGCGCCGGCAGGCGGCGGAGCGCGCGGCGATCAACGCGCCGATGCAGGGAACCGCGGCGGATCTGATAAAACTATCGATGATCGCGGTGCAGGACTGGCTCGAACAGGACCGACTGGGCACGCTGATGATCATGCAGGTCCATGACGAACTGGTGTTGGAAGTCCTGGATACGGAATTGGCCGTAGTGCGCGAAAAACTGCCGGAACTCATGTGCTCGGTGGCGAAACTCAGGGTGCCGCTGGTCGCGGAAGTGGGCGTGGGCCGGAACTGGGAAGAGGCCCATTGACGCGGTCGGATCGATCAACCCGATAAGGGTTATGTGTCCGGCGGTATGTCGCCGCGCCCGACTTGCGGTAATTTGCACGTAACAACAACATTTATGCACAGACTGGCTGGGGAGGCTATGTGAGCCTGCATCGTATCGTTGTCGTGGGCGGTGGCGCCGGGGGCCTGGAGTTGGTGACCCGGCTGGGCAACAAGCTCGGGCGTTCCGGCAAGGCGCGCGTGATTCTGGTCGACCGATATCCGACCCATATCTGGAAGCCGCTGCTGCACGAGGTGGCCGCCGGCAGCATGGATCCGTTCGCGCATCAACTGGAGTACGCGGCGCAGGCGCGTTGGCATGGCTTCGAGTTTCAGCAGGGGGAACTGATCGGGCTCGACCGCTCGGCGAAGACCATCACGCTGGCCGCGCTTCCGGCTGGCAAGGACGATGGTATTGGGGATTTGCTGCCGCAACGGGCGATCGGCTACGACACGCTGGTGTTGGCAATCGGCAGCACCACGCATTTCTTTGGCGTGCCGGGGGCGCAGGAGCACGCGATTGCGCTGGATACCGCCGAGCAGGCGGAGAGATTTCGCCGCCGGCTGATTGCGGCCTGCATGCGCGCGCAACACGCAGTCGAGCTCGACCCGGCCGCGGCTGGCTCGGGCCAGCCCGAGCCAGCGGCTCGGCAAGTGCACATTGCCATCGTCGGGGCCGGCGCGACGGGGGTCGAACTCTCGGCGGAGTTACGCAACACCGCGCAGGTCTTAAGCAGTTACGGGTTACACCGGCTCGATCCGCACAACGATATTCGGATTACCTTGATCGAGGCCGGGCCTCGCATCCTGCCTGCCTTGTCGGAGCGCGTGGCCACGGTCACGGCGGGATTGCTCGGCAAGCTCAATGTCGAGATCTCGGCCGGCGATCCGGTCAGCGAAGTCTGCGCCAATCAGGTACTCACCGCCAGCGGGCGCGTCATCCCGGCCGACTTGACGGTCTGGGCGGCTGGCATCAAGGCTCCGCAGATTCTGGCTGAACTCGATGGTTTGGCGGTCAATCGACAAAATCAAATTCAGGTCGGCGCGACACTGCAATGCGCAACCGATCCAGACATTTTTGCCTTCGGCGATTGCGCGAGCTGCGCCTGGCCCGAGCGCGGCAGCGTCGTCCCGCCGCGCGCTCAGGCGGCTCACCAGCAAGCCAGTTTCCTGTTCGGGGCGCTGCAACGCCGCCTGGCCGGTCAGCCGTTGCCGGCCTTCCATTACCGCGATTTCGGCTCGTTGGTCTCGCTGGGGCGTTTCAGCGCGGTCGGCAATTTGATGGGCGGCTTGATCGGCGGGAGCATGTTCATTGAAGGCTTGATGGCACGGTTGATGTATACGTCGCTGTATCGGATGCACGTGATGGCGTTGCACGGATTGCCTCGCATGGTGCTCGATACGATCGCGCACCGCCTGCGGCGCACGACGCTGCCGCGCGTCAAGCTGCACTGACGGCGGCCACGGCTGGGCCGGCCAACCTTTGCCGGCCCGCTGCGCCTGGTCAGGGTTTCGGCCCGGTGGCCACCGGGCGCGTCCGGTTCGCGCACCATTCGCTCCACGAGCCGGGATAGACGCTCGCCCCGTGCAGGCCGGCAACTTCCATCGCCAGCGCATTGTGGCAGGCAGTGACACCGGATCCGCATTGCAGGATGACGCGCTCGGGCAACGTGTCGCCCATCACCAGAGCATATTCCGCGCGCAACGTGGCGGCCGATTTGAAGCGGCCGTCGGCGCCGAGATTGTCTTTGAAGAACCGGTTGACGGCACCGGGGATGTGGCCGCCGACAGGATCGAGCGTTTCGTTCTCGCCGCGATAACGGTCCGGCGCGCGCGCGTCGACCACCAGTCTTTCATGCGTGGCGAGGTTGCGTGTGACGGCCTCGACGTCCGCCGTGGTCGCCAGTGGATCGCTGGGGGTGAAATCCCCCGGGGGCGGCGGCTCCGGCGGGGCTGCCGAGAGCGGCAGACCTGCGGCCTCCCAGGCTTGCAGGCCGCCGTCGAGCACGGCGACCGATTCATGACCCAACCAGCGCAGCAGCCACCAAAGACGTGCCGCATATGCGCCCCCCTGCGCATCGTAGGCGACCACTTGCTGACCTCGTGAGACGCCGCAATCGGCCAGATGACGGACCAATGTGTCCCGGTCGGGCAGCGGATGCCTGCCGTTCTTGCCGGTCACCTTGCCGGACATGTCGCGCTCGAGGTGCATGTAGAAGGCGCCGAAGATATGACCGTCGACATAGGCGGCTTCGCCTGCCGCCGGATTGGCCAGATCGAAACGGCAATCGAACACGGTGAGCGTTGGGCCGGCATCGGCCGCGTTGATCAGTGCGTCGAGATTTTGCGCGCTGATGAGCGTGGTGAAATGTGTATGGACCATGATGTCTCCGGGAGAGCATGGACGAACTGCCGGCGCCGACTGGCGCGACCCGGCCATGCCGTTCAATGGAATGATCACTGCATCGGGCCGGTCGAGCACCGCGCATCGATTGCCTGCAACCACCCCGCTTCCTAGTGTAGCGAAGAATCTGCCCGAAATTGTGAAAAGGCCTTCGTGGAATGCGTTTGCCGACCGACGGCGACGACGCGAACGGCAAAAGCAAAACGGCGGACCAAAGTCCGCCGTGCACAGTGGGTTGAGGCGCGAGGTAAGGGCGACTATAGCTCGCCGAGCTGGCGGCGCAGGAATTCGTGGAAATGCTGCATGCCGTCTTCCATGGGGCTCTGGTAGGGGCCGGTCTCGGACACGCCGCGATCGAGCAGAATGCGGCGACCGGCATCCATGCGCTCAGCGATTTCGTCGTCCTCGCGCGCCGTCTCCATATAGGCGGCGCGTTCGGCCTCGACGAACTCGCGTTCGAACAGCGTGATTTCTTCCGGGTAGTAGAACTCGACGACATTCGTGGTCTTTTGCGGCCCGCGGGGGATGAGCCACGACACCACGAGGACGTGGGGATACCATTCGATCATCAGATTCGGGTAGTAGACCATCCAGATTGCCCCGAAATCCGGCGCCTTGCCCTCGCGAAACCGTAGCAGCATGTCGTGCCACTTACGATATATCGGACTGCCGGGCTTGGTCAGGCCCTGATGCACGCCTACCGTCTGCACGCTGTACCAATCGCCGAACTCCCAACGCAGGTCATCGCATGACACGAAGCTGCCCAGACCGGGGTGGAACGGCACAACATGGTAATCCTCGAGATAGACCTCGATGAAGGTTTTCCAGTTGTAATTGCATTCGTGCATCTCGACGTGATCGAACATGTAGTCCGAGAAGTCGAGGTGGTGCGCGACGCCCAACTTGGCCAGATCCGATTGCACGTCCCGGCCCTCGGCCTCGAACAGCAGGCCGTTCCAGCGCTGCAATGGGAATTTGTTGAGGTTCAGGCACGGATTTTCGGGAAAATGCGGCGCTCCCAGCAATTCACCCCGCGTGTCATAGGTCCAGCGGTGCAGCGGGCAAACGATGTTGCGGGCGGTACCCCGGCCGTTGAGCATCAGCGCCTGGCGATGGCGGCATACGTTGGAGAGCAGCTCGACCCCGTGATCGTTACGCACGAGCAAACGCCCCTCCTGTTCTGCGGGAAGAGCGAAATAATTGCCGGCGTCCGGCACCATCAATTCGTGTCCGACATAACGCGGACCACGTTTAAACAACGTTTCGACCTCACGCGCGAGAAGCGCTTCGTCGAAATAGCTATATACCGGTAACTGACTGTGCGCTGGCTTGAGTTGCAACGCGCTGCTCAGATTGGACATTCCCACTCCCGTCGAAAGCTTGAAAGCAGTGAACAACCCAACCATCGAAGAATCGATTTAGGGAAACCCGTAATTATACCGGCAGATATACGGGAAATCGTGGATCAATACGGAAATTCGTCGATTTCTGCTGCGTACGCCCGTGTCGCCGGGTCCAGGCGTGGCCGGTGCGCGACGCTTGGTGGGTTCGGGCGCTGAAAATGCCGGTGGGCGTGGGTTCCGGCGTGTTGCCCGGATTGAACGCTCCCGCTCTGTCGGCCGCTGGCCGGCGGCGGCAAGCGTGATCACCGGGGGGCGAGTCAGGTAAACCCGTAATTGTCGTGATGAGAATGCGGAAGAATCGCGCTACGGGGCTACCTGTTCCCGGAAGCCGGCAAGCGGGATATGACCGGCGTGCTGCGGGAGGGACCGGCTCACGCATCACAAACATTGAACGTTGTCCTCTAATCGAATGCCGTGAGCGCAGCCGCTGGGCGTTGGCGAGGGACATCCCGCTGGCCGATGGCGCTTGCCAGTGCAGGCTTGTGTGGCAGGAGTAAAAGTCCTGGTACGGTAAATCGGTGCTCGGAACCGTCTTTGCGGATTGGGTGACATATGTCAAACTGGCCTGCGGTTGGCGCCGCTTTGCCGTAAAATGGAATATTCGATCCGAATTTTTAGATCCATGGCGAAGACCGTGACATCGACTCAGGCACAGCCGTCTGAAGCGCCCCGCAGTTACGAGGCCGCCCTGGCCGAGCTCGAGGAGCTGGTGGGGCGTATGGAAAGTGGCGAGTTGGGGTTGGAGGCATCCCTGACGGCGTATCGGCGCGGCGCGGAACTGGTGAAATACTGTCAGGGCATGCTGGCGCGCGTCGAGCAGCAGGTCAAAGTCCTCGAAAACGACACTCTCGAACCGCTCGATACCGCACCGGCGGATGAATAGAACAGATCAATGACGTCAAAAGATGAATTTTCCACCTGGACCAAGGCGATCCAGGCTCGTACCGAAGCTGCGCTCGATCAATGGTTGCCCCCGGCAGCAATGCATCCCGCGCGCCTGCATGAGGCGATGCGCTATGCCGTGCTGGGCGGCGGCAAGCGTGTCAGGCCGCTGCTGTGCCATGCGGCGGGCGAATTGATGCAGGCTTTGCCGGAAGTGCTCGATCGCGCGGCTTGCGCGCTCGAGATGATTCACGCGTATTCATTGGTGCACGACGACTTGCCCTGCATGGATGACGACGCGTTGCGTCGCGGCAAGCCCACCGTGCATGTGCAGTATGACGAGGCTACCGCATTGCTGGTGGGCGATGCGCTGCAGACTCAGGCATTCGTGCTGCTGAGCGAGCCGGTGCCGGCATTGGCCGCGGGGCAGACGGCCGCGCTGGTTCACGAGTTGGCGTTGGCGAGTGGCTCGCTGGGCATGGCCGGCGGCCAGGCGATCGACCTGGAGAGCGTCGGCAAGCGGCTCACGCGGGATCAGCTCGAGACGATGCACCGGATGAAAACCGGCGCGCTGCTGCGCGCCTCGGTGCGCATGGGTGCGGGCTGCGGCCGTGCGCTGGTCGATGACGAGGCGGTGGCGCTCGATGCCTATGCCAGCGCCATTGGCCTGGCTTTTCAGGTGGTCGACGACATTCTCGACGCAACCACCGACTCGGCCACGCTGGGCAAGACCGCGGGCAAGGATGCCGCAAACGACAAGCCGACTTATGTGTCGCTGCTGGGGCTGGCCGAGGCCAGGGTGCTCGCCGAGGATTTGCGGCGCGATGCTCATGCCGCAATACGCGAATTCGGCTCGGCGGCGGCCCGCCTGCGCTCGCTGGCCGACCTGGTGGTCGATCGAATCAACTGATCATGCCCGACAGAATCGGCGCGGTGTTGGCAACCCGCTCAATATGGAACGACGATGTACGAACTACTGAAAACCATTGATGATCCGGTAGCGCTGCGCCAGCTCGAGCGCCGCCAACTCGCGCCCCTGGCCGAGGAGTTGCGCGCTTTCGTGCTGGAGAGCGTGTCGCGCACGGGCGGGCACTTGTCGTCAAATCTTGGCACGGTGGAATTGACCATCGCCTTGCATTATGTGTTCAACACCCCGGAAGACCGCATCGTCTGGGACGTTGGCCACCAGAGCTATCCTCACAAAATCCTGACCGGGCGCCGCGAAGGCATGAAGACGCTGCGCCAGTTCGACGGCATTTCGGGATTTCCGCGCCGCAGCGAGTCGGTCTACGACACGTTCGGCACCGCGCACTCCAGCACGTCGATTTCGGCGGCGCTGGGCATGGCGCTCGGATCCAAGGCCCAGGGCAAGTCGAATTTCAGCATTGCGGTGATCGGTGACGGCGCGATGACCGCCGGCATGGTCTTCGAGGCCATGAACAATGCCGGCGTCTACGACGATTTGCCGTTGATCGTGATCCTGAACGACAACGATATGTCGATTTCGCCGCCGGTCGGGGCGCTCAACCGTTATCTGGCGCGGCTGATGTCGGGCCAGTTCTATGCCGCAGCGAAAAAGGGCGTGGAGCGGGTCTTGAGCGTGGCGCCGCCGGTACTCGAGTTGGCGCGCAAACTCGAGGAGCATGCCAAGGGATTGATGGTGCCGGCCACCTTGTTCGAGGAATTCGGCTTCAATTACATCGGGCCGATCGACGGGCACGACCTGGATTCGCTGATTCCGACGCTGCAAAACATCAAACACCTGAAAGGCCCGCAATTCCTGCACGTCGTCACGCGCAAGGGGTACGGCTACAAGCTGGCCGAAGCCGATCCGGTGTTGTATCACGGACCGGGTAAATTCAACCCGGCCGAGGGCATCAAGCCTTCGACCGGTGGCAAGAAGACCTACACGCAGGTATTTGGCGACTGGCTGTGCGACATGGCCGCCAAGGACGGGCGTCTGATGGGCATCACGCCGGCAATGCGTGAAGGCTCGGGCATGGTGGAGTTCGAGCGTCGTTTTCCGGACCGTTATTTCGACGTCGGCATCGCCGAGCAGCATGCTGTCACTTTTGCCGGTGGCTTGGCGACCGAAGGCATGAAGCCGGTCGTCGCGATTTACTCGACATTCCTGCAGCGCGCATACGATCAACTGATCCACGATATCGCATTGCAGAATCTGCCGGTCGTTTTTGCGCTTGATCGCGCTGGACTGGTCGGCGCGGACGGCGCCACGCACGCGGGCGCCTACGATATCGCCTATCTGCGCTGCATCCCGAACATGGTCGTGATGACCCCGTCGGATGAAAACGAGTGCCGGCAAATGTTGTACACGGCTTTCCTGCAGGACGGGCCTGCGGCGGTGCGCTACCCGCGCGGCGCCGGGATTGGCGCGGCCATTGCACAGGAGATGACCGCCGTGCCGCTCGGCAAGGGCGAAATTCGCCGCACCTCGTCGGCCCCCAAGGGACGGCGGGTGGCGATCATGGCATTCGGCAGCATGCTGGCACCAGCCCTGGCGGCCGCCGAGGCGCTCGATGCCACGGTGGCGAACATGCGTTTCGTCAAACCCATCGACGCCGAGCTGGTGCGGCGCCTGGCCGACGAGCACGATTATCTGGTCACCGTCGAAGAGGGCTGCATCATGGGCGGGGCCGGGTCGGCCTGCGCGGAATCCCTGCTTGAGGATGGGGTTAATCGACCCATACTACAATTGGGGCTGCCCGATAAGTTCATCGATCACGGGGATCCGGCTCAATTGCTTGCCATGTGCGGGCTCAATGCCGCCGGCATCACCGAGTCAATCGTTGCGCGTTTCAAACTGACCGGCGTGAAGCCGCTTGAAAAGACGGACGGCGTGACCAAGTTGGTGGCTTGACGAGCCTGTCGCCGGCTGAGCCGAGGCTCATATTGTCGTCATTGCTTGTTCAAGCCAGAAGGTTTTTAGCCCGCGGTATTTGTCCGGCGAGGCAATCCGTGTGCTAAAGGAAAAATACAGATGAATCAGATGAACCCCGCTTTCGTGATGCCCGACGTGCAGAGCAGCGTCGATACGCGCCAGATTCCGATCCAACGGGTCGGGGTGCGCGCGGTGCGTCATCCGCTTACGCTCAGAACGCCCGACGGCCAGGTGCAGGCGACCGTCGGCGTATTCAATATGGACGTTCATCTGCCGGCCGAACAAAAAGGCACGCATATGTCGCGTTTCGTGGCGTTGCTCGAGGAGCGCAAGACGCCCCTCGATCTGGCCGGCTTCCGCAGTATGCTGGCCGGCATGCTGGAGAAGCTGGAAGCGACGGCAGGGCGCATCGAAGTGACTTTCCCGTATTTCATCACCAAGACAGCGCCGATTTCCGGCGTGCAAAGCCTGATGGATTACGAGGTGGCGCTGGTCGGAGAATTGCGTGAAGGGGTTGCGCGCTGCTGGCTCAAAGTGTTGGTGCCGGTCACCAGCCTGTGCCCGTGCTCGAAGAAGATTTCGGACTATGGCGCTCACAACCAGCGCTCGCACGTGACGATCACCGCAGAATTGGCGGCCGACGTCAGCGTCGAGGAGATCGTGCGCATGGCAGAAGAAGAGGCATCGTGCGAGTTGTGGGGATTGCTCAAGCGCCCGGACGAGAAGTTCGTCACCGAGCGCGCCTACGATAATCCGAAGTTCGTTGAAGATCTGGTGCGTGACGTGGCGCGCCGCCTGAACGAAGAGCCGCGCATTGTGGCGTATGTGCTCGAAGCCGAGAACTTCGAGTCGATCCACAACCACAGCGCCTATGCGGTTATCGAGCGGGACAAGCGTATTGACGCATGATCTGCTCGACCGGCAGGATCGCCATCAAATAAAAAACCGCCTCTCGACCAGGCGGTTTTTTTATGGCGCAAGACGGTGTGGAGTGAGGCCGATGGCCTCACGGCAGCATGACCTCGGCCAGATCCCAACGGGGGCGAACGGTGTACTCATAGCGCGTGTCGGCGGTTTGGGGCCAGTGCTTGAGCCGCATCGCGCCGGCAAAGGCAATCATCGCACCGTTGTCGGTGCAAAACGCCAATTCGGGATAATGCACGCGGTAGCCTCGTTGCCGGGCCGCGTTGTTCAGCGCCTCGCGCAACTGGCTATTGGCGCCCACGCCGCCGGCCACCACCAGCGTTTTCAGGTGCGTTTGCTTCAGGGCCGCCAGCGACTTTGCCACCAGTACCTCGACGATGGCGTCGACAAACGCGCGCGCCAGATCGGCTTTGTATTGATCGCAAATATTGGTGCCGGCATTGCGCACCTGGGTCAGCACCGCGGTCTTCAAGCCACTGAAGCTGAAGTCCAGGTTGCCTGAGTGCAGCATCGGGCGAGGCAGTTTGTATTGCCCGGGAATACCGAACTCCGCCATGCGCGAGATGGCCGGGCCGCCGGGGTAGCTCAGCCCCAGCAGTTTGGCGGTTTTGTCGAACGCCTCGCCGGCGGCGTCATCGAGTGTCTCGCCGAGAATCGTGTAATGGGCAAAGCCGTCGACTTCCATCAACTGCGTATGACCGCCCGACACCAGCAGCGCGACAAACGGAAAAGCCGGCGGATCGGCCGACAGTAGCGGCGAGAGCAGGTGACCTTCCAGATGGTGGACCGGAACCACGGGGATATCCAGCGCAAAAGCCAGCGCGTTGGCCAGGCTGGCGCCGACGAGCAGGGCGCCAGCCAGCCCGGGACCTTGCGTGTAGGCGATGGCGTCGATGTCCTGGCGCGTCTTGCCGGCCTCCAGCAAGACCTGATCGAGCAGCGGCAAGGCGCGGCGGATGTGGTCGCGCGAGGCAAGTTCCGGCACCACGCCGCCGTATTCCTGGTGCATGGCAATCTGGGAATGCAGCGCGTGGGCAAGCAGACCCGCCTCGGTGTCATACAAGGCAAGCCCGGTCTCGTCGCAAGAACTCTCGATACCCAACACCAGCATAGCTACGGCCAATCAGAAGGTCGGTGGATCAATCAGCCAGTATAGCAGCGCCGTCCCGGCCGCGCCCGCAGGTACAATGCGCGCCATGGATAAATTCGATGTGGCGGTAGTGGGGGCCGGAGCGGCCGGCATGATGTGCGCGGCGCGGGCCGGGCAGGCGGGGTTGCGCGTGGTTATCATCGATCATGCGGAGAAATTGGCCGAGAAAATCCGCATCTCCGGGGGCGGTCGCTGCAATTTCACCAACCTTCATGCCGGCCCGGCTAATTTTTTGTCCGAAAACCCGCATTTTTGCCGCTCTGCACTGGCCCGCTATACCCCGCAAGACTTTCTGGAACTGCTGCGACGCCATCGCATTCGGTGGCACGAAAAGCACAAGGGACAACTGTTCTGCGACGACTCGAGCGAGGACATCATCGCCATGCTGCGACGTGAGTGCGACGCCGGACGGGTGCACTGGCGCATGCCCTGTCGTGTCAGCGAGGTGACGCGCAGTGGCGACGCGTTCCGGATCGCCGCTGACGGCGGCGAGTTGCTCGCCCGGCATCTGGTGGTGGCCACCGGCGGTTTGTCGATCCCGAAAATCGGCGCGACCGATTGGGGGTATCGCCTGGCCAGGCAGTTCGACTTGCCGGTGGTCGAACCTCGTCCGGCGCTGGTGCCGCTGATGTTCGACGCCGCCACTTGGGAGCCATTTGCCGAGCTGGCCGGGGTCTCGCTGGAAGTACGGGTCGAGACCGGGGCCGGGCGCTCGCGCGGCAGCTTCGTCGAAGATCTGTTATTCACGCATCGCGGTCTTTCCGGGCCGGCGATCCTGCAAATCTCGAGCTATTGGCAACCGGGTGAAGCCATTGAGCTCGACCTGTTGCCGGCCGCGTCAGCCGAGCCCTTGCTGCTCGAGGGCAAGGCGGCGTCGCGCAAGCACCTGTCGAATCTTCTGGCGCAATGGCTGCCGTCCCGCCTTGCCGATGTCTGGATCCGCCACCAGGGGCTGCCGGCACAGGCGCGCACCAGTGAGTTGCCGGATAAGGCGCTGCGCCGCATGGCGGCAGCACTGAACCATTGGACACTCAAGCCGTGCGGCTCGGAGGGGTGGCGCAAGGCCGAAGTCACGCGCGGCGGGGTCGACACGCGCGCACTGTCGTCTGCCTCGATGCAGGCCAATGCCGTGCGGGGCCTGTATTTCATCGGCGAAGTGGTCGACGTGACCGGCTGGTTGGGCGGCTACAATTTCCAGTGGGCATGGGCTTCGGCGGTGGCTGCGGCAAGTGCCATTGCCGCCGAAAACGGTTGAAAATCGGGCCCTCGGACAGGGCTGCGCGGCGTTGCGGAAAACCCTATTTGCGTCTATATTTGCGCCATGAACTTTCGTTCGGCCCGGTCTGCGGCCAGTCCCTTCGTCTCGCATTTGCCAGCCAGCCCGCTACCTTTGGTCGAGCCGGGGCTGCTATTGCGCTCGACGCGCTGCTGAATACGCTGTTATCGTTTTCGCACTTCGCCCCCGGCGTATTCCAAGCACGATTTTTTTGTCTGGCCCAGGCTGGAAACATTCTGAATTCAAAGCACCGACGATCCCCACAGGAGAAGAAAAATGGCTGACAAGCTGATTGTGTTCGATACGACGTTGCGCGACGGCGAGCAGTCGCCCGGCGCATCGATGACAAAGGAAGAAAAAATTCGCATCGCCCGTCAGCTCGAACGCCTGAAAGTCGACGTCATCGAGGCCGGATTCGCCGCCAGCTCCAATGGCGATTTCGATGCGATCAAGGCTATTGCCGGGTTGATCAAGGACAGCACGGTATGCAGCCTGGCGCGCGCCAACGACCGGGACATCGGGCGTGCCGCGGAGGCGCTCAAGGACGCCAACTCCTCACGAATCCACACGTTCATCGCGACTTCTCCGCTGCACATGGAAAAGAAGCTGCGCATGACGCCGGAGCAGGTGTTGGAACAGGCCAAACTGGCGGTGCGATTTGCGCGCCAATTTACCGACAACATCGAGTTTTCCCCCGAGGACGGCAGCCGTTCGGACATGGATTTCCTGTGCCGGGTGCTGGAGACCGTGATCAACGAAGGCGCCACCACCATCAACGTCACCGACACGGTTGGTTACGGCGTGCCGGAACTGTACGGCCAATTGATTCGCACGCTGCGCGAGCGCGTACCCAATTCGGACAAGGCGGTATGGTCGGTGCATTGCCACAATGATTTGGGCATGGCGGTCGCGAATTCACTGGCCGGCGTGAAAATCGGCGGCGCGCGGCAGGTCGAGTGCACCATCAACGGTCTGGGCGAGCGCGCCGGCAATACCTCGCTCGAAGAGATCGTGATGGCGGTCAAGACGCGCCGGGATTACTTCGGGCTCGACCTCGGCATCGACACGACTCAAATCGTACCGGCCTCCAAGCTGGTCTCCCAGATTACCGGTTTCGTGGTGCAGCCCAACAAGGCGGTGGTCGGCGCCAATGCCTTTGCTCATGCTTCGGGCATTCACCAGGACGGGGTGCTCAAGGCACGGGACACCTACGAAATCATGCGGGCCGAGGACGTGGGCTGGAGCACCAACAAAATCGTGCTGGGCAAGCTGTCCGGCCGCAACGCTTTCAAGCAGCGTCTGCAGGAGCTGGGCATCGCGCTGGATTCCGAGGGTGAGGTCAACAGTGCTTTTGCCCGCTTCAAGGAACTTGCGGATCAGAAAGCAGAAATTTTCGACGAAGACATTCTGGCGATCGTGTCGAACGAAGCGCAGACCGGCAGCGGCGAGCACTTCGAATTCGTCTCGCTGTCGCAGCATTCGGAGACTGGCGAGCGCCCGCATGCGCGCGTGGTGTTCCAGGCAGCCGGCTCCGAGCAGACCGGAGAGGCCGACGGCAATGGGCCGGTGGATGCGACGTTCAACGCGATCGAGGGACAGGTCAAGAGCGGTGCTGAACTGGTGCTCTATTCGGTCAACGCAATCACCACCGGCACGCAGTCGCAAGGCGAGGTGACGGTGCGCCTGTCCAAGGCCGGCCGCATCGTCAACGGCGTCGGTACCGATCCCGACATCGTCGCGGCGTCGGCCAAGGCGTATCTTTCGGCGCTGAACAAGTTGTACTCGAAGGCGGAGAAGTTGAACCCGCAATTGACACCCTGATACGTTGGCAGGGGTGGCACGCCCCCGATGCACAAACGGCGCCCCGAAGAGGGCGCCGTTTGCATTACGGCAGGGCCGATGTCAGAACAGCAACCGCCGATCGGGGTCGTGCAGCGGATCGGGGGTGGTCTGGGTCATGCGCAATATGCCGTCCGGACTGAAATAGAAATGCATCAGCATGTCCCAGGTGCCATATTGCTTGAAGCGGTAAGTCCAGACTTCGCGCTTCATGAGCGGGAAATAGGCGGTTTCCACTGGAATGCCGAAACGCCGCCGGACGTCGTCCTCGGTCCATTTGCCGATCTGGGCCTGGTCGAACGCCCGACTGGTCATGACATCCTGCACGTGCAACACCCGGCCATGCGCGTCGAAATCGACGGCGATCGTGTGCTGGCCGTATGGGCGGGTCGGGTAGAGCCAGCGCGTGACGCCATCTGGCAATTGATATACCTCGCGCGGCGTGCCGAGGCGGGTTTCGACGTCCGCGCGGGATACGCCCGCGGGAATGGTCTGCCAAATCGGGGTGCAGCCCGCCAGGCAGCCCGCCACCAGCAACGCGGCCAGCGACCCTCTGCGAGTCTGGGCAAGGCGGACGATGCGTCGCAAGAATGCCATGTTTCCTCCTTGGTCGTCCTGGCCCTCATTATGCGCTGCCTGAGCGGGCGATGGTGGCGACGCGGTATGGCCGCCGAGTATTTCGGGGCGAGTGGTGCTGGCAATCAGGGGATTTTTGCCATATAATCCTGCACTTGCAGTTGAACCGCGTTTTTTGCATTTCATCAGGCGCGGTTTTTGTAAATCCACGGCACGGCCCTTCTTCCGTGACCGCTTGTTCATTTAAGGAAAATCAATGTCAGTTGCAGACATCAAAAAATCGGACGTCGTTGCGCAATACGCGCGAGGCGCCAAGGATACCGGTTCGCCCGAAGTTCAGGTTGCCCTCTTGACGGCGCGCATCAATGAACTGACGCCGCATTTCAAGGCGCACATGAAGGATCACCACAGCCGTCGCGGTTTGCTGCGTATGGTGAGCCGCCGCCGCAAGCTGCTCGACTACCTGAAGGGTAAGGACGCCGACCGCTATCGTTCGTTGATCGAAAAGCTCGGGCTGCGCAAGTAAGCCGGAGGAATTGATTGAAGATGCCTGTATCAGCACGCTGATGCAGGCATTTTGCTTTTTGGCGGCAAAGCGCTGGCACAGTGTTTTGCCTGAATTCTCGGGACCCCGGCAAGTAGGACTTGTGTCATTCCAGCAGCGAGCCAGACCAGCACTGAAACGGTGCGGCGGTTGTTGGAATGGCATAACACTCCCCCTACGATTCGTCGGGTTTGCCCGGCAGCGTTGTCGCGCCGCTGCACCAATGAGCGCGACTCGATACAGGAGTGCAAATGTTCAATAAAATCGTGAAAACCTTCCAGTGGGGACAGCACACGGTACGCCTGGAAACGGGCGAAATCGCTCGTCAGGCCAGCGGTGCCGTTCTGGTGGACATCGATGAAACCGTTGTGTTGGCCACCGTGGTGGGCGCCAAGAATGCTAAGCCGGGTCAGGACTTCTTCCCGCTGACCGTCGATTACATCGAAAAAACCTATTCGGCCGGCAAGATCCCCGGCGGCTTCTTCAAGCGCGAAGGCCGCCCGTCCGAGAACGAGACGCTGACCTCCCGCCTGATCGATCGTCCGATTCGCCCGTTGTTTCCGGAGGGCTACTACAACGAAGTCCAGATCGTCATTCACGTTTTGTCGATCAATCCGGAAGTGCCGACCGATATTCCGGCCCTGATCGGCGCCTCGGCTGCGCTGGCCGTCTCCGGCCTGCCGTTCAACGGACCGGTTGGCGCGGCACGGGTCGCCTACATCGACAACCAGTACGTCCTGAATCCGACGCGCACGCAAATCGCGTCGTCGCGACTGGACCTGGTGGTCGCCGGTACCGAGCGCGCGGTCTTGATGGTCGAATCGGAAGCCGACCAATTGCCGGAAGATGTCATGCTGGGCGCGGTCGTGTTCGGCCACGAACAAATGCAAACGGCCATCAACGCGATTCACGAACTGGTGCGCGAAGGCGGCAAGCCGGAATGGGACTGGACGCCGTCGGCCAAGAACGAGCCGCTGATCGCCAATGTGTTGGCGCTGGCCGAGCAGGATTTGCGCGCCGCTTATCAAGTGCGCGAAAAGCAGGCTCGCACCCAGCAGGTTCGCGGTGTGTATGCTCAGGTCAAGACCAAGCTGGCCGAGCAAGCTGCCGCGAATGGCGCGGCCGCCCCCGACGACGTCGAAGTCGATAACATCCTGTTCGATCTCGAGGCGCGCATCGTGCGCAGCCAGATCCTCAATGGCGAGCCGCGTATCGACGGCCGTGATACCCGCACGGTCCGCCCGATCAGCATTCGCACCGGCGTGCTGCCGCGCACCCATGGCTCGGCGCTGTTCACGCGCGGCGAAACGCAAGCGCTGGTCGTCGCGACCCTGGGTACCAAGGGCGACGAGCAGATCATCGATGCGCTGCAAGGCGAGTACCGCGACCGCTTCATGCTTCACTACAATATGCCGCCGTTCGCCACCGGCGAGACGGGGCGTGTCGGTTCGCCCAAGCGCCGCGAGATCGGCCATGGGCGTCTGGCCAAGCGAGCGCTGCTGGCCTGCTTGCCGAGCGAGCAGGAATTCGGCTATTCGATTCGTGTCGTATCGGAAATCACTGAGTCGAACGGTTCGTCGTCGATGGCTTCGGTGTGCGGCGGCTGCCTCGCGCTGATGGATGCCGGCGTGCCGATGAAGGCGCACGTCGCCGGCATCGCCATGGGCCTGATTCTCGAGGGTAACAAGTTCGCCGTCCTTACCGATATTCTGGGTGACGAAGATCACCTCGGCGATATGGATTTCAAGGTGGCCGGTACCGCCGATGGCGTGACCGCGCTGCAGATGGATATCAAGATCCAGGGCATCACCAAGGAAATCATGCAGGTCGCGCTGGCGCAAGCCAAGGAAGGCCGCATGCACATCCTCGGCAAGATGCAGGACGCCGTATCGGGTGCCCGTACCGAGTTGTCCGAGTTCGCGCCGCGCATGGTGTCGCTCAAGATCAATCCGGAAAAGATCCGCGATGTGATCGGCAAGGGCGGCTCGGTGATTCGTGCGCTGACCGAGGAAACCGGCACCAGTATCGACATCTCCGACGACGGTGTGGTGACCATCGCCAGCACCAATTCGGAGGGCATGGCCGAGGCCAAGCGTCGCATCGAAGCCATCACGGCTGAAGTCGAAGTGGGGCAGGTCTACGACGGTACCGTGCTGAAGCTGCTCGAGTTCGGCGCGATCGTCAGCGTCCTGCCGGGCAAGGACGGTTTGCTGCACATCTCCGAGATCGCCAACGAGCGAATCAAGGACATCAACGAATGGCTCAAGGAAGGCCAGGCGGTGCGTGTCAAGGTGATCCAGCATGATGACAAGGGCCGTCTGCGTCTGTCCGTCAAGGCACTGACACCGGAAGAGCAGGGCACGCCGCTGGTCAAGCGCTCGTCGGAGTCCGAGGCGCCGGCGCAGTAATCGAGGAGATCAACGCCGGGCTTGCAGCAGCTCGGTGATTGCATCGGAAAAAGCGAGCTTCGGCTCGCTTTTTTTTGCCGCAACCCGGTAAAAAAGCGAGGCTAGGTATTTACAAGATTTTGGATCATCTATAAAATCTCATTTCTCTGTTCGGGGGGTATAGCTCAGCTGGGAGAGCGCTTGCATGGCATGCAAGAGGTCAGCGGTTCGATCCCGCTTACCTCCACCACAGAACTGTTTTGTTTGGTCGGATCAAGCAAAACTTCGCAAGCGAAGTAAAAGCATATATAATATGCGCCTTCGCTGAAATAGAGGCGAAATCTGCCAAGATTTTGTCCCCTTCGTCTAGAGGCCTAGGACATCACCCTTTCACGGTGAGTACAGGGGTTCGAATCCCCTAGGGGACGCCAGGATTCGACGCCGAAGCAATTCGGTTGAGTTCTGAACGGCGCCGGCGCGAGTCGGTGCAAACCCGCGAGAAGAGCGGGTTTTTTGTTGGAGTTTGGAGCGGTAGTTCAGTTGGTTAGAATACCGGCCTGTCACGCCGGGGGTCGCGGGTTCGAGCCCCGTCCGCTCCGCCAAACTACAAGCCCGGAAAGATTCTGGGCTTTTATTTTTTGAGTGGGTCCAAGAAGGGATCCACGTTGATTTTGTCCCCTTCGTCTAGAGGCCTAGGACATCACCCTTTCACGGTGAGTACAGGGGTTCGAATCCCCTAGGGGACGCCAGGATTCGACACCGGAGCAATCCGGTTGAGTTTTGAATGACACGCTGGCGCAAGCTGGTGCGAGCCCGCAAGACAAGCGGGTGTTGTTGAGTTTGGAGCGGTAGTTCAGTTGGTTAGAATACCGGCCTGTCACGCCGGGGGTCGCGGGTTCGAGCCCCGTCCGCTCCGCCAAATGCTCGGTCTCGTCGCAGTCGACGACTCAAAGACCGCTTAAAGCCCGCGTCGTCGCGGGCTTTTTTATTTGGCCTGAGTTCGGGGCACAGGGTCTGCGCTGCAGGCGCTGATCCAACGCAGATACAGCATCAGACCTGCCGCGGCCAAGCCCAGACTCAGGCTGTTGGCAAACCAAAAGCCCGATGCTCCGAGCAAATAGCGTGGCGTTATGCCGAACGTATCGAAACCGAGCGCATAACCGCCGCCAAGCCCGACCCCCCACAACGCCACTGCGTAAATTACCGTTGGCACGACCGCAACCTTATAGGCGCGTAACACAAAAATCGTGCTTACCTGCATTGCATCAAACACATGATAGAACGTCAGGAACACGAACAGCGGCGCTGCGGCACGTGCGATCAGTGGGTTGGGTGTATACGCCGCAATAAGGCTCGTACGACTCGTCCATACGAGTAGGCTGATGCACATCGCCAGCGCGACCGCGAACGAGATGCCGCGGCGGCCGAGCCGTCGTGCCGCGGCGAAGTCCCGTGCACCGAGCGCCTGGGCCACGAGCGTCGCGGTGGCGATGCCCAGTGACATCGGCAACATGTAGAGGACGGTTCCCAGGTTTGCGGCGATCTGATGGCCCGCCAGCACGGTGGCGCCGAACCGTGCAATAAAGATGGCCATGAATGTGAATGCGGTGACCTCGATGAGGTAGCCCAGTCCCATGGGAATCCCGAGCTTGAGCAATGCCCTGATGCGGGGCCATTGCGGCCACGAAAATTTCCGGTAGATACCAAACTGGCGCAACAGCGAATGGCGTTGCATCAGAAATAATCCCAGCAGACAGGACACCCAGTTGATAAGCGTGGTCGCCAGCGCGCACCCCGCGCTGCCCAGCTCCGGCACGAGCGAGATGCCAAGCCGGCCGCTGCCGTAGATGAAAATGAAATTCAGCGGGATTTTCAGTGCCAGGCCGATCAACTGAATCATCATCACGATGCGCGGTCTGGCAATCGCGTTGCTGAGCGACGAATAGATGCGAAACGCCAGTGCGGCCGGGAGCCCCAGCGCGAGAATCTGCAGGTACGCGACAGTGCGCCCCTCCAGCATCGGCTTTGCGTCGGCGATGTGCAGCAGAATATGAGGATGCAGCAAGAGCGCCATGCCCGGCACTGAAAGACCGGCTGCCAGCCATAGGGCTTGCCGGACCTCCTCGCCGATTTCGGCATGACGATGCGCACCATACAGTTGCGCCGCGATCGGGGAGAGTGCCACCAGCACGCCCATCATGCCGACGTAGACGGTGATGTATATCGACCCCCCCAGCGCCAGTGCCGCAAGATCGGTCGCGGTATAGCGCGCCACCATGGCCGTGTCTATGACGCCGAAGGCGACCACTGCCAACTGGCCGATCAGCACGGGCCATGCCAGGCTGATGATCCGGCGGATATCTCTCAACATGGATGCCGTCTCAATGGCGAGGCCGTTCCTGCAATGCGTAGAGGCGGAAGCGCTCGTCGCGGTCGGCCGCGCGCCGGCCTTCCCACAGCAGGTGCCACTCATAGGGGGCGGGTGCGCCTGGCTGATCGTAATCCTGCGTATCCTGGCGCAGCAGAACGTTGCAGTTGTCCTCGCCAAATCGCATGTGGCCGAAATATGCGAATGACGCCAGTTGTGCGTCACCAACCCGAGCGGTGCGGATGCAACTATAGTCGCGGGGCAGGTGGGCGACGATTTGCGCTGCGACATCGCGGTACGTTCTGCCATAGTTGACCAACGGCAGCCACAGCGTCATCAGCAGCACCCACATCAAGGTGGTGCCGCCACCCGAGAGCACCACGCTGCGCCACAGCACCTTGGGGTTACGCGAAATGCGCCAGACCACCAGTACGATCCAGGCGGCTGTGACGGCAAAGGCGCAGACCAGCGTGACCCAACTGAACGTCACCTGAAAGCCGGGCACCAGGCGATGGAGATTCCTGGAAATCTGGCCGGGAAACCCGGTCAGTCCGGCAAGCCAGACCAGCCAGACGAAACTGCCCAGAATCGTAAAGCTCAGGACGGCAAACCAATCGAAAGCATTGATGGCGCCGCGTTTGAGCGTGGGCAAGCCGAACGCCGAAAGAATCGCCAGCGATGGCAGTAGCAAAATGAAGAACCGGTTGCTCTGGTGGGCCTGCAGCAGCACCAGCAAGGCCAACGGTGCCAGCACCGCCAACGGCGTGGCAACGTGCGGCGCGCGTCGAAGGCCCCGCCAACTATGCAGTGACCATAGCGCCAGCGGCCATGCCGGCCATGCAAACAGCGCCAAATTCTTGGCGGTATAAAAGAGCGCATCGCTATTGGGGCCGCCGAACGTATCGAAGCCGACGTCCAGCCACTCGCCGATCCAGAACTGGCCGCCAGGCGCCCATTTCATCGTGGCAAGCGGCCAAGTGGCCGACACAACGATGCCGATCGGGACGCCGGCCGCCAGCAGCGCAAGGCGGGGCAGCGGGCGGCACACCAGCAGGAGGATGGCGCTGGCCAGCAGGACAGCCAGCGACAGCGCAAGCGACCCGGTCAGCGTCAACCCGCCCAGCGCGAGACCGAACCAGATCGCGCCCTGCCATGGCTTGTCGAGCGATCGAACCAGGCCGTAAAGCGTCATGGCGACGAACGTCAATTGCCCGACTTCGGCTGTTGTTTCGTGGCCGCGCTCGGCCAGGCCGAAGCACGCGAGCAGAATCAGCAGGGCGCCGTCGGCCAGCGTGCGGCCATAATCGCGAGGCTCGGGTTCGCCGCCGAAAGCGTATTTGAACGGCTGAACCTCGGCGCGGCGACCAAGCAGATATGTGCTGTACCAGACGAACGCGCACGTGGCGTAGAAGCAAAGGCCGGTGACGATGCGGGCGGCGTCCGGCGCGCTCATCCAGCGATGCATCACGCGGATGACCAAGGCGCCGAGCCAGAAGATCAACGGGCCGCTGTCGAATACCGACTTGCCGGCGATATTCGGCAGCAGCCAATCGTGCCAATGACCCTGCGCCATGGTCCACATTACGCCGAAGCCCGCGGCGTCTTCGTTTTTCCATGGATCGCGGCCGAACAATCCCGCCAGCACATAGATGACGCAAATCGCGAAAAGCAGGGAGCGGGGCAGCGCGCTGGTGGCGGAGGCAGTAAGACGGAAGCGTTTCATCAGGTGATAGGACAGATGATGGCCGATTCGGTTAGTCCGAGAGTATGACAGCTAATTCGATAACACCGCGTGTGCTGTAACGCCCCGTAACGAACACGCGGCGCGTGGGCCCGCGCCATGAAAAAAGGCAGCCGAAGCTGCCTTGATGGCTTGGTGCCGACTGCCGCTGCGCTTACTTTGCGGCGGTTTTGCCAGTCCGGTTGCCAAACTTCTGGCGGAATTTTTCCACGCGCCCGGCAGTGTCCATGATCTTTTGCGTGCCGGTGTAGAACGGATGCGATTCCGACGACACTTCGATCTTCACCAGCGGATATTCGTTACCATCTTGCCACTTGATGGTTTCCTTGGTCTGAATGGTCGAGCGGGTCTTGAAACTGAAGTCGTTCGACAGGTCGAGGAACACGACTTCGCGATAATTCGGGTGAATGCCTTCTTTCATGATCAAGCCTTTGTCGTTGGGTAGCCAGCCCGCACCCCTGTGCGAACCACTTGCCGAGTGGATAAAACGCGGATTATGCCAGAAAAACAACAGGTTGCGCAAAATTTTCGGCAAATTTTGGAATCAACCGACCACCGTATCGCAAAATCTACCGGGCGTCCGGCAGCACCTTGCCCGGATTGAGCACGCCGTTGGGGTCCAGCGATGCCTTGAGGGCGCGCATCAGGCCGATTTCGACCTGGCTCTTGTACCGTTCGATCGCATTGCGCTTGAGGCGGCCCAGGCCGTGTTCGGCGCTGATCGAACCTTGCTGCGCGAGCACGGAGTCGAACACAAGCCGATTGATGGCGGCCTCATGTTGTAAGAAATGCTTTGGATCGCCGCCTTCCGGCGCTTGCACGTTGTAGTGCAGATTGCCGTCGCCCAGGTGGCCGAAGGTGACCATGCGCGCCCCCGGGAAATCCCGTTGGATCAATGGGTCGGTCGCCTCGATAAAAGCCGCGATGCGAGACACGGGCACGGCAATGTCGTGCTTGATGTTCAAGCCCTCCTGGGCCTGGGCCAATGGAATGCTCTCGCGCAGATGCCAGAAGGCATGCGATTGCCGCATGTTTTCCGCCACCAAAGCGTCGTCCACGACGCCCCGCTCCAGGCTTGCCTCGAGTATCGACTCAAGCAGGCCGCGCGCATGGGCTTCGCTCTCGTTATCGGACAACTCGAGCAAGACCATATAAGGTTGCGGGGTCGCAAACGGATAGCGCAATGCCGGGAAATGGCTTTGCACCAGCCGCAGGCAAAAATCCGACATCAATTCGAAACCGGTCAGCAGCGGGCCGGCCTGCTCCTGCGCCATACCGAGCAAGGTTACGGCGGCGCGCGGCGAACTCACGGCCGCCAGGGCCGTCATGCGAGCGCGAGGTTGTGGGAACAGCTTGACGGTCGCAGCGGTAATAATGCCGAGCGTGCCTTCCGACCCGATGAAAAGATCGCGCAGATCGTAGCCGGTGTTGTCTTTACGCAGTCCTCGCAGGCCATCCCAAACCTCGCCCTGCGCGGTCACGACCTCCAGCCCCAGGCACAACTCCCGGGCGTTGCCGTAACGCAGCACGGCCGTGCCGCCGGCGTTGGTCGCCAGGTTGCCGCCCAGCGTGCAACTGCCTTCTGCGGCCAGGCTGAGCGGAAAGAGCCGACCAGCGTCGTGGGCCGCGTTCTGGACGTGCTGCAGAATGCAGCCGGCCTCGGCCGTCAGGGTGTGGTTGTCGAGATCGATATCGCGAATGCGGTTCAGCCGGCGCAGGCTCAGGACGATCTGGCGCCCTGGCTCGCATGGGGTCGCCCCGCCCACCAGGCCGGTATTGCCACCCTGGGGCACGATCGCAACGCCATGGCGGTTGCAGGCGCGCACCACGGCCGCCGTCTGCGCGGTATCGGTCGGCAGCACCACGGCGAGGGCTCGACCGGTGTAGCGGCGGCGCCAATCGGTCAAATAGGGTGCCGTATCGATATCCTGACAAAGCAGGTGCGAATCGCCGACAATCGCTGCGCACTCCGATAAAAATTCGGCATCGCTCATCATGCCCTCCAATTCAGTCACGCGGCAGAGTCGCCCGCGCCCTGGCACGTGCAGCCTGCTTGAACGGGCGCACATACAGTATCGCGCACAGATAGAAAGCGAAGCTCAGCGCGCTCTCGATCCAGCCCAGCAAGGCCGATGTGGCCGCCGGGTCGCTCATGCCGCGCACGGTGCCCTCGGCCAGGTAAAGCAGGATCAGCATGCTGGACCATTGCAAGGTGTAGACGTTGCGCTTGAGCACGCCGCGCAACGGCAGCAACAGCGGCAGGGCTTTGAGCGCCAGCCACGAGCCGCCGGGGCGCAGAGGCGCCAGCCAGAGTTCCCAGGCAAGGCAGAGTGCGATCAGCGCCACGAGGCTGACGATGGTACCGGCATAACAGATGCGTCGCATGGGTCAATGGGCCAATTTGAGCGCGGTTTGCGCGAGCCTGGCGCCGAGCGCCACGGCCAGTTGCCGCTCGTCGTCGCTGATGGTGCCGCCGGTCTGGGCGAAGTGCGTCGCGCCGTAGGGCGAGCCGCCGGTGCGTGTGCTCATCAGGCCGCTTTCGGTGTAGGGCAGGCCGAGCAGCAGCATGCCGTGGTGCAGCAGCGGGATCATCATCGATAACAGTGTGCTTTCCTGCCCGCCGTGCAGACTGCCGCTGGAGGTGAAGACACAGGCCGGCTTGCCGGCCAGCGCGCCTGAGAGCCACTGCGGGGTCGAGCCGTCGAGAAAGTATTTGAGCGCGGCGGCCATGTTGCCGAAGCGGGTGGGGGAGCCCAGCGCCAGTCCGACGCACTCCTCGAGATCGCGCAACTCGGCGTACGGCGGGCCGCTGTCAGGAATTTCCGGCGCACTGCTCTCGCACACGGTGGAGACCCCGGGCACGGTGCGCACTCTTGCCTGAGCGCCGGGCACGCTGTCGATGCCTTGCGCGATAAAACGTGCCAATTGGGCGGTCGTGCCGTGTCGGCTGTAGAACAAAACCAGGATGTCTTTCATGGCGAACTCGTTGGGCAAGCAGTTATTATAGGGGCTCTCACTGCGGCCACGCGCGCGGCCGGCCACAAGCCCTCCGGGAGGACACTCTTGCACAAACCGAGCCGATTGGACTTCGAAAGCATCCGGGAAATCGTCAGGTTCGTGATGCGCCGCAGCCGGGAAGACCGCATACCGCAGATCGCCGGGAGCCTGACGTTTACCACCGTGCTCGCGCTGGTACCGTTGCTGGCCGTGGCGTTCGCGCTGTTCACGGCATTTCCGATGTTCAATACGTTTCGCGATGCGCTGCAGGGATTCCTGCTCTCGCATCTGATGCCCGACACGGTCAACGACCAGATCTTCCGCTATTTGAATCAGTTTGCGGCCAAGGCCAAAAGCTTGACCACGGTAGGGCTGATCGGGCTGCTGCTGACGTCGGTGGCCACCATGATGACCATCGAATCGGTCTTCAATGTGATCTGGCGCGTGCCCAGGCCTCGGCCGCTGGCCCAGCGGGTGTTGGTCTACTGGGCGATTCTCACGCTCGGGCCGTTGCTGTTCGGGGTGAGCCTGTCGATCAGTTCCTACGCGCTGAGCCAGTCGATGTCGCTGGTGCATACGCTGCCGCTGGCGGTGGCTTGGCCGCTGGGTTTTTTGCCAGTGCTGCTGTCGGCGGTGGCGTTCACGCTGCTCTACCTTTACATGCCGCATTGCCGGGTCGATTGGCGCGATGCGCTGACCGGCGGGACGATCGCCGCGCTGGCCTTCGAAATCGCCAAGCGTGGTTTCGCCTTGTACATCAAAAAATTCCCGACTTACACGGCTGTCTATGGCGCCTTTGCCGCCATACCGATTTTTTTGCTATGGGTTTATCTGAGTTGGCTGGTCACCTTGTGGGGGGCGACCCTGACGGCGGTGCTGCCGTCGTTCCGGGAGCGCCACTTTCATCATCGCGAGTTTCCCGGCAGTTATTTGCTCGATGCGCTGACGATACTGTCGGCGCTCGACAAGGCGCGCGATGGCGGTAAGCCGGGGCTGACGCAGCTTGAATTGGCCCGCCAGACGCATTCCGACTTGACCCATGCGGCAAAATTGCTGGGCGATCTCGAGCAATTCCAATGGATCGGCCGCCTCGCCAATCCGAAAGGGCCCGACCGCTGGGTGTTGCTGGTCAATCCCGAGACCGCGTCATTGGAGCGGCTGATCGTGCAACTGACGATCGACTTCGGCGAACTGTCGCAGCAATTGACGCGGCGTCAGCTCGATGGCGAACGCATCGCAACGATGCTGCGCGAAGGGCGCTGGGATGTTCCGCTGGCGCAGGTGTTGCGCCAGCCCGCGGCGTAGGCAGCGCTCATAAGGCAGCGCTACAGCTTGATGCGTCCGAGGCAAATGTCGCGAAACATCGCCCAGTCGCCGATCAGGCTGTACCACGGGTGGCGAAATGTCGCGGGGCGATTTTTTTCGAAAAAGAAGTGCCCGACCCAGGCAAACGCATAGCCGCAGACCGGCACGCCCAACAGCCACCACGGGTTACCCGTGACAGCGAAAACCGCCACCAACGCCAATGCGCCGAGCGAGCCGGCAAAATGCAGGCGACGGCAGGTGCGGTTACTGTGCTCGCCCAGGTAGTACGGATAAAACTCGGCGAACGTGCGAAATTGATCGGTACGGACATTGCTCATGCCAGGCTCCGAAGAGGCTCCCTATTGGTTCATTGTTGTCCCGTTCGCCCGCCCAGGCAAGTGAGGGCCGGGCGTCATCGTCGCGCGAACCCGTACAGCGCATCGAGTGTCGCATCGGGCTGTTCGCCCATCATGGCATGACCGGCATCCAGCAACCTCGTGTCGACTGTCACGCCGCTGGCGGTCATGGCGTCGATCAGCGCCTGAGCGGCCTTGGGAGGCGTCATGACGTCGCGCCGCCCAAGAACGAACAGGACCGGGCACCGGATCCGCGCGGCCGCGGCAAGGCCATTCCGGTAGCTGTTGCACGCCGAGAAGTCGACCAGGAATACCTGCGCGGAGTTGCTGCGAGATACGCGCTCCATCAGGCGTTGATTGCCGCCATGCATCCAAAATCCGGGCGCGGGAAACGACGGCTTGTTGGCGATACTCGAGTGCGACCACGTGTTGACCATGTCGATCGCTTCGGCCTCGCGATGCGCGGCGGCATCGAGCAGAGCATCCGATACTTTCATCGGGTAGGCGGTTCCGACCAGCGCGATCTTTTCGACGCGTTCCGGGTAACGGGCGGCGGTTTCCAGGGCGATCAACGACCCCATGCTGTGTCCGATGAGAAGCGCGCGGGCCACGCCGGCGGCGTCGAGCAACTGGACCGTCCAGTCGGCCAGCGCTTCGATGCTGGTCAACGGAGCGCCGGAGCTGCGATGATGACCGGGTAGATCAACGGCCAGCACATTGAAGCCATGATGCGCGAAGTAACGCGTCTGCAGAATCCAGACGCTGTGGTCGTGCTCCGCGCCGTGCAGAAATACAGCGGTGGGCAGCGCGGGGTCGAACGGCTTGCCGCCCGTATAGGCGTAGGCGGTTTGTCCGGCGATGTTCAGGATCATGGGATCGGTCTCTCAGGATTTTTGGGCGGCCTTGAGCCCGCGTTTCAGGTCGGCGATCAGATCATCCGGATCTTCGAGGCCGATCGACAGGCGCACCGTGCCTTCGCCGATGCCTGCCGCCGCCAGCGCGGCGGCGTCCATTCGGAAATGCGTGGTCGAGGCGGGATGAATGACCAGCGAACGCGCGTCTCCAACGTTGGCCAAATGCGAAAACAGCTGCAAACTCTCGATGAAACGCCGGCCAGCGGCGCGATCGCCCCGCAGATTGAAGCTGAAGACCGCGCCGGCACCCTTGGGCAGCAACCGCTTGGCCAGCGCGTAATCGGGGTGGTTTGGCAGTTCCGGGTATGCGACGGACTCGACGGCCGGGTGAGCGGCCAGAAACTCGACCACGCGACGGGTATTGTCGACGTGCCGGGCCATGCGCAGCGGCAGCGTCTCGACGCCCTGCAGCAACTGCCAGGCCGCCTGCGGGTGCATGCAGGCGCCGAAATCGCGCAGTCCCTCGCGGCGCGCGCGCAGCAAAAACGGGGCGACGGTGCTCTCCTCGGCAAATACCATGCCGTGAAAGCCGTCGTAGGGTTCCGTGAATTCGGGGTATTTGCCGGAGCGCTCGAAGTCGAATGTGCCGCCATCGACCAGCACGCCGCCGATCGTGGTGCCGTGTCCGCCGAGGAATTTGGTGGCGGAATGGTAGACCAGATCGGCGCCGTGCTCGAAGGGACGCTGCAGGTAGGGGGTGGTGAAAGTCGCATCGACCAGCAGCGGCACGCCGTGATCGTGCGCGATGGCGGAAATCTGCGGAATATCCAGTACGTCGAGACCGGGATTGCCCAGCGTCTCGCCGAACAGCAGGCGCGTGTTGGGGCGCAGCGCGGCGCGCCAGCCCGCCAGGTCGCCCGGGCGCACGAAAGTGGTCTCGATGCCGAAGCGACGCAGTGTGTAATGCAGCAAATTGTGCGAACCGCCGTACAGGGCGCTCGATGCGACGATATGGGCGCCAGCGCCCATCAGGGTGGCGATGGCCAGGTGCAGCGCAGCCTGGCCGCTGGCAGTGGCGATCGCACCCACGCCATTTTCCAGCGCGGCGATGCGCTCCTCGAAGACGGCCGTAGTGGGATTCGAGATGCGCGAATAGACGTGGCCGGCGCGTTCCATATTGAAAAGCGCGGCGGCATGGTCGCTGTCGCGAAACACGAACGATGTGCTCAGGTAGATGGGCGTGGCGCGCGCGCCGGTCGCGGGGTCCGGGGCGGCCCCGGCGTGCAGGGCCAGCGTGTCGAATTGATTGGCGGGCATGGTCGGAAGCCGTTGGTCGGCTGCTTGAGTCGAAGTAGGATGCATCCTAACATTGCCATTCGGCCGCGGCGACGAGGGCAGTTTCGCCTTTATTTTTCAGGGCGTTTCGGCTAGCATCGAAATATGGCCTTGATGCTGCCGGTCAAAATATGGTGACGGCATTGCCACCCCAAAATGAGGAGCGAATCATGCGTGTGAGTGACATCCTGAAAGTGAAGGGCAATACCCTGTTCACTGTGACGCCCGATACGCTGCTGAACGAAGCCGTGATCACGATGGCTCAGAACGATATCGGTTCGCTGGTCGTGATGGAGTCCGGCAATCTGGTCGGCATGCTGACGTTCCGGGAAATCATCGAGACGATCAGTGCCAACGGCGGCTCGGTCGGCAGCACGACGATCCGCAAGGTGATGGACGATCATCCGCTGATCTGCACGCTCGAGACCGACGTCAACGAAGTGCGCCGCATGATGCTCGAGCGCCATGCCCGTTATCTGCCGGTGATGGACAGCAACATGCTCATGGGCGTGATTTCTTTCTACGACGTCGCCAAGGCGGTTGTCGAAGAGCAGTCGTTCGAGAACAAGATGCTGAAGGCCTACATTCGTGACTGGCCCGAAGAGGAGCAGAACGCCGGGTGATCCGATCTCCCGCCGACGAAAGCGCGCCTGTGAAGCGCGCTTTTTTGTGCGCCGTCGCTTTCCTCCCCCCCAACAAAGTTGTGCCGGTGACCCTCTGTAAGGATACGCATGACGCAAAACGCGCCTGGCCAGTCCCCCAGTCAATACCAGTTGCTCAAGCAGCGCCGCTTCGCGCCCTTCTTCTGGACGCAGTTTCTCGGCGCAATGAACGACAACATTTTCAAGATCGCCTTTACGTCGCTGGTGACCTACCATACCGCGCTGTTCGCCGGGGTGGACGGCAAAACGGCGGCGTTTCTGATTTCAGCCATCTTCATCGTGCCGTTCGTGCTGTTTTCCGCCACCAGTGGGCAGATTGCCGACAAATGGGAGAAGTCGCGCCTGATTCGGCTGGTCAAAACACTCGAAATCGGCATCATGCTGCTCGGCACCGCGGGTTTTTACTGGCACAGCGCGCCGCTGCTCTATACCGGCACATTTCTGATGGGGTTGCATTCGACGCTTTTCGGGCCGGTCAAATACGCGTACTTGCCTCAACATTTGAATCAACGGGAACTGGTCGGCGGCAACGGCATGGTCGAGATGGGTACGTTCGTCGCCATTTTGATCGGCACGATCGCGGGCGGTGAAATCGCCGGGCTAGGGGAGCCGGGTTTGCTGGCGATCGGCGGCGTTTGTCTTTCGGTGGCGCTGGCCGGGCGGGTGGCTTCCCATTGGATTCCCGAGTCCGCGGCTGCGCAGGCCGATTTGCGCATCAACTGGAATCCCTTTTCGGAAACCTGGCGCAATCTGGCGCTGGCGCGCGAAAGCCGCGTGGTTTTCACGGGATTGCTGGGCATTTCGTGGCTGTGGTTCCTCGGTGCGACTTTCCTGACCGCCTTTTTCAATTTCGGCAAGGACGTCCTGTCGGCCGATCAGAACGTCGTGACGCTGATGCTGGCGATGTTTTCCATCGGGATTGGCATCGGCTCGCTGCTGTGCGAGCGCCTGTCCGGCGGGCGGGTGGAGGTGGGCCTGGTGCCATTCGGCTCGATCGGCATGACGGTGTTCGCGATGGATCTCTATTTCGCCAGTCACCACCTGTCGGTGCTTGCTCATTTGCAGGGTGTGACGGAGTTCCTCGGGCGAGGCGTGCATTGGCGGATCCTTGTCGATCTGTTCCTGCTGGCGATGTTTGGCGGCTTTTACAGCGTGCCGCTCTATGCCCTGATCCAGAGTCGCTGCGCGCCGACGCATCGCGCCCGCATTATCGCGGCCAACAACATCCTCAATGCACTTTTCATGATCGCCTCGGCGCTCATGGCAATGGCGCTGACGCATGCGGGATTCTCGATTCCGGAGATTTTCCTGGTCACGGGGCTGCTCAATGCCGCGGTCGCGATCTACATCTACTTGCTGGTGCCGGAGTTTCTGATTCGCTTTGTGATGTGGTTATTGCTGCACACCGTTTACCGCATTCGTGTCACGGGCGCAGAGCGGGTGCCCGACGAGGGGGCATGCCTTTTTGTCTGCAATCACGTCAGCTTCGTCGATGCCGTTGTGATCGGGGCCACGATCCGGCGTCCGGTGCGCTTCGTCATGGATCATCGCATTTTCCGGATTCCGTTGCTGGCGTGGTTCTTCCGTACGGTCAAGGCGATCCCGATCGCGCCCGCGCACGAAGATGCCGACACGCTGGCGCAAGCCTATGACCAGATCGCCCAGGCGCTGCAGGCCGGCGAGATCGTATGCGTCTTTGCGGAGGGGCGCTTGACCGATACCGGGCAAATGCAGCCGTTTCGCCGCGGGGTCGAGCGCATTCTGTCCCGCTCGCCAGTGCCGGTATTGCCAATGGCCTTGCGCGGCCTGTGGGGCAGCTTCTTCTCTCGCAAGGACGGTGCTGCGATGACGCGACCCTTCCGGCGTGGCCTGCTCAACCGTCTGGAACTCGTGATCGGCGATCCGGTGAGCGCCGCCGACGCTACGCCGGAGCACCTGCGCGAACAGGTGTTGGCGTTACGCGGGCCGTGGCCATGCTGATCGGCCTGATTCGCTGGCATAATGGCGGTTTCCGTATCTGCACGAATAACGACGCATGGCCGGCAATACTCTAGGGACTCTGTTTACCGTTACGACCTTCGGCGAATCGCATGGCCCGGCCATCGGCTGTGTGATCGACGGCTGTCCCCCCGGGCTCGCGCTCAATGAAGCCGACATCCAGGCCGACCTGGATCGCCGCAAACCCGGCACGTCCCGCCATGTGACGCAGCGCAAGGAGCCCGACACGGTCGAGATCCTGTCCGGCGTGTTCGAAGGCATCACCACCGGCACGCCAATTGCGCTGCTGATCCGCAATACCGACCAGCGCAGCAAGGATTACGGCAACATTGTCGAGACCTTTCGCCCCGGACATGCCGATTACACCTATTGGCATAAATATGGGGTACGCGACTATCGCGGCGGCGGCCGGTCGTCGGCGCGCCTGACCGCCCCGCTGGTGGCGGCCGGCGCGGTTGCACGCAAGTGGCTGAACGAGAAATTCGGCACGCAGATTCGCGGCTACATGGCGCAATTGGGCGAGATCGACGTGCCGTTCGTCGGCTGGGAACATGTGCGCAACAATCCATTCTTCGCGGCCAACCCCGACGTGGTCGGACGGCTCGAAACCTATATGGACGATCTGCGCAAGGTCGGCGACTCGGTTGGCGCTCGCATCAACGTGGTCGCCAGCGGTATTCCGGTCGGGCTCGGCGAGCCGCTGTTCGACAAGCTCGATGCCGAAATTGCGTATGCCATGATGGGTATCAACGCCGTCAAGGGTGTCGAAATCGGTGCGGGTTTTGCCTGTATCGCGCAAAAGGGTTCAGAGCACGGCGACGAACTGACGCCCGCCGGGTTCCTCAGCAATAACGCCGGCGGCGTGCTGGGCGGCATTTCGACCGGCCAGGATATCACCGTGTCGATCGCGATCAAGCCGACCTCCAGCATCCGCACGCCGCGCCGCTCGATCGACAAGGCCGGCCAGCCCACGATGGTGGAAACATTCGGGCGGCATGATCCCTGCGTCGGTATCCGCGCGACGCCGATTGCCGAAGCGCTGCTGGCGCTGGTATTGATCGATCACGCGCTGCGGCACCGCGCCCAGTGCGGCGAGGTCTCGGTCGACACACCGGTGATCGCCGCGCGCGCGCCCGAATCGACCTGAACAACGCGGCGGGCCAGACAAATAAAAGCCGCGAGGCCTGTTGAGGGCCTCGCGGCTTTTTGTTGCCCGATGGGACGTATCACATATTGGGGTAGTTCGGCCCACCGCCGCCTTCGGGAACCACCCACACGATGTTCTGCGTCGGGTCCTTGATGTCGCAGGTTTTGCAGTGCACGCAATTCTGCGCGTTGATCTGCAGCCGCTCGGCGCCATCGTCATTCTTGACGAATTCATACACGCCCGCCGGGCAGTAGCGCTGCTCCGGCCCGGCGTATTCGGCCAGATTGACGCCCACCGGCACCGTCGGGTCTTTGAGTGTCAGATGGCACGGTTGATTTTCCTCGTGGTTGGTGTTCGAAATGAACACCGACGAGAGCCGGTCGAACGTGAGCTTGCCGTCCGGCTTGGGATAGGCGATCGGCTGGCATTGCGAGGCCGGCTTCAGGCATTCGTGATCGGCCTTGGTGCGATGAATCGTCCAAGGCATCTTGCCGCCGAGCAACTTCTGCTCGATGCCGGTCATCAGCGTGGCGATCGTGCGGCCTTTCTTGAACCATTGCTTGAAGTTGCGGGCTTTTTGCAATTCATCATGCAGCCACGACTTTTCGAAAGCCAGCGGGTAGTCGGTCAATTCGTCAAACTGCCGGCCACTGGCGAGCGCGTCGAACGCGGCCTTGGCCGCCAGCATGCCAGTCTTGAGTGCGGCGTGGCTGCCCTTGATGCGGCTCGCATTGAGGAATCCGGCCTCGCAGCCCACCAACGCGCCACCGGGGAACACCAGCTTGGGCAGCGAAAGGATGCCGCCCGCGGTGATGGCCCGGGCGCCGTATGCGATGCGCTTGCCGCCTTCCAGATAATGGCGGATCGCCGGGTGGGTCTTGTAGCGTTGGAATTCCTCGTAGGGCGACAGGTAGGGGTTCTCGTAGTCCAGGCCTACCACGAAGCCGATCGACACCTGGTTGTTGCCCATGTGATAGAGAAAGGAGCCGCCATAGGTGTTGCTGTCGAGCGGCCAGCCGGCGGTATGAATGGTCAGCCCCGCCTTGTGCTTGGCCGGATCGATTTCCCACAATTCCTTGATGCCGATGCCATAGGCTTGCGGATCCTTGCCGTCGGCCAGCTTGTAGCGGGCGATCAACTGCTTGCCAAGATGTCCGCGGGCACCTTCGCAAAACAGCATGTATTTGGCGTGCAGCTCCATCCCAAGCTGGAAATTTTCAGTCGGCTCGCCGTCTCGGCCCACGCCCATGTTGCCCGTCGCGACGCCTTTGACCGAGCCGTCGTCGTTGTAGAGCACTTCCGCGGCGGCAAACCCCGGGAATATCTCGACGCCAAGCGCTTCGGCCTGCTGACCCAGCCAGCGAACCACGTTGGCCAGACTGACGATATAGTTGCCGTGATTCTGAAAGCATGCGGGCAATGCCCAGTTGGGCGTGCGGCGCGCGCTGCCGTTCTCGTTGAGGAACAGAAACTGGTCTTCCGTGACGGGGGTGTCGAGCGGTGCGCCAAGTTCCTGCCAGTTGGGAAACAGCTCCGTCATGGCGCGCGGATCCATCACGGCGCCCGACAGTATGTGAGCACCGACTTCCGAGCCCTTTTCGAGCACGCAAACGGAGACCTCCCGGTTCTGCTCCTGTGCCAATTGTTTCAGGTGGATCGCGGCGGATAATCCGGCCGGACCCGCGCCGATGACCACGACGTCATATTCCATGGACTCTCTCGGGCCATATTGCTCGAGTAGGTTCTGGCTCATTGTTTCTCCTCACTTAACGTTAGAATTCGTGGGTTGCGGGCATTTTCCGGGAATGCCGGCCACCTCGCAAAGAAGTATTTTTAGCACGATCGTTCGATCGTGGGTGAAAATAAGCCTCTAATTCATCGGTGCAAGGAGACATTCATGGGACGATCGCTCAATCTGGAGGGCAAGGTTGCCCTGATCACAGGGGCGTCGAGCGGTCTGGGCATGCGGTTCTCGCAGGTGCTGGCGCAAGCCGGCGCCAAGGTCGTGCTGGCCAGCCGGCGCGTCGAGCGGCTCAAGGAACTGCGCGCCGAGATCGAGGCCGCCGGGGGCGAGGCGCATGTGGTGCGTGTCGACGTGACCGATCACGACAGTATTCGGGCGGCCGTCGCGCATGCGGAAACCGAGGCGGGGGCGATCGATATTCTGGTCAACAACTCGGGCGTCTCGACCACGGAGCGGCTGGTGGACGTGACGCCTCAGGGCTACGACTTCGTCTTCGACACCAACGTGCGCGGCGCTTTCTTCATGGCCCAGGAAGTCGGCAAGCGGATGATTTTGCGTTCCAAGGGGCAGCCGGGGCAGCAACATCGCATCATCAATATCGCCTCGATTGCCGGTTTGCGTGCTCTGCCGCAGATTGGCGTGTACTGCATGAGCAAGGCCGCAGTGATCCATATGACACGTTCCATGGCGGTCGAATGGGGGCGTTACGGCATCAACGTCAATGCGATTTGCCCCGGGTATATCGACACCGAGATCAATCATCACCATTGGGAAACCGAGGCCGGGCGCAAGCTGATCGACATGCTGCCGCGCAAGCGGGTGGGCACGGCGGCCGATCTCGACGGTTTACTGCTGCTGTTGGCAGCCGACGAATCGCATTTCATCAATGGCGCCATCATGACCGCCGACGATGGCATGAGTGCCGCCTGATTGCAGTCCTACGGGATTTTCCGGGCATGCTGCGGCGCTAACGACGGGCATAATGTCGACTGGTTACCGGAAAGCGAGCACCGGCGGTCCTGAATGGATGGGGTGCCGCTCGAAATTTTCTTGAGGTCAGCATGCAAAGGCACCGCTGGCGGTTGCTGCTGGCGGCCGCGGCATTTCTTTTGGGCGTAGCGGGAGGGCCGGCCAGGGCGCAGGAGTATAAACCCGAATATCGCCTGTCGGTCATGCCGGACGCGACATCGCCCTGGGGGCGTGGCGCGCAGATCTGGGCCGATCTGGTGCGCCAGCGGACCAAGGGCCGCATCAGAATCAAACTGTACACCGGCGCGTCGCTGGTCGGCGGGGATCAGACCAGGGAATTCGCCGCCTTGCGCCAGGGCGTCATCGATATGGCGGTGGGCTCCACCATCAACTGGTCGCCGCAGATTCCCGAATTCAATCTGTTTTCGTTGCCATTCCTGCTGCGCGATGCGCATTCGATGGACGCCATCATGCACGGGCGGGTGGGGCGGGAGCTGTTTGCCCGCATCGAGGAGCAGGGGGTGGTGCCCCTGGCGTGGGGCGAAAACGGCTTTCGCGAGCTGAGTAATTCGCGCCGCCCGATTCGCACTCCCGAAGATATGCGAGGCTTGCGCTTTCGCGTGGTCGGTTCACTGTTATTCAACGATATTTTCACCGCACTGGGCGCATACCCGACGCAAATGAATTGGTCCCAGGTGCTGCCGGCGCTCAAGTCTCGCGAGATCGATGGACAGGAAAACCCCATTTCCATTTACTGCAGCGCCAAGCTGTTCAACTTTGGCCAGCGTTATGTGACGCTTTGGGATTACATGGCGGACCCACTGGTATTCGTGGTCAACCGCCAGGTCTGGGATAGTTGGACCACAGGCGATCAGGAGATCGTACGGGAGGCGGCAATCGACGCGGCGCACCTGGAGGTCTCGCTCGAGCGCGACGACACGCTCGATTCCGGTCAGACCGTGTGGCAGGCGATGGCCAAGCGCGGCGTCAAGGTGACCCGCCTGACGCCGGCGGAACGGCAGCGCTTTGTCGATGCGACTCGTCCCGTTTATTTGAAATGGAAGGTGCTGATCGGACGCGATCTGGTCACCGAGGCGGAAAGGGAAGTCGCGCAGGCCACCCGGCGCGAAGCGGCGATCCAGAAGCGCGCCGCGCGCTGAGTCGAGGAGCCGGCGCGAGCCCGCGGCTCATGCGCCGAGCAGTCGCTGCACCAGCTCGGTGGCTGTGCCCGCCGCGTATTTCTGCATCAGGCGGCCTCGGTAGATGTCGACGGTGCGCGGACTGATGGCCAATGTCTTGCCAATCTGCTTGCTGGTCTTGCCTTGCACCAGCTGGGCGGCGATTTCCCGTTCGCGCGCTGTCAGCGCGACCGCCACGCGGCGGGTCGCCGACATGTCCTCGAAGGTCCAGATGCCGGCTGCATGGGGGGCACTCAGGTCGAGCGAGCGGCCCGTCACGTGGCACCAGAACAGTTCGCCGCTGGCGCGCCGCATGATGCGTTCGTCGGAGTAGCTGCCCTGGGTCACCATAATGGGCGGAATGCGCTCGCCGGTGCGCTCGAACTCATCGGAGGACGGGTACAGCACTTCGAACGACTGGCCGATGAGCTGGTCGCGCGGGTAGCCGAAAATCATGCTGACCTGCGCGTTGCAATCTTCGATCACACGCTGTCGGGAGATCACCAGGCCGATCGGGGCGAGGTGGAAGGCGGTACGGTAGTCGAGTGTCGTCATACGCGAGCGTGGAGCGGCAGCTTGGTTGGCCGATATGTAATTTCACGTATTGTGCCCGATCGCCGCCCGGGCGTAAGCTAATCAGCTAACAACAAGATTTAACGCAGCTTTTTGTCGTTCGACTGAGTTGAATCATCCACCGAGGAAAAGGGACAACCGATGAACAAGGTATACGCCAGTGCCAAAGAGGCCCTTGCGGGGGTCGTGCAAGACGGGCAGACCATCGCCGTGGGCGGGTTCGGGCTGTGTGGCATTCCGGAAGCGCTGATCGCGGCGTTGCGCGACTCCGGTGTCAAGCAGCTGACCTGCATCAGTAACAATGCGGGTGTCGACGGCTTCGGCCTGGGGCTGTTGCTCGAGACGCGCCAGATCCGCAAAATGATTTCATCCTACGTGGGCGAGAACAAGGAGTTCGAGCGGCAATACCTGGCCGGCGAACTGGAGCTCGAATTCACCCCGCAGGGCACGCTGGCCGAGAAGCTGCGTGCGGGCGGTGCCGGGATTCCGGCGTTCTTCACCAAAACCGGGGTCGGCACCGTGGTCGCCGACGGCAAGGAAATCCGCGAGTTCGATGGACAGCAATATGTGATGGAGCGCACGCTGCGCGCCGACGTCGCACTGGTCAAGGCCTGGAAGGCCGATAAGGCCGGCAATCTGATCTTCCGCCGCACCTCGCGCAATTTCAATCCGGTGTGCGCGATGGCGGGCAAGGTGACGGTGGCCGAGGTGGAGGTTCTGGTCGAAACCGGCGAGCTGGATCCGGACGAGATCCACACGCCAGGCATTTTCGTGCAGCGCATCGTCCACAACCAACACCCGGAAAAACGCATCGAACAGCGCACGGTACGTGCCAAATAACGGACCGACGAGGAGATAGACATGGCATGGAATCGCGATGAAATGGCAGCGCGCGCGGCGCGTGAGCTGCAGGATGGCTTTTATGTGAACCTCGGCATCGGTTTGCCCACGCTGGTGGCCAACCACGTGCCGGCCAATATGGAGGTCTGGCTGCAATCGGAGAACGGTCTGCTGGGCATCGGCCCGTTTCCGACCGAAGACGAAGTCGACGCCGATCTCATCAATGCCGGCAAGCAGACGGTGACAACCCTGCCGGGTTCGTCGATTTTCTCGTCGGCCGACTCGTTCGCGATGATCCGCGGCGGGCATATCAATCTGGCAATCCTGGGCGCGATGCAGGTCAGCGAGCACGGCGATCTGGCGAACTGGATGATCCCCGGCAAGATGATCAAAGGCATGGGCGGGGCGATGGACCTGGTAGCCGGCGTGGGCCGGGTGCTCGTGCTGATGGAGCATGTGGCCAAGGGCGATGTGCACAAAATTCTTAAGGAATGCACATTACCGCTGACGGGGGTGGGTGTGGTCGACCAGATCATCACCGACCTGGGCGTGATCGATGTGACGCCGGATGGCCTGAAGGTCGTGGAGCTGGCACCCGGTGTCACGAAAGAGGAAATCCAGCAAAAAACGGGAGCGCCGCTCGACATGAGCGCGGTTTGACCGAAACAGGTCATACGACCTGAATGCGGGGCGAGACGGAATGTCTCGCCCTTTTTTTGTTCAGCGATAGCGCGACGATGTCTGGCGAGCCCCGAAGCGATCAAGCGCGGTAGAATCGACACTACCCTTTGTTCCTGCAGGTGAGAGAACCATGTCGATATCACAACCGCGCTTCGCCACAGTGCAGTGCCTCAGCCCCTCCGGATTGCACCGCATGGCGTACACGGAATGGGGCGATCCGGCCAATCCTCGCGTGTTGCTCTGCGTGCATGGCCTGACGCGCTGCGGACGCGATTTTGACGTGATGGCACAGGCGATGAGCGACGTATACCGCGTCGTGTGCCCCGACGTCGTAGGACGCGGTGCGTCCGACTGGCTGAAGAACCCTGCCGGCTATGCGGTGCCGCAGTATGTGAGCGATATGGTGACGCTGATTGCCCGGCTCGGGGTAGCGCAGGTCGATTGGTTCGGCACCTCGATGGGCGGGCTGATCGGCATGGGGTTGGCTGGTTTGCCGCAGACACCGATTCAGAAAATGCTGCTCAACGACGTCGGCCCACGCATCAATGCGCCGGCACTGGTGCGCATCGGCGATTATCTGGGGCAGGCGCCGCATTTTCCAACGCTCGAGGCGTGCATCGACTACCTGCGCATGACCTCGCTGTCATTCGGCCCGCACACGGCGGAGCAGTGGCGCGCGCTCAGTTTGCCGCTGATCCGGCAGGAAAATGACTATTTCGTACTGCGTTACGACCCGGCGATCGCCGTGCCGTTTGCCGCGGTGACGCCGCAACTCGCGATGGCCGGCGAGATGACGCTATGGGCTTCGCTCGAAGCATTCGATGGAGAGGTGCTGGTGGTGCGGGGCGAGCACTCGGATCTGCTTTCCCGCGAGACAGTGGCGGAGATGAAGGCACGCGGCCGCCAGGTCAGCAGCGTCGAGATTCCCGGCGTTGGCCACGCCCCAACTTTTGTTCACGACGATCAGATTCGCGTGGCGCGCGAGTTCTTCGTCAAATGATTTGTCAGTATTTATCGAGGATGATTGCATCATGACGGTACGACGGTTTCATGTGGAATCCCGCTGGTCGGACACCGCCGTTCATAACGGCACGGTCTACCTGGCCGGGCAGGTTGCGGACGACACGGCTCAGGGTATTGAGGGGCAGGCGCAGGAAGTGCTTGGCCACATCGATCGCTTGCTGACCGAAGCCGGCAGCGATAAGTCGCTGATTCTCTCGTGTCAGATTTATTTGTCGGATATGGCCAATTTTGAAGGCATGAATCGCGTTTGGGATGCGTGGGTGGCCGCCATCCCGGGCAATGCGCCGCCGCGCGCGACCGTGCAGGCGCGCCTGGCGCGCCCCGAATTGCTGATCGAGATCGTGGTGGTTGCTGCCCAACGCGGCGGTTGAGCTTTCCCATGATCCGTCGGCGCTTCTGCTTGAAAGTGGTATGAACAATCCCGAGACAACGCCCGTTATCGAATCGACGTTGGAGGACGCACTGGCCTTCGCAGATGAACTCTGCGGCGACGTTACGCTGAGTTCTGGCGAGCCCATGATGGCGCACGCCCGGGGCATGCTGTCGATTCTGGACACGCTGCGGGTGGACGATCTGACCCGCAAAGCCGCGGCGCTGTTCGGTGTGGCCGAGCGAGTGACGGATGCGCAAGAGACGCTGACGCAACGCTTCGGGGCCGAAATTGCCACGCTGGTGGTCAATGTCCGAAAGCTGCAACTGCTGGGTGGCGTGAGCACGCGCGTGACGGCCAACGCGCGGTCGGTCGGCAGGGATCCCCAGGCGGCGCGCAAGGCGCAGGTCGAAGCGTTGCGCAAAATGTTGCTGGCCTTTGCGCAGGATATTCGGGGCGTGCTGATTCGTCTGGCGTCGCGGGTGCAGACGCTGCGCTGGTATGCGGGGCAGAAGCTCGCCCCGCCGCCCGAGCTGGCACACGAGGTACTGGAGATTTACGCGCCGCTGGCGAACCGGCTGGGCATTTGGCAATTGAAATGGGAGCTCGAAGACCTGGCCTTCCGGTTCGAGCACCCCGACACGTATAAGCGTATCGCTCGCCTGCTTGACGAGAAGCGCGTCGAGCGGGAGCAATTTATCCGCCAGGCGATCGAACGCCTGCAGCATGAACTGACCACCGCCGGCGTCAAGGCGGAAGTGTCCGGGCGCCCCAAGCACATCTACAGCATCTGGCGCAAGATGCGCGGCAAGGAGCTGGACTTTGCCGAGCTATACGACGTGCGTGCGTTTCGCGTTATCGTCGACGACGTGAAAGACTGCTATACGGTGCTCGGCATCGTCCATAACCTGTGGCAGCCGATCCCGAAAGAGTTCGATGATTACATCTCGCGGCCCAAGCCAAACGGCTACAAATCACTGCATACGGTTGTCATCGACGAGCAGGGACGTGCCTTCGAAGTGCAGATCCGCACCCACGAGATGCACCATTTCGCCGAGTACGGCGTGGCCGCCCACTGGCGCTACAAGGAGGCCGGGCAGCGTGGCTATGCCGGGCAGGTCGTCGCCAACGAAAGCTATGACGAGAAGATCGCCTGGCTCAGGCAATTGCTGGCCTGGAAAGACGACGTCGCTGACCGCGTCGAGCAGGACGATGTCGCTCCGTGGGAGCAGCTCAAGCATGCCAACATCGATGACCATATCTATGTCATGACCCCGCAGGCGCGCGTGATTGCCTTGCCGCAAGGCGCCACGCCGGTCGATTTTGCTTATTACCTGCATACCGAATTGGGTCATCGCTGCCGCGGCGCGCGGGTCGACGGCGCAATGGTGCCGCTCAATACGCCGCTGCGCAATGGTCAGACCGTCGAGATCGTGGCTGTCAAGCAGGGCGGACCATCGCGTGACTGGCTCAACAGTCAGCTCGGTTATTTGCACAGCCAGCGAGCCCGGAACAAGGTGCGCGCGTGGTTTAACGCGGTCGAATTGCAAGAGACGATCGCGCATGGCCGCGCGATCATTGACAAGACACTGCAGCGCGAAGGCAAAACGTCGACCAATCTGGATGAGCTGGCCACACGGCTCGGGTTCAAGAATGCCGACGAGTTTTACGCAGCGGTTGCCAAGGAAGAGTTCAGTCTCAGGCATGTCGAAAGCGCCCTCTCCGGAGCGCCGTCGCCGGAAGCTCGTAGCGACGACGCGCTGGTTGCCAAGAAGAGCCTGGAGAGCAGCGTGGCGCAGGGAGCGTCGAGCGGCGTGCTGGTGCTCGGGGTTGGGGCGCTGCTCACGCAGCTGGCCAAGTGCTGCAAGCCCGCGCCGCCGGACGAGATCGTGGGCTTCGTCACCCACGGCAAGGGCATTTCCGTGCACCGTTGCGATTGCCGGAATTTCGCCGCGATGCGGCGCCGCGCCCCGGAGCGCGTGCTCCAGGCCGCGTGGTCGAGCGAGGTGCTCGAAGGTCGTGGGGAGGCGGCGTACCCGGTCGATATTCAGATCGAGGCTACGGATAGGCAAGGGCTATTGCGCGATATCTCCGAAATATTTTCTCGTGAGAAGATCAATGTGACTGGAGTGAACACGCAGTCGCGCACCGCGCACGCGTATATGCAGTTCACGGTCGAGGTGCGCGACGCCGGTCAGCTGCAGCGCGCGCTGGCGCAATTGGGCGGTGTCGTCGGCGTTCGTGACGCCAAGCGCAAGTAGGCGTGGCGTGGCAACAGGGTCATGCCGGTCAGTGCTATCGTAACGGCGGTGGCGTCGTCCCGGCGGCGTTGATGCGGAATGCTCATTAATGGCGAGGAACGTGTGATGCAAGCGATTGAAATTACCCAGTATGGCGGACCCGAGGTGTTGCAATTGGTCGAGCGGCCGATGCCGCAACCGAAGCCGGGCGAGGTGTTGATCAAGGTGGCGGCGGCGGGCATCAACCGGCCTGACGTGTTTCAGCGGCAAGGGAATTATCCGGTGCCGCCGGGGGCCTCCGACCTGCCTGGCCTGGAAGTCGCCGGGGAGATCGTCGACGGTCAGTTGGACGGCGCCGATAACCGATGGGGGCTGCGCATTGGGGACCGGGTCTGTGCGCTGGTGCAGGGCGGTGGCTATGCCCAATACTGCACCGCGCCGCTTGCGCAATGCCTGCCGGTGCCTCAGGGGTTGTCCGATGTGGAGGCAGCGTCGCTGCCTGAAACGTTTTTTACCGTGTGGAGCAATGTCTTCGATCGCGCTCACCTCGGTACCGCCGAGGACGGCACGCCCGAGAGCCTGCTGGTGCAAGGGGGTACCAGCGGCATCGGCGTGACGGCTATCCAGCTGGCGAAGGCGCTCGGCCACCGCGTTTTCGCGACTGCCGGATCGGATGACAAATGCCGCGTCTGCGAAAAATTGGGCGCCGAGCGCGGCATCAACTACAAGAGCGAGGACTTCGCGCAGGTCGTGAAGGAGTTGACCGGCGGCCGTGGCGTCGACGTGATCCTGGATATGGTCGGCGGCGCTTATTTGCCGCGCGAGATAGACTGCCTCGCCACCGACGGGCGCATTGCCGTGATCGCTTTGCTGGGAGGCGCAAAGGCGCCGCTCGATTTGGGCCAGGTGCTGCGCCGTCGCTTGACGATCACCGGGTCGACGCTGCGGCCTCGCTCGGTCGCTTTCAAGGCCGACGTCGCTGCCCGACTGAAGGAGCGCGTCTGGCCACTGCTTTCGAACGGGGCTATCCGGCCAGTGATTTATCGTACATTTTCAGCTACCGATGCGTCGCAGGCGCATGCGCTGATGGAGAGCAGCGCGCATATCGGAAAAATCGTATTGACGTGGCCCTGATGCCGGGCCGCCAAGCCGAAAATTGACCCTTTGGGGCGGTGGGAATTAGAATAGCCAGTTTTTTGCTTATTGATGGGGTGAAGGGGCGTGGATTCCGCAAGCGCGAAGGCGAACAAAGCGGCGGCGAAATTGGTCGTCGGCAACTGGAAGTTGCATGGCAGCTTGGCTGCCAACGCGGAATTATTGGCACGACTGCTGGCGTCGCCGGTTTTGGCGCAAGGGCGCGCGGTTACTGCCGTTTGCGTGCCATTCCCCTACTTGGCGCAGTGTCAGCAACTGCTTGGCGGCAGCCCGCTTGCCTGGGGGGCGCAGGACGTTTCGGCTGAGATCAATGGGGCTTTCACCGGTGAGGTGTCGGCGCCGATGATCGGTGAATTTGGCTCGTCTTACGTGCTCGTTGGCCACTCGGAGCGCCGCGCGTATCACGGCGAGACCGATGCGCTGGTCGCTGCCAAGACGGGGCGGGTGCTCGCCGCGGGAATGACGCCGATCGTCTGTGTTGGAGAGACGCTGGCTCAACGGGACGCGGGGCAGACCGATGCGGTCGTCGAGCGTCAGTTGGGCGCCGTGCTCGCCGCGCTCGACGTGCCTCAGGCGGCGCGAATTGTCGTCGCATATGAGCCGGTCTGGGCGATCGGCACCGGCAAGACGGCCACGCGCGAGCAGGCGCAAGCGGTGCATGAGCGCTTGCGAGCTCAGCTGGCGGCCAAAGGGGGCGAGGTGGCTGCGGTAAAGATTCTCTATGGCGGCAGTGTCAAACCCGATAACGCCGCCGATTTGTTTGCGATGCCCGACATCGATGGTGGATTGATTGGCGGCGCGTCGCTCAAGGCTGAGGATTTCCTCGCGATTTGCGGCGCGGCGTGACGTCGCCGCTCAACTCCGCCCGCTCAGGGGCGGCGCATGAATTTTTGGAATAGGTGATGAGATGGGGTTATTGAAAACAGTGTTGATCGTGGTTCAGGTGCTATCGGCACTGGGTATCATCGGTTTGGTTTTGCTTCAGCATGGCAAGGGTGCCGACATGGGGGCCGCGTTCGGTAGCGGCTCTTCCGGCAGTTTGTTCGGGGCCTCCGGTTCGGCGAATTTTCTGTCGCGCACCACGGCGGTGCTTGCGACCATTTTTTTCGTCGTCACGCTTTCGCTGACTTACATCGGATCTTACAAGCCCAAGCTGTCTGCCGGCGTGTTGGGTAGCGTGCCGGTGACGACGGCGCCAGCCGCCGCTTCGGCTGCATCTGCCGTCGCGGCGGGTGCCTCGGGCGTCAGTGCGCCGGCGGGAGCGTCGACAACTAATTCGCAAGACGTACCAAAGTAAGTTTTTGCAATAAGACAACAAGACTATTTGTATTCGCGTAAGCCTTTTGTGCGTTGAACAAAAAAAGCAATGGCGTTACAATGGCGGTCTTGAAGCGATTCGGGGTTGCGAATTGCAGACTATGTATGCCGACGTGGTGAAATTGGTAGACACGCTATCTTGAGGGGGTAGTGGCGAAAGCCGTATGAGTTCGAGTCTCATCGTCGGCACCACAGTTCTACGATGCCAGCCTTGCTTATGCGCTCCGGCTGGCATTTTATTTTGTGCTTTGTCCGTCCCGTACTACCGGCCGGTCCCCAGGCCAGGTAGGGCGGTTTGTGAACTAACCGATAGAGGGTTGCATTGAACCTCGGAGCCTATTTTCCCGTCCTGCTTTTTATTCTGGTAGGTACCGGCCTGGGTGTTGCGCTGGTTGGCTTGGGCAAATTCCTCGGGCCTAACAATCCAGGCAGCGAAAAACTCTCTCCCTACGAATGCGGCTTCGAAGCTTTCGAAGATGCGCGCATGAAGTTCGATGTGCGCTACTATCTCGTCGCCATTCTGTTCATCCTGTTTGACCTGGAAACGGCCTTCCTCTTCCCCTGGGGCGCAGCACTGCGCGACATCGGTTGGCCTGGTTTCATTTCCATGGTGGTATTTCTGGTCGAGTTGCTGATCGGTTTCATCTATCTCTGGAAGCGTGGCGCACTCGATTGGGAGTGAGCGCGTAGCCTGTAAGGCAATGGCGTTTCAGCGGAAATCTGGAAAAGCATATGAGTATCGAAGGGGTATTGCGCGAAGGGTTTGTCACCACCACGGCTGACAAGCTCATCAATTGGACGCGCACCGGGTCGCTATGGCCCATGACGTTCGGGTTGGCTTGCTGTGCGGTCGAAATGATGCACGCAGGCGCATCCCGCTATGATCTGGATCGCTTCGGCGTGGTGTTTCGCCCGAGCCCTCGACAGTCGGATGTGATGATCGTGGCCGGCACGCTGTGCAACAAGATGGCGCCCGCGTTGCGTAAGGTCTACGACCAGATGGCGGAGCCGCGCTGGGTAATTTCGATGGGGTCATGCGCCAACGGCGGCGGCTACTATCATTATTCGTACTCCGTCGTGCGTGGCTGTGATCGCATCGTGCCGGTGGACGTCTACGTGCCGGGATGCCCGCCGACGGCTGAAGCGCTGGTCTATGGAATCATTCAGCTGCAATCCAAGATCAAGCGAACCAGCACGATCGCGCGCAAATAACCGGGGACGCGCATGTCGAAACTCGAAACACTAAAAAGCAATCTGCAAAACGTATTGGGCGGCGCGATTCAGAACCTGACTGAGTCAATGGGGCAGTTGACGTTGATCGTCAAGGCGGCCGACTATCGCGAAGTCGCGCTCAAGCTGCGCGACGATCCGAGCCTGAAGTTCGAACAACTGATCGATTTGTGCGGGCTGGATTACTCCGCCTTCGGTGATGGCGCCTGGAATGGGCCGCGTTTTGCCACCGTCGTGCAATTGCTCTCCATTACCCATAACTGGCGGGTTCGCGTGCGTGTCTTCGCGCCGGACGACGATCTGCCCGTCGTGGCGTCGATGGTCGATATCTGGAGCTCCGCCAACTGGTTTGAGCGCGAGTCGTTCGATTTGCTGGGCATCGTCTATGAAGGCCATCCGGATTTGCGCCGCATTTTGACCGACTACGGTTTTATCGGCCATCCTTTCCGCAAGGACTTTCCGTTGTCCGGTTACGTGGAAATGCGGTACGACCCCGAGCAACAGCGGGTGATCTACCAGCCGGTGACGATCGAGCCGCGGGAAATCACGCCACGCGTGATCCGCGAGGAAGAGTACGGCGGATTGAAACATTAAGGTGCGCTCGTGGCAGATATCAAGAACTACACGCTGAATTTTGGTCCGCAACACCCTGCGGCGCATGGTGTGCTGCGCCTCGTGCTGGAACTCGACGGCGAAGTGATTCAACGCGCCGACCCGCACATCGGATTGCTGCATCGCGCGACCGAAAAGCTGGCCGAGTCGAAGACATTCATCCAGTCGGTGCCCTACATGGACCGGCTCGATTACGTTTCGATGATGTGCAACGAGCACGCCTATGTGATGGCGATCGAGAAGTTGCTCAACATCGAAGTGCCGATCCGCGCGCAATATATTCGTGTGATGTTCGATGAAATCACGCGACTGATGAATCACTTGATGTGGATCGGATCGCACGGCCTGGACGTCGGTGCGATGGCGATTTTCCTTTACGCATTCCGCGAGCGCGAAGACCTGTTCGACATGTACGAGGCGGTCTCGGGCGCGCGCATGCACGCGGCCTATTATCGGCCGGGCGGCGTTTACCGCGATTTGCCGGATGCCATGCCGCAGTATCGCGCATCGAAACAGCATAACGCCCGCGCGATCGGCAAGATGAACGAGAACCGCCAAGGTTCGCTGCTCGATTTCATCGAGGACTTCACCAATCGCTTTCCCAAGTATGTCGACGAATACGAGACGCTGCTGACCGACAATCGCATCTGGAAGCAGCGTCTGGTCGGTATCGGTGTCGTCAGTCCGGAGCGCGCGTTGCAGCTCGGCTTCACCGGAGCAATGTTGCGCGGCTCGGGGATTGCCTGGGACTTGCGCAAGAAGCAGCCGTACGAGGTCTACGACCGGATGGAATTCGAAGTGCCGGTCGGCTCCGAAGGTGACTGTTACGACCGCTATCTGGTGCGGGTCGAAGAGATGCGGCAATCCAATCGCATCATCAAGCAGTGCATCGACTGGCTGCGCAAAAATCCCGGTCCGGTGATGATCGACAATCACAAGGTCGCGCCGCCCAAACGGGTCAACATGAAGTCGAACATGGAAGAGCTGATTCACCATTTCAAGCTCTTCACCGAGGGCTTCCACGTTCCGGAAGGCGAAACCTATGCGTCGATCGAGCATCCGAAGGGCGAGTTCGGCATCTATTTGGTGTCGGACGGTGCCAACAAGCCGTATCGCCTGAAGATTCGTGCACCTGGATTTGTCCACCTGGCCGCGCTCGACGAAATGGCTAGAGGGCATATGATCGCCGATGCGGTGGCGATCATCGGTACGCAGGACATCGTGTTCGGTGAAATTGACCGATAGTAATGCGGGCGTGGGCGATGGATTCGTCCGCCCGGTTGTATCTAAGACGTAACAATGCCGTTCCAGCAATTAGCTACGAGGCAGGAATCGCGCGAAAGCGCAATTGCCGGCTTCGTTGCGGCCGGAGCAATCGTTAAGTAGAGACCAAGTCGGATCGGAAATGCTTTCTCCCGAAGCGCTAAAGAAAATCGACCATGCCGTCGCCAAGTATCCGGCGGAGCAAAAGCAATCTGCGGTGATGGCCGCACTTGCGGTCGCACAGGACGAAAAGGGCTGGCTGTCGCCAGAGGTCATGCAATTCGTCGCCAGTTACCTTCAAATGCCGCCGATCGCGGTCGAAGAGGTCGCGACGTTCTACGGCATGTTCGACACTGCGCCGGTCGGCAAATTCAAGTTGACCGTTTGCACGAATCTGCCGTGTGCGCTGTCGCGCGGCGATCACGCGGCCGATTACCTCAAGCAGAAGCTCGGCATCGACTTCAATGAGACCACGGCCGACGGCCTGTTCACGCTGAAGGAAGGCGAATGCATGGGCGCTTGCGGTGACGCGCCGGTGATGCTGGTGAACAACAAGCGTATGTGCAGTTTCATGAGCGACGAAAAGCTCGATGCGCTGATTGCTGAACTCAAGGCTGCGGATCGAGGAGAAAAGGCATGACGAGTTTGCACGATCGCCATATCGAACCGCTCATTCTGGCCGGATTGAACGGTGAGAACTGGCACCTGGAAGATTACGTCGCTCGCGGCGGCTACCAACAGCTGCGGCGTATTCTCACCGAAAAAATTCCGCCGGAGCAAGTGATTGCCGATATCAAGGCGTCCGGCTTGCGCGGCCGTGGCGGCGCAGGCTTCCCGACCGGTCTGAAGTGGAGCTTCATGCCGCGCCAGTTCCCTGGTCAGAAGTATCTGGTCTGCAATTCTGACGAAGGTGAGCCGGGCACGTTCAAGGATCGCGACATCCTGCGTTACAACCCGCATTCCCTGATCGAGGGGATGGCCATCGGCGCCTACGCAATGGGCATCTCGGTCGGCTACAACTACATCCACGGCGAAATCTGGGATACCTATGAACTCTTCGAACGCGCGCTCGAAGAGGCTCGCGCCGCAGGGTACCTCGGTGACAATCTGTTTGGCTCCGGATTTTCGTTTCAACTGCACGCCCACCATGGGTACGGCGCCTACATCTGTGGCGAGGAAACGGCGCTGCTCGAATCGCTCGAAGGCAAGAAAGGTCAGCCGCGCTTCAAGCCGCCATTCCCGGCGAGCTTTGGGCTTTACGGCAAGCCGACCACGATCAATAACACTGAAACATTCGCTGCAGTGCCATTCATTCTGGCGGTTGGCGCGCAGAAGTACCTGGAGATGGGCAAGCCGAATAACGGCGGCACCAAGATCTTCTCCGTGTCGGGTGACGTCGAACGCCCCGGCAACTACGAAATCCCGATGGGCACGCCATTCTCCAAGCTGATGGAGTTGTGCGGCGGCATGCGCGGCGGCAAGAAGATCAAGGCGGTCATTCCGGGCGGGTCTTCGGCACCGGTCGTGCCGGGTGACGTGATGATGCAGACCGACATGGACTACGATTCGATCGCCAAGGCAGGGTCGATGCTCGGCTCCGGCGCGGTGATCGTGATGGATGAAACCCGCTGCATGGTGCGTTCGCTGTTGCGCCTGTCGTATTTCTACTACGAGGAATCGTGCGGTCAGTGCACGCCTTGTCGTGAAGGCACTGGCTGGCTGTGGCGAGTGGTCAATCGCATCGAGCATGGAAAGGGGCGTCAGGAAGACCTGGATCTCCTGAACTCGGTGGCTGAAAACATCATGGGACGCACCATTTGCGCGTTGGGTGACGCCGCCGCGATGCCCGTGCGCGGCATGCTGAAGCATTACTGGGACGAATTCGCGTACCACGTCGAGCACAAGCGTTGCATGGTCGGCGCATCCCATTCTCTTTGACAAAGCGTGGCTCTGAACCGCTATGGTTGAAATCGAAATAGACGGCCAAAAGGTCGAAGTGTCCGAAGGCAGCATGGTGATCCAGGCAGCCAAGAAAGTCGGCACTTATATCCCGCATTTCTGCTATCACAAGAAATTGTCGATTGCAGCAAACTGTCGCATGTGTCTGGTCGACATCGAGAAAGCGCCGAAGGCCGTGCCGGCCTGCGCTACGCCCGTCGCCGCTGGCATGATCGTGCGCACCAAGTCGGAAAAAGCCATCAAGGCGCAGCAGTCCGTGATGGAGTTCCTGCTGATCAATCACCCCCTGGATTGCCCGATTTGCGATCAGGGTGGCGAATGTCAGTTGCAGGATCTCGCCGTCGGCTACGGCAAGTCCGCCTCCCGATATCAGGAAGAGAAGCGCGTGGTGTTCCACAAGAACGTCGGGCCGCTGATCTCGATGGAGGAGATGACCCGCTGCATCCACTGCACGCGCTGCGTACGGTTTGGTCAGGAAATCGCCGGCATCATGGAGTTTGGCATGCTGGGGCGCGGCGAGCATTCCGAGATCACTTCGTTTGTCGGCAAGACGGTCGATTCCGAGCTGTCCGGCAACGTGATCGATCTGTGCCCGGTCGGCGCGCTCACATCCAAGCCGTTTCGCTACAGCGCGCGGACATGGGAATTGTCTCGCCGCAAGTCGGTCAGCCCGCACGATGGGCTGGGCGCGAATCTGACGGTTCAGGTCAAGAACAACAAGGTGATGCGCGTCGTGCCGCTCGAGAACGAAGCCATCAACGAATGCTGGATTTCGGACAAGGACCGCTTCTCCTACGAAGGTCTCAACAGCGATGAACGCCTGACCAAGCCGATGCTCAAGCAGGGCGGTCAGTGGCATGAGGTCGACTGGCAGACCGCACTCGAATACCTCGGTCATGGGTTGGCCGATATCCAGCGCGAACATGGCAGTGACGGCATCGCGGCTCTCGCGACGCCCCACGCCACGCTGGAAGAGCTTTATCTTCTGCAGAAACTCGTGCGTGGCCTCGGCAGCAGCAACGTCGATTTCAGACTGCGCCAAAGCGATTTTTCCAATCAACTCAAGGGCGCGCCTTGGCTGGGTATGGCGATTGCCGATGTCGAGCGGCTCGACGCCGCCTTCGTGATCGGCTCGTTCCTGCGCAAGGATCATCCGCTGCTCGCCGCCCGCTTGCGTCACGCGGTAAAAAACGGTGGCAAATTGAGCGTACTGCACGCTTGCGACGACGATCCGTTGATTCCGCTGACCGGCAAGATCATCGCCGCGCCGAGCGCATGGGCGAGCGAGCTCGCTGGCGTTGCTGCGGCAGTCGCCGCGGCCAAGGACGTCGCGCTGCCGTCGGCGCTCAGCGATGCAGAGCCCAGCCAGCGTGCACGTCGAATTGCCGATGCGCTGCTCAGTGGCGAGCGCCGGGCCGTGATGCTTGGCAATAGTGCGGTTCAACATCCGCAGTTCGCCCAATTGCATGCGCTTGCGCAATGGATTGCCGAGGCTACTGGCGCAAAACTCGGGTTTCTCACCGAAGCGGCCAACACGGTCGGCGGCTATCTCACGCGCGCCGTGAGTCCGTTGGGCGCGAAGGAACTGCTCGAGAAACCCCGTCAGGCATACGTGCTGCTGCATGCAGAACCCGAATTCGATAGCGCCGATCCTGTGACCACATTGAAGGCGTTGCGCGGCGCGAAAATGGTTGCGGTGCTGTCGCCGTACAAAAATACCGCTGCAGCAGATTACGCCGATGTCCTGTTGCCGGTGGCACCGTTCACGGAGACGGCGGGCACCTTCGTCAATTGCGAGGGCAGCGCGCAGAGCTTCAACGGCGTCGTCCGTCCGTTGGGTGAAACCCGTCCGGCATGGAAAGTATTGCGTGTGCTCGGGAATCTGCTGAAACTTTCCGGGTTTGATTATGAAACGCCGGAGCAGGTGCGCGATGAAGTGCTGTCGGCGATCGACATGAACACCGCGCTGAGCAATGCTACGTCCGCATCCATCGCGGCTACCGCCTCGCAATCCAACGACCTCGAGCGCATCGCCGATGTGCCGATATATCACGCCGATGCGCTGGTGCGGCGGGCGCCCTCGTTGCACCTGACGAACGACGCCCGACGCGCGATGGTTGCATCGTTGCCCGCTGAGTTGTTCGACAGCCTGGGCATCAACGAAGGGGATGCCGTTACAGTGCGCCAAGGCGAGTGCGTGACGACGCTGCCCGCGGCACGGGATGCGGCACTGCCATCCAACACGGTGCGGGTGTCGTCCGCGACGCCGGCTGGAGCGGCACTGGGCCCGATGTTCGGCCAAATCAAGGTGGAGAAGGCGCAATGAGTCTGGTTGACATCATTACATCGCACGGTCAGGAGTGGCTCGGTGCGGCCTGGCCGACGGTGTGGGCACTGGTGCGTATTCTGGTGGTCGCAGTCGTTTTGCTGCTGTGCGTTGCCTATCTGATTCTCTGGGAACGCAAATTGATCGGCTGGATGCATGTGCGGATCGGACCGAACCGAGTCGGGCCGCGAGGGTTGTTGCAACCGATCGCCGACGTTCTGAAATTGTTGCTCAAGGAAGTCATTACGCCGACCCAGGCGACCAAATGGGTCTATGCGATCGCGCCGGTGATGGCCGTGATGCCCGCTTTTGCGATCTGGGCAGTGATTCCATTTCAATCGAAAATGGTGCTGGCCAACATCAACGCCGGGTTGCTGTATGTGCTGGCGATCTCGTCGTTGGGCGTCTACGGTGTGATTCTGGCGGGCTGGTCATCGAACTCGAAGTATGCGTTTATCGGCGCAATGCGGGCTTCGGCGCAGATGATTTCCTACGAAATCGCCATGGGCTTTGCGCTGGTGACCGTGTTGATGACGTCTGGCACGCTGAATCTGTCGGACATCGTCCACTCGCAGGAGCGCGGCATTTTCGCTGGCATGGGTCTGAATCTGCTGTCCTGGAACTGGCTGCCGCTGTTGCCGATGTTCGTCGTGTATTTCGTCTCGGGCATTGCGGAAACCAACCGCCATCCGTTCGACGTGGTCGAGGGCGAATCGGAAATCGTCGCCGGTCATATGATCGAATATTCGGGCATGGGTTTTGCGCTGTTCTTCCTTGCCGAATATATCAACATGATCGTCATTTCGGCGCTGGCCTCGGTACTGTTTCTGGGGGGCTGGAGCGCGCCGTTCGGCTTCCTGTCATTCATTCCGGGTATCTTCTGGTTGGCCTTCAAGGTCTTTCTGTTGCTGTCGGTGTTCATTTGGGTGCGCGCGACCTTTCCGCGTTATCGCTATGACCAAATCATGCGCCTCGGCTGGAAAGTGTTTTTACCCCTGACGATGTTCTGGCTGCTCGTGGTCGGCTTCTGGATCATGTCGCCGTGGAATATCTGGAAGTGATGGGAAAAACTGGGGGAATGCGATGCTGAGCGCAATCAAGAATTTTTTTGGCAGCTTCTTGCTTGTCGAGCTGTTCAAGGGACTGGCCCTGACCGGGCGCTACGCGTTCGCGCGTAAGATCACCGTTCAGTTTCCGGAAGAAAAGACGCCGCTGTCGCCGCGCTTTCGCGGGCTGCATGCATTACGCCGCTACCCCAATGGGGAAGAGCGCTGCATCGCCTGCAAGCTGTGCGAAGCGGTGTGCCCGGCGGTGGCCATCACCATCGAGTCCGACGTGCGGGACGACGGCACGCGCCGCACCACACGTTATGACATCGATCTGACCAAGTGCATTTTCTGCGGCTTCTGCGAGGAAAGCTGTCCGGTGGATTCCATTGTCGAGACCCACATTCTCGAGTATCACGGCGAGAAGCGGGGCGATCTGTACTTCACCAAGGAGATGCTGCTCGCCGTCGGCGACCGGTATGAAAAAGAAATCGCGGCGGCCAGAACGGCCGATGCTCCGTACCGTTGAGATGCAGAACGTCTCACCTTTGGTACTCCGTAGGCTAAGTTCGGTGACAGTCCGGTGATTATGGAATTCACAACCTTTCTCTTCTATGTGTTTGCGCTGATCCTGGTGATCTCGGCCCTCAAGGTCGTGACCGCGCGCAATCCTGTTCAGTCGGCACTCTTTCTGGTGCTGTCGTTCTTCAATGCAGCCGCCATCTGGATGCTGCTGCAGGCCGAGTTTCTGTCGATCATGCTGGTGGTCGTGTACGTCGGCGCGGTCATGGTGCTGTTCCTGTTCGTGGTGATGATGATCGACATCAACATCGACGCGTTACGCCGCGACTTCCGGCGCTTCGTGCCGATGGCGAGCCTGGTCGGCGCGATCATCATCGTCGAGTCGGCCTTGGTGCTGATGCGAGGCTACGGCGCGACCCACGCGCCGGTGCACGCCATGGCAAATTCCGACGTTCCGAATACGCAGGCGTTGGGACGTCTGCTCTACACAAATTACATATTTGCCTTCGAGGTCGCGGGCCTGGTGCTGCTGGTTGCCATCGTGGCGGCGCTTGCCTTGACGATGCGCTCGCGCAAGGATCACAAACAGACCGAGCCGAGCCGTCAAGTGAAGGTGCGCCGCCAGGACCGCGTGCGGCTGGTATCGATGCCGGCGGAAGCGCGGCAAGGCACCGGCGACACGCCGGCATCGGAATAAGGAGGCCCCATGTTGTCGTTGTCGCTTGCGCATTATCTGGTGCTTGGCGCGATTCTGTTCGCCATCAGCATCGTCGGTATTTTCCTGAACCGAAAGAACGTGATTGTGCTGCTGATGGCCATCGAGTTGATGCTGCTCTCGGTCAACCTCAATTTCATCGCGTTCTCTCACTATCTCGGTGACATGGCGGGGCAGGTGTTTGTGTTCTTCATTCTTACGGTCGCGGCGGCGGAAGCCGCCATCGGGCTGGCCATTCTGGTCACTATGTTCCGTAAGCTCGATACGATCAATGTCGAAGATCTCGACCAGCTCAAAGGTTAATAAAAAGCGAACGCTGTTATGGCAACTACACTCAATCCCAACCTGTTGCTCGCGATTCCGCTGGCGCCGCTGGCAGGGGCGGTGTTGGCCGGTCTGTTCGGCAAGCAAATCGGCCGCTCAGGAGCCCACACCGTCACCATCCTTGGCGTGCTGGTCGCTTTCGTCCTATCGGCAATGACCTTTGTCGACGTGCTCAACGGTGCCAGTTTCAACGGCACCATTTACCAATGGGCGCAGATCGGATCGATCAAGTTCGAGGTCGGCTTCCTGGTCGACATCCTTACCGTGATCATGATGTGCGTGGTCAGCTTCGTGTCGCTGATGGTGCACATCTACACCGTTGGTTACATGTCGGACGATCCCGGCTATCAGCGCTTCTTCGCGTATATTTCGTTGTTCACTTTCTCGATGCTGATGCTGGTGATGAGCAACAACTTCCTCCAGCTGTTTTTCGGCTGGGAAGCGGTGGGTCTCGTCTCCTATCTGTTGATCGGTTTCTGGTACACGCGCCCGACGGCAATCTACGCCAACCTGAAAGCCTTTTTGGTCAATCGCGTCGGCGACCTCGGCTTCCTGCTGGGGATCGGCCTGGTGCTGGCCTATACCGGCTCATTGAACTACAGCGACGTATTCGCCAAGGCCAACGATCTGGCGGCGCTGTCGTTTCCCGGCACCGACTGGCATTTGATTACCGTGACCTGCATTTGCCTGTTCATCGGTGCGATGGGTAAGTCGGCGCAATTTCCGCTGCACGTGTGGTTGCCTGACTCGATGGAAGGCCCGACTCCGATTTCCGCACTGATTCACGCGGCCACCATGGTGACCGCGGGCATCTTCATGGTCAGTCGCATGTCGCCGCTGTTCGAGCTCTCCGATACTGCGCTGTCGCTGATCCTCGTCATCGGGGCGATCACGACGTTGTTCATGGGCTTCCTCGGCATGATCCAGAACGACATCAAGCGCGTGATCGCTTACTCGACGCTGTCGCAGCTCGGGTACATGACCGTGGCGCTGGGTGCCTCGGCTTACCCGGTGGCGATGTTCCACCTGATGACGCATGCTTTCTTCAAGGCGTTGCTGTTCCTGGGCGCCGGGTCGGTCATCATCGGCATGCATCACGACCAGGATATCCGTCACATGGGCGGGCTCTACAAATACATGCCCATCACATGGATCACGTCGCTGGTCGGGTCCCTGGCGCTGATTGGTACGCCGTTCTTCGCCGGTTTTTATTCGAAGGACTCGATCATCGAGGCGGTCGCCGCGTCGCACCTGCCTGGCTCGGGTTTCGCTTATTTCGCCGTCGTGGCCAGTGTGTTCGTCACCGCGTTCTACTCGTTCCGCCTGTACTTCCTGGTGTTTCATGGCGAGGAGCGCTTCCGCAAGCTCGCTCATCACCACGACGATCATGCGCATCACGGCGATGACGCGCATCATGGCGCGCACGAGCCTCATGAAACGCCCTGGGTGGTGACCCTGCCGCTGATCCTGCTGGCGATTCCGTCGGTGGTGCTCGGTGCAATTGCCATCAAACCGATGCTGTTCTCCAACCTGTTCCAGCACGGCGTGGCTTTCAAGGATGTCATCTTCATTGCGCCGAACCATCCGGCGATGGCCGCCATTACCGAAGACTTCCACGGTTGGCTGCCGATGGCGCTGCACTCGTTCACCACGCTGCCCGTCTGGTTGTCGATTGCCGGTGTCGTCGTGACCTGGTTCTTCTATCTGAAGCGGCCCGATATTCCGGAGGCCCTCGCGCGGCGCTTCTCGGGCCTGTACAAGCTGCTGGATAACAAGTACTACATGGACAAGATCAATGAAGTGGTGTTCGCCAACGGCGCGCTCAAGATCGGTCGCGGTCTGTGGCGAGGGGGCGACCAAGGGGTGATCGATGGCGCGCTCGTCAATGGCAGCGCCCGGCTGGTTGGCTGGTTTGCCGGTGTCATCCGCTTCATGCAGTCCGGTTATATCTACCACTACGCTTTCGCCATGATTATCGGCATGCTTGGACTCCTGACCTTGTTTGTCACCTTGAGCAAATAAGGGGGAGCAATAACAAATGCAATCGCTACCGCTTCTGAGTCTGGCCATTTGGCTGCCCATCCTGTTCGGCATCGCAGTCCTGGTTGTCGGGTCCGACCGCAACCCCGGCACGGTTCGCACGCTCTCGCTATTGGGCGCCGTGGTGAGTTTCCTGGTTACGCTGCCGCTGATCTCGGGCTACGATCCGTCGACCCCGGCGATGCAGTTCATCGAGCAGACGGCGTGGATTGATCGGTTTCACATCACCTATCACCTCGGCATCGACGGTATTTCGCTGTGGTTGGTGGTGTTGACCGCGCTGATCACCGTGCTCGTGGTGGTCGCAGGATGGGAAGTCATCACGGAGCGGGTCGCCCAGTACATGGCGTCGTTCCTGATTCTTTCCGGTCTCATGATCGGCGTATTCTGCGCGATGGACGGCCTGCTGTTTTACGTCTTCTTCGAGGCCACGCTGATCCCGATGTACATCATCATCGGGGTCTGGGGCGGCCCGAATCGCGTGTATGCGGCGTTCAAGTTCTTCCTGTACACGCTGATGGGCTCGCTGCTGATGCTGGTGGCCCTGATTTATCTGTACAACCAGTCCGGCACTTTCGATTTGGCCACGTGGTACAAGCTGCCGCTGCCGATGAACGTGCAGATATTGCTGTTCATCGCTTTCTTCCTCGCCTTTGCCGTCAAGGTGCCGATGTGGCCGGTTCACACATGGCTGCCGGACGCCCACGTGGAAGCACCGACGGGCGGCTCGGTCGTGCTGGCGGCGATCATGCTCAAGCTCGGCACGTACGGTTTCCTGCGCTTCTCGCTGCCGATCACGCCTGATGCGAGCCACTATCTGTCGGGTTTCATCATCGCCATTTCGCTGATTGCGGTCGTCTACATCGGGCTGGTGGCGCTGGTGCAGACCGATATGAAGAAGCTGGTGGCGTATTCGTCGATCGCCCACATGGGTTTCGTCACGCTCGGCTTTTTCATGTTCAGCGAGATCGGCATGCAAGGCGCGATTGTGCAGATGATTTCCCACGGATTCGTTTCCGGGGCGATGTTCCTGTGCATCGGCGTGATGTATGACCGCTTGCACAGTCGCCAAATCTCCGATTACGGCGGTGTCGTCAACACCATGCCGAAGTTTGCGATGCTGTTCATGCTGTTTGCGATGGCCAATAGCGGTTTGCCTGCCACCTCGGGATTCGTGGGCGAATTCCTGGTGATTCTGGGCGCGGTCAAGTTGAATTTCTGGATCGGATTGCTGGCGGCAACGACATTGATCACCGGCGCCGCTTACTCGCTGTGGATGTACAAGCGCGTGGTGTTCGGCGCGGTGGCCAATGAGCGGGTCGCCGCCATGAAAGATATCGGCGCTCGTGAATTCTTCATGTTGGCGGTACTGGCTGTGCTGGTGTTGTTCATGGGTATTTATCCAAAGACCTTTACCGATACGATGCAATCTTCCGTGGTTAACCTCCTCGCCCACGTGGCGCAATCGAAACTGCCGTAAAAGAGGAGGAGAGAACGATCATGCAAAACCTGAATTTGGCGCCGATCTTGCCGGAGTTTTTCCTGCTGCTCATGATCTTTTTGATCATGATGCTCGACATCTTCATCTCCGACGCTCGCCGCGGCATCACCTATGGCCTGTCTGTCGCGACGACCGCCGTGCTGGCTGTCTGGTACGGCGTGAATACCGGTGACCCCAATTCGCACTATCTGTTCAGCAATCTGTTCGTTGCCGATCCGATGTCGAATCTGCTTAAATCGTTGAGTTGTCTGGCGACAGCCTTGACGTTCGTCTACGGCCGCCGTTATCTCGAGGCACGACAATTGTTCCGCGGGGACTTTTTCGTCCTGAGCCTTTTCTCATTGCTCGGTCTGACGGTCATGATCTCCGGCAACAGCTTCCTGACGCTGTATCTCGGGTTAGAACTGATGTCGTTGTCGCTGTATGCATTGGTGGCTCTTTGGCGCACGTCGCCGCGGGCGACTGAGGCCGGCATGAAATATTACGTGCTGGGTGCATTGGCATCGGGTTTCCTGCTGTACGGCATGTCGATGATGTACGGTGCCACCGGGTCGCTCGAATTGTCGAAAGTCTTCGAAGTCATCGCCTCGGGCGCGGTCAACAAGATCGTGCTGGTGTTCGGCCTCGTATTCATCGTCGCAGGCCTGGCTTTCAAGATTGGCGCGGCGCCATTCCACATGTGGATCCCCGACGTGTATGACGGGGCTCCCACGCCTGTCACGTTGCTGGTTGCGGCTGCCCCCAAGCTCGGCGCCTTTGCCTTGCTGTTGCGCTTGCTGGTCGAGGGTATGTTGCCATTGGCGATCGACTGGCAGCAAATGCTGGTCATCCTCGCGGTATTGTCTCTCGTGGTCGGTAATCTCACCGCGATCGTGCAAACCAGCCTGAAACGGATGCTCGCCTATTCGACGATCTCGCACATGGGGTTCGTGCTGCTCGGCATGCTCTCGGGCGTGGTCGACGGCAAAAGCAATGGCGTGGCCAGCGCATACGGTTCGGCAATGTATTACAGCATCATTTATGTGCTGACCACGCTGGGCACGTTCGGCATCGTCATGCTGCTCTCGCGCCGAGGCTTCGAGGGCAGCGAACTCGACGACCTCAAGGGGCTTAACCAGCGCAGCCCGTGGTTTGCCTTCGTCATGTTGATGCTGATGTTCTCGTTGGCTGGCGTGCCGCCGATGGCGGGGTTCTATGCCAAGCTTGCCGTGCTGCAGGCGGTTGTCAACGCTGGCATGGTCTGGTTGGCGGTGGTCGCGGTGTTGGCTTCGCTGATCGGGGCTTTCTATTATCTGCGCGTGGTCAAGTTGATGTACTTCGACGCACCCACCGACACCGAAGCCCTGCAAAGCACTGGATCGATGCGTGTGCTGCTATCGCTCAACGGCCTGGCGATGCTGTGGTTCGGCGTGCTGCCGGGCTCGTTGATGGAATGGTGCCTGAGGACCATTCACCTCACGCTGATCTCCTGAATACCGGGGCAAGCGTGAGTCTATCTGCGGGCGGATGGTTAGTGATTCTGTTGGCCCTGGTCGGGGCCAACCTGCCGTTTCTCAATCAACGCCTGTTCGCCTTGATACCGCTGGGCGGCATTACGAAGAGCCCCTGGCTGCGGCTTCTTGAGCTGATCGTCGTTTATTTTGTCGTTGGCTTGTTGGCCTGGGTGATCGAAGCGCGCATCGGCAATGTGTTTCATCAGGGCTGGCAGTTCTATGCGGTCACGGCGAGCATGTTTTTGGTCTTGGCGTTTCCTGGTTTCGTTTATCGCTATCTCTGGCGGCACCGTTAATTCAGACTCGACGCTTCTCTCTGTGACGAGACGATCATGCCCGACATCCACTCCCATGAACGCGGGCTAATCGAAACCCGCATCGATGGCGAAACCCTCTTCGAGGGGAACTTCCTGACGCTCAAACGAGATCGCGTGCGCTTGCCGGATGGCAAGGAGGCCACGCGGGAGTTCCTCGAGCATCCTGGCGCGGTGATGGTCATCCCGCTGTTCGACGATGGACAGGTGCTGATGGAGCGGCAGTTCCGGTATCCGCTGCGCCAGGTTATGTGCGAGTTTCCCGCCGGCAAGCTCGATGCCGACGAGTCGCCACTATTCTGCGCCCAGCGCGAACTGCTTGAAGAAACCGGCTATAGCGCCGGTCGCTGGCAGCGCATTACGCGTATCCATCCGGTCATTTCCTACTCCACCGAATTCATCGATATTTTTCTCGCTCGCGATCTGAGCGCGGGCCAGCGACAACTGGACGACGGCGAGTTTCTGGAGACCTTCACGATGCCCGCGACCCAATTGCTCGACTGGGTTCGCTGCGGGCAAGTCAGCGACGTGAAAACGGTCATTGGGGCATTCTGGCTTGAAAAAATTCTTGACGGCCAGTGGTCGCCCGAACCGGACGCCGGATGACGTTGCGTCGTTGGCGGCGGTCGCCGCCCGCGATCGGTCGGGTCCATGGGAGCGGCCACGTTAAAATGACATTTCGGTGATAATGCAACTTTAATCCGTTGATGCGAGCATGAAGGTTCTCGATTTGCGCTGCGCGCACGACCACACTTTCGAAGGCTGGTTTGCCTCGGAGGAAGACTTCGTCGACCAGCAGGCGCGGCATCTTATTACGTGCCCGATGTGCGGCGATGAGGCCGTCACGCGCTTGCCGTCGGCGCCGCGCCTCAACCTGTCGACGCAACGCGACACACAGGCACCCGCGCGCTCTGCCGATGCCGCTCGAAGCGCAGGCGATGCGCGGCAGATCCAGCAGCAATTGCAGCAGTTGTGGCTGCGCGCGGTGCGGCATGTGATGGCCAACAGCGAGGATGTCGGCGAGCGCTTTGCCGAAGAAGCGCGGCGAATCCATTATCAGGAAACACCGGAGCGCAATATTCACGGTGTGGCTTCGCCCGAGGAAGCAGCCGAACTCATCGACGAAGGCATCGAGGTCCTGCCATTGCCGCTGCCCGCCGATTTCAAGGATCGGCTACAGTAATCGGGCCCCAGCCCTTTCGGAGTGACCCAGTGGCTCAGCGGCAAATCGAATTACATTCCCTGGCGCAATTGGTGGGTCAGGAGATCGCGCTCAGCGATTGGCTGACCGTGTCCCAAGCGCTGATCGATGCCTTTGCCGATGTCACTGGCGATCGCCAATGGATTCATGTCGATCCGGCGCGAGCGCGACGGGAGTCTCCATTCGGAGGTACGATCGCACACGGTTTTCTGACGCTAGCGCTACTCCCGGCACAGCTTGACCGGCTGGTCGCTATCCGCGATGCCCGAATGACGGTCAACTACGGCCTGAACCGGGTTCGCTTCCCGGCGCCGGTGCTTGTCGATAGCCGTATCCGTGTTCATTTGCACCTGCAGTCCGTCGAACTCATCGAATTGCCCGAGCGAACTTTTCAGGTCGTCTGGCGTGCTGAGTTCGAGGCCCAGGGCGCGCCCAAATCCGTATGCGTGGCCGAACTGATTGTTCGCTATTACCCGGCTGCAGCCTGACTCTTCCCGGGCTTCTGTGTCATAACGAGACGTCCGCGACATCCGCCTCCGTTACGGTTTGTTTCAGTAAGTCGATCGCGGCTTGCACGTCCTGATCGGATGCCAGCATCGGGCTTTGTGCAATAGGCTCGCCGTTACGCGCTTTCAGAATGAAGTAGTGTCGCCCGGCAGTTGAAATCCTGCGTTCGTAACGGCCGCTTTCCAAAGCATTTTTGCGTACCGACGCGATCCCGTTGCGTGCAGATGCGCGTGCCTTGTAGTTTGCACTCGATACGATGATCTGTCCCTGGCTCGACACGAGGCGGAAGGTGAAGTCGCCGTTGGCGGCGCGTCTGAGTTCGAAGGTTCCCGACATAAGTCCGTCTGTGAATCGTCAAATCCCAGGCCGCTCGGCTGCTGGGGGCTGCGAAAACAGTCCCCAGCTTAGCATCGGCATGTGGCTTGGCAGGCCGCTAAAATGTTTCCTTTTGTAAAGATAATGCCAGGCCTCGCAAGTGCCCCGGGCGCCATTCAGCGGCGCGCGTATTGGGTTGCGCCAAACAGGATTTCCCTGGCTTTGTCATCCTGCAAAGCCTTGCGCGCATCGGCCAGCACTTTAACGCCGCGCTGCACCGCCGGGCGGGCTTCGATGATGTCGAACCATCGTTTGACGTTGGCGAAATCCTCCAGCTCGACGCCCTGGTTTTTCCAGGAGCGCAGCCACGGCCAGATGGCCATATCGGCAATCGTGTAAGTGTCGCCCGCCACGTAGGGCACCTCCCCCAGACGTTTATCGAGTATGCCGTAGAGGCGCTTGGCCTCATTGGTGTAACGATTGACCGCGTAGTCGATTTTCTCCGGCGCATAAATGCGGAAATGGTGGGCCTGTCCCAACATCGGTCCGACGCCCCCCATTTGGAACATCAGCCACTGCAGCGTCTCATATTTGCCGCGTACGTCGGCGGGCAGAAATTTGCCGGTTTTGCCGGCAAGGTATAGCAAAATCGCGCCGGATTCGAAAATCGAGATCGGTTTGCCGTCCGGACCATCAGGATCGACGATAGCGGGAATTTTGTTGTTAGGTGAAATCGCCAGAAACTCGGGCTTGAATTGATCTCCCGCGCCGATATCGATCCCATGCACCCGGTAGGGCAATCCGCATTCCTCCAGCATGATATGCACTTTATGGCCATTGGGCGTGGCCCAGGAATAGAGCTCAATCAATTGAACCTCCTTGAATTTTTCAGCGTCGGGGCGGGAGTTTGACCTGCGCGTCGCGCCACGGCGAATCGCAAGACAGTCACGGTGCCGGATGGGCCGTGTGCAGAAAATTACACCACAGAAACACCACCCGTGCAGGGCGCCGCGTCGGGCGCGCGTTTCCATCGGGCGAGGGGGGTAAGCGGTGCAGGGAGGTTCGCCGCGAGCTCAACGCGTGCGGTGGCGGAGATATTCCTGGAACATGGTTTCCATGATGGTCTGTCGCATGTCGCGATGCAGCGGCGCTGGCGGCGAAAAATTCAGCATCCGCACGACCCAGTCGTGGGGCGCTTCACCCACGTCCAGCGCATTGATGCAACCGGCTGCCTGTGCCAATTGACCGATGAACAGGCGTTGCGTCGGATGGATCGCATGCGAAAGGATTACGCGATTGACGCCGCCGTGCAGCACCAGCAGCACGGTGTCCCAGTGCGGATCGGCGCGCAGCTTGGCGATCGACGGCAAAATCCGGTCCAGCAGTTGGCCGACCGTTTCGCCGCCCAGGAAGCGGCGATCTTCCGGGGCAACGCCGTCGAACGCGCCGACGAATGCCGCATGGATATCCTGCGGGGCAATCTCGGAGAGCCGGCCGCCGCGGATTTCCTGCCATTCCGGCCAGGACTCGAGCGCGATGTCCTGGCCGATTTCAGCAAGCACGTGTTGGGCCGTTTCGATCGTGCGGGGTAAGCCGCTGACGATGACACGATCGAAGCGAATCGCCTGCGCGGCAAACAGCTCGCCGGCGGCGCGGGCCTGCGCACGGCCGGTGGCATTGAGGGGAACGCTCTCCGGCACGATGGGCTTGCCGCTGTCGTCGAAATAAGTCACCGCGCCATGTCGCATCAGATAAATGCGGCGACGCCTGGGCGGCGCGTAAGCCTCGGCATCGAGCGGCACGCCCGAATTCGTCAATGGAGTCTTCGTCATTTGTATTGCGCCGGACGCTTTTCCAGGAATGCGCTGATGCCCTCCAGACCGTCGCGATGTTGCAGCGCCTCGATGAAATTATCGCGCTCGAGCTCCAACTGCTGGCGCAGGGTGTTGGCGGGCCCCGCCTCGATCAGCGCCTTGATGCGGCCGAGCGCATGAGGCGACAACTGGCTTAGCTGTTCGGCCCACGCCAGCGCCGCATCGCGCGCCTCGCCGGGCTTGACCACGCGATTGACCAAGCCGGCGCCAGCCATCCGCTGTGCGTCGATGGCCTTGCCCTCGAGCAGGATCTCGGTGGCCAATTGGCGCGGCAGCGCGGTGCTGAGAAACCAGGAGCCGCCGCCGTCCGGCGTCAGAGCAACCTTGGCGTATGCCATGACGAATTTGGCGTTATCGGCGGCAACCAGCAAATCGCAGGCCAGCGCCAGCGAAAAGCCGGCACCTGCGGCGGCGCCTTCGACCGCGCAGATCACCGGCTTGGGGCAGGTGCGGATGGCCTCAACCCATTCGGCCAGCCGATTGATGCTTTCGGCCTGCACCGACTTGTCCTTGGCGCGATTTTCCAGCAGGCGGTTCAGGTTGCCGCCCGCGCAAAAGAAATTATCGGCCCCGGTCAGTACGATCGCTCGCACCGACGCGTCGCGCTCGGCGGTGACGATCGCTTCGATGCCGGCCGCATACATGCTGGGATGCAGGGCATTGCGCGCTCCCGGGTTGGACAGCGTCAGGACCAGGGTCTGATCGACCCGTTCAGCCAGCAGTTCGGCGCTCATATCAGCTCTCTTCGGTCAGTAGCGAAACGCCGAGCTGCGCGCGGCGGGTCAACCAGGGCGACGGCCGGTAACGCGGGTCGCCGTAGAAACCCTGCATATTGCGCAGGATCGTCACGATTTCGCCAGCGCCGAGAGCATCGCCAAGGGCCAGCGGGCCGCGCGGATAACCGAGCCCAAGGGTGACGGCCCGGTCGATATCCTGTGCCGACGCAATCTGTTGTTGAGCGATATCGCAACCGATGTTGACGATCGTCGCCACCATGCGTTGCGCAACGAACCCGGCCGAATCGCGAATCACGCTGACAGGCACGCCATCCTTGGCAAACAGTGCATGCGCTGCGTCGCGCACCTCGGGACACGTGACCGGCGTGGTCATCAGGGTGCGACGCTTGGCCTCGAGCAACGGAAACAGCGTGTCGAGCGCGACGGTACGCTGCGCATCCAGTTGCTGTTCGACCGCGCAGGTGGTGGCGTCCAGCCCCAGCGGCGTAACGATGATAAGCGCATCGTCCGCGGGGCGCTCGCCTTGATCAATGGTGGCGCCAAGCTTGCCGAGCAACTGCATCGTTGCCTCGTGAGCGCGCGCGTCGGCGCGGCTGACCCAAACGCGTGTCGGCTGCACGCCAGGCACCGGCGCCTCTGCCGGCACCTGCTGTTTGCCGTCGACATAGCGGTAGAACCCTTCACCCGCCTTGCGTCCGACCAGGCCGCCGGCCAGACGTACCGCGGTGATCGGCGACGGACGGAAGCGGGCCTCCTCATAGAATTGATGATAGATCGACTCCATCACCGGATGCGAGACATCGAGCGCCGTGAGGTCGAGCAGCTCGAACGGGCCGAGCCGGAAACCCGCCTGCTCACGCATGATGCGGTCGACCGTGGCAAAGTCTGCGATGCCCTCGCTGGCCACGCGCAGCCCTTCGGTATTCATGCCGCGCCCGGCGTGGTTGACGATGAATCCCGGCATATCCTTGGCGCGCACAGGCGTATGGCCGAGCGTGCGGGTGAGAGCCATCAGGGCGTCGCCGACGGCGCGCTCGGTGCGCAGGCCGTCGATGACTTCCACCACTTTCATCAGCGGCACCGGGTTGAAGAAGTGATAGCCAGCGACCCGCTCAGGCTTGGCGCACGCCGCGGCAATCGCCGTGATCGACAACGACGACGTATTGGAGGCCAGGACGCAGTCGTGCGCAACGATGCCTTCCAATTGCTTGAACAGATCGCGCTTGACGTTAAGGCGCTCGACGATGGCCTCGATCACCAGCTGGCAGCCGGCCAGTTCGGTGAGCTGGGTGCACGGATGCAGGCGTTCGAGCGCGGCCTTGGCCTGTTCGGGAGTCACTTTGCCCTTGGCCGCCAGTTTGTCGAGCGTATCTCGCAGGGCGCCAAGGGCCGCGTCGACAGCCGCCGGATTGGCGTCGTAAAGCTTCACGGTGAGCCCGGCTTGTGCGGCGATTTGGGCAATACCGCGCCCCATGGCGCCGGTGCCGACGAGCCCCAGCGTTTGAATGGCATTAGAGGGAGAACTCATGATGTGCGACTACGGAGGAGGTTAGAATCGGTCAATTGTTCGATTCTATCGTGGCTGGCTCGACCTGTGGCCGGTGTTTCCACCCTGCGGAACGGCCGGCGCCCCTGTCCTGGAGACAATATGCTAAAACTATGTGGCTTTGCCCTCAGCAACTATTACAACAAGGTCAAGATGGTACTGCTCGAGAAGGGGGTGCCATTCGAAGAGTCGTTTGCCTACCCGAGTCAGGACGAGGCATTCCTGGCCCGTTCGCCGCTTGGCAAGGTGCCGTTTTTCGAGACGGCGCAAGGTCCGTTATGCGAATCGCAGCCGATGATCGAATATCTGGAGGCGCTTCACCCGGAGCGCCCGGTGTATTCGCGCGATCCATTCATCGCCGCCAAGCAGCGCGAGCTGATCGTCTTTCTCGAACTGCACCTGGAATTGGTGGCCCGCGAGCTTTATCCGCAGGCGTTCTTTGGCGGCACGGTGAGCGAGAGCGCTCAGGCGCGCGTGCGCAAGCGCCTGGAGCGCCATATCACGGCGTTCCGGCAAGTGGCCAAATTCGATCCGTATCTGGCGGGGGGCGAATTCAGTGCGGCCGACTGCGCGGCGTTCGTGCATTTGCCGGTGATTGGCCTGGCAACCCAGCAGATCTATGGCAGCGATCTGCTCATCGAGCACGGCATCGACTGGAAGGGGTACGTCAAGACGATCGGCGAGCGGCCGTCGGCGCAGCGCGTGACGGCTGATCGCAAGGCCTACATCGCGCAGCAAGCCAAGCGCTAGATCCTGGCGAGCCGGGTCAGCGCCTGCTCGAGCGTGGCGTCCTGCTTGGCGAAACAAAACCGGACCACGCCGGATTCGTGCGGCGCATGATAGAACGCCGACACCGGGATGGCGGCGACGCCGATTTCGGTCGTCAGCCATGCGGCGAATTCGGCCTCGGTCTGATCGCTGATCGCGCTGTAGTCCACGCACTGAAAATAAGTGCCTTCGCATGGCAGCAGCTTGAAGCGCGTGTTGGCCAGGCCGGCGCGAAACAGATCCCGCTTTCTCTGATAAAAAGCCGGCAGGTCGAGGTACGGGGCGGGATCTTCCATGTAACGCGCCAACCCGTGCTGCATCGGCGTGTTCACGGTAAATACGTTGAACTGATGGACTTTGCGGAATTCGGCGCTCAACGGCGCCGGTGCCGCGACGTAACCGACTTTCCAGCCGGTCACGTGGTAGGTCTTGCCGAAGCTCGACACGACGAAGCTGCGCCGGGCCAGCTCGGGGTGGCGCAACACGCTCTCATGGCGTTGCCCGTCGTAGACCATGTGTTCGTAGACTTCGTCGGACAACAGCAGGATATCGGTGTCGCGCACCAGCTCGGCGAGTTGCTGCATGTCGCCGGCATGCCAGACGGTACCGCTCGGGTTATGCGGCGTATTGAGCAAAATGAGTCGCGTGCGCGGCGTGATGGCCGCGGCCAGGCGATCGAACGGAATGCGGTATTCGGGCGCCTCCAGCGTGATGAAAACCGGCTTGCCGCCGGCGAGTTCGATCGACGGGACGTAGCTGTCATAGGTAGGTTCGAAAACGATCACCTCGTCGCCGGGGTGCACGCAGCAAAGAATCGCCGTGAGCAGCGCCTGCGTGGCGCCGGCCGTGATAGTGATTTCTTCTCCCCAATCGAGCTGCGTGCCATACAGGGCCTGAATCTTGGCGGCGATGGCTTGACGCAGGGCGGGCACCCCCGCCATCGGCGGATATTGATTATGGCCCTGTCGCATGGCGTCTGCGACTGCGTCCAGAATGCGGCTGTCGCAGTCGAAGTCGGGGAACCCCTGTCCCAGATTGACCGCTCCCCGTTCCGTCGCCAATGCCGACATGACAGTGAAGATCGTGGTACCCACATTGGGCAGGCGCGAAGCAATCTGAGGCAGGTCGAGGGCGGCGTTCATGGTCACGGGCGGCAGGACGTAAGCGATCGATGGGTAACGGGCGCCGTCGAGTCGGCGGCGCGGACTTCGGATTATTTTACTCTGGCATGCCCGGCGGCGCGGGCAGCGCTCCGAGCCGCGAGAAAGTTGCCGCGGTCACGATCTGGAAACCGAAGTCGCGGGCAATGCGCGGCTTGAGTCTGAGCAGTGCCTTGTCTTTGCTGATCAACCAGTGGGCCGCGCCGTCGCGGGCCAGTTCGAGGAATTTCTGATCGTCCGGATCGCGGCACTGCGGCAGGGCGCGGAGTGCCGCGCCATCGGCGGGGCCGTCGAGCCGTCGCGTGTGACGGTCGACCCAGGCGAGCGCCTGCGCGATGTCGACCGTGCGTGCGGCGAATTGCGGGTAGGCGAGCACATGCTCGAGTTCAGCGCGGCAGGGCGGGCTGATGATCGCGTCGAGCGCCCCATCCAGCAAAGCGTCGCGGATCGCGCGACTGTCCTGGTCGTCGAACACGAGAATATCGATCCAGACATTCGAGTCGATCACGCACCGTGCCGGCTTGGGCAGGGCCTGGGCGTATTCTCGCAGGCGCGACATTTCCGCCGGCATGGGCGGAGCAAAGATCATGGGCATTGGCTAAAATGCGGAGCGGAAATAAACGGCGTTGCCGCGGTGTTTATACATATGTCGGGTCGCCGTCGTATTACGTCGTATTACGCAGTCAAGCAACAGAAAAGAGAAAAAACCGCTCCCATGATAATCGTTCTATCGCCGGCCAAGTCGCTCGATTACGACACGCCGCCTCACACCGACCGCTACACCCTGCCGCAATTCATCCCGCAGGCGCAGAAACTGATCGATACGCTGCGTCCGCTCGCGCCGGCTCAAGTGGCGACATTGATGAGCATTTCGGATCCGCTGGCGGCCCTCAACGTCCAGCGTTACGCCGACTGGTCGCCGCAATTCAGTCCGCAAAACGCCAAGCAGGCGATCCTGGCGTTCAATGGCGACGTGTATGAGGGGCTCGATGCGAAGTCGATGACGGACAAGCAGATCGAGTTCGCACAGCGCCACGTTCGAATCCTGTCCGGACTGTATGGCCTGTTGCGCCCGCTCGATTTGCTGCAGCCTTATCGCCTGGAAATGGGCACGCGCCTGCACAATGACAAAGGCCGCGACCTGTATGCGTACTGGGGCGAACAGATCACTCAGGCGCTCAACGCGCAACTGGCCGAGGAGCCGCTCAAAAGCCGCGTGCTGGTGAATCTGGCGTCGGAAGAATACTTCAAATCCGTCAAGCGCCGCCTGGTGCAGGCACCGATCGTTACGCCGGTATTCGAGGATTGGAAGAATGGCAAATACAAGATCATCAGCTTCTACGCCAAGCGCGCGCGCGGCTTGATGGCGCGCTATGCGATCAAGCATGGGGTGCGCGACGTGCAGCGCCTGAAGCAGTTCGACAGCGAGGGGTACACTTTCGCCGAAGACGTTTCATCCGACGCGATCTGGGTATTTCGTCGTAAGCTGGCGTAAGGCGCGGGCCCCGCGCGCAACCATGGGATTGACCTGACATGACACTGAAAATCAGCCAGCACTTCGACGCGGGTGCGATCGAGGTCATTACATGCCGGCAAGCCGACGATATCCACGTGCGCATTCGCAAGGACTCGCACGCGGCGTTTGCCCAATGGTTCTATTTCCGCCTGCAGGGGGCTGTCGGCCAGGCCTGTCGCATTCACTTCGATAACGCCGCACAGTGCACCTTTGCGGAGGGTTGGCGCGATTATCGGGCAGTCGCGTCATACGATCGGGTCAATTGGTTTCGGGTGCCGACGACGTTCGATGGCCAGGTGATGGTGATCGACCATTGCCCGGCGCACGATAGCGTGTATTACGCCTATTTCGAGCCGTACAGCGAGGAGCGTCATTTGGCGCTGGTCGGTACCGCACAGAATTCTCCGCTGGTGCGGGCGACCGATCTCGGCAGTTCGGTCGACGGCCGGGATATCAGTCTGCTGACGGTCGGCTCGGCCGGTCCGGCGAAGCAGAAAATCTGGATCATTGCACGCCAGCATCCGGGCGAGACGATGGCCGAATGGTTCGTCGAGGGCATGTTGCGCCGCCTGATCGGCGCCGGCGACTGGGCGGGTGATTCGGTGGCGCGAGCACTGCTCGAGCGCGCGGTGTTTTACGTGGTTCCGAATATGAACCCAGACGGCGCGGCGCGGGGCAATCTGCGGACCAATGCCGCTGGCGCCAATCTCAATCGCGAGTGGCAGGCTCCCGACCCGGTGCGCAGCCCCGAAGTGTGGCATGTGCGTGAGGCGATCCACGCAGCCGGCTGCGATATGTTCTTCGATATCCACGGCGACGAGGCGTTGCCCTATGTCTTCGTCGCCGGCAACGAAATGCTGCCTGGATTTACGCCGACGCAGGAAGCGGCGCAGCGATCGTTCATCGAGCACTTCAAGCAGGCCAGCCCGGATTTTCAGGATCAGTACGGTTACGCAGCAGGCAAATACCAGGAAGAGGCGCTCAAGCTGGCCTCCAAATATATGTCGCACCGATTCGGTTGCCTCTCGCTGACGCTGGAAATGCCGTTCAAGGACAACGCCAATCTGCCTGATGCGCGGGTCGGCTGGAGCGGCGCGCGCAGCGCCGCGCTCGGCGCTGCGATGCTCGAGGCGATTTGCCGTCAGGTCATGGCCGTGCGGGATTGAGCCCGCGCCTCCGGCGCTCAGTTGGTGCCGGACTTGTGAGCGGGCGGCGCATGGTGCTTGCTCGAAGTGGTGCGCCGGGTCGTGTGCGTGGTGCTCGCCTTTCGGTGAGTCGTTTTGGCGTGAGTGGCTTTCTTCGTGACCCGATGGTGGACCACGCGGTGATGCGCGTACCGGCGGTGGTAGACCGGCTTGCGGCGGTAATGGTGCACTGGCTCGACCTGCGGCAGCGGCGCCTTGTACGTGAACGCCATTAGCTGGCCTTCGTTGTAGCCGCAGCGAATGTGAATCGGATCCTCCTTGCCGGAGGGGCGGTGGCCCAGCGCGTCGATGGTGACCACGGTCGACACATTGATACGTTGCTTGCGATCGTCGAAGGGCTTTTGCCACGGCTCGATGTGCGCGTGATCGGCGTCGAGCGCGGTCGGAGGATAGACCACGCTGTCATAGCCCGGCGCGGTCGACACCACGAAGCTGGCGTGGGCGGCGCAATCGGCGATCAGCGGGTTGGCGTGGCGTTCGGTTTCGAACTGCTTCACAAGTTGGTCGTGTTGGCCGATGAGTTGATCCGCGCGTGCGCTCAAGGGCGCAATTGCAAGCGGCAGGACGAGCCCGGCATAGGCCCATCGAATCAAGCTCTTCAAGGATCTTGACAAAATTCGGGATGACATCGGTATTCTTTGGCGAGGGAAATTGCGAGGGCCGACAGGCCCCGGTGCAGTCTGTGCATCTTACCCGAACTGAGTTGTCCGGGACGTTGCGGGTAATCGATGGATCGCTCGGCCGGCTAGCCGGGGCGTTTAGGTTTTAAAATACAGCCCATTTTGTCTCAAAGGTAGAGTCGTCGATGTTTGCAAATTCGCGCCCGGTCAGCAGCGAACAAGTGGGGGCGCACGAGCGGCTTGTCACGCTATTGGAGCGTCATCGGCGCGCGGTGTTCCGCAAACCGCTGGCGTCATACAGCCTGAGCGCATTCGATCAGGCGATGCAGGCATGGCGCCGTGCCGGCGAACCCGCGCTGATCCTCGACGCCGGGTGCGGTGTCGGCGAGAGCACCTTGCATCTGGCGACACGCTTTCCTGATCACTTCGTCGTCGGCGTCGATCAATCGGCGCATCGGCTGCAGCGCGGCAAGGACTGGTGGCGCGACCCCTGGCCAGAAAATTTTGTGTGGATTCGAGCCGATCTGGTGGATTTCTGGCGTCAATTGGCGCTGGCGCAGGTGCCACTGACACGCCACTATATCCTATATCCGAACCCTTGGCCGAAGCTTGGACAACTTGCGCGGCGCTGGCATGGGCATGCGGTATTTCCGACTGTCGCCGCGTTGGGGGGGGTGCTGGAGTGTCGCAGTAACTGGTCGGTGTACGTGGAGGAGTTCGCATTCGCGCTGCAATGGCTGAACGGGCGCGGGCCGGCGGTCGAGGCATGGCGACCGCCGTCACCGATCACGCCATTCGAGCGCAAGTACCTTGCCTCTGGCCACGCACTGCATCGTTGCGTCGACAGCGGCGCGTGACGCGCCGCGGCTCGGCGTTCAGTGAAATTGCGGCGGCGTCGGCTCGGCGTCGTCGGGCATCTCGGCATGCACGATCTCGCCAAGCGGATCGGGATAAAGCGGCACGCCGCAATCGTCGCAGTATTCCGGATCGAAGCAGCCCGGGTGCTTGCGGATATCGGTAATGCCGCATTCCTTGAGCAGGTTCAGCACTTCGTCGAGCAGGCCGTTTTCGGCCTCACCGCTCTCGCGGCCATAGAGCGGCCATACCACGCCGTAGATCACATCGTTGCTGCCACGCGTGGTAAAGCCGATGCGGTACTCGTCGATCCGCTCCTCGCCGAAGCCCGCGACCACGGCGCGCAGCTCGGCAGGCGTGAGCGAGAGAATATCCTCCAGATAACGCAGCGCGGTGCGAATCGTGTGCGGACGGATGCGTTCGTCGGCCTCGCGGCAACTCGCATAGTACGCATCGGGCAGCAGGCATTCGAATTCGCAGGCCGGCAGCAGCGTGGCCAGATTCGGCCCCCCTTGTTGGGCCCACATTTCCTGACACTGGCCGCGCTCGGCGCGATGGCCCCCGTCTTCCTGCCAGCGAAACATCGCCGTGCCCGCCGGCACGGCGACGGCGGCGAGCAGAAAGCGCGGATCGGCGAGGATCGGGGCGGTCTCCGGCAGCTCGCCCAGATGAAGGCGGGGCGCATTGCCTTGCAGCGCAGCTTGCGAGAGCGATTGCGTCAGGCGCCAGGTCTCGCAGTGGGTGCGGGGTAGTTGGTCGATGCTGTAGATGTATGGGGCGAGCGCGACGCGCGCGCCGCCTGCCAGCACATGGGCCTGCAGGTGCGCCTTCAAGCTGCCCAGCGCATCCTCCTTGATCGGGCCGGAGGGTATGGCATAGCGAGTCCAGGCCAGCACGGGTATGGCGACCAGCAGGGCATCCCACCGCGCGGCGGCGTCGGGCGCGGCGGACTCAGCCGTCAAGTGAGCCGACTCGCTTTGCGATTCGAGCAGATCGGCAAGTGCGCCGTAGGCGTCGCTATGATTTTGCTGCAGATGATCGAGTGCAGCGTCCAGCGCATTTTGATTGCCGGTGCGCAGCAGACGGGTGAGCAACTCGTCGAGCTGCGCCTCCCAGAAGCGGTCTTCCATGCGGCTGCCCGAGGCGGCGAGCGCCAGGGAAAAGCCCACCAGCTTTTCGGCGTCGGGGGTCAGGCGTTTGGCATTACGAGAGCGCATAGGTCGAGCGATCCAAAGATGGAAAACTTTTCATTGTAGTCGATCTGCGCCGCGGGATGCCTTTGCCGTCAAACTGATCCGTCCTGACGGATCCCCTCAAGGCGCAGCAGCGCGTGCTTGCGCTGAAGTCCGCCCGCGTATCCGGTGAGCTTGCCGCTGGCACTCAGCACGCGATGGCATGGCACGATGACGGAAAGCGGATTGCGGCCGGTGGCGCTGCCCACGGCGCGGGCGTGGCGGGCACCGCCCAACTGGCGGGCAAGGTCTCCGTAGGAGACGGTCGCGCCATACGGAACTGCCGCCAGCATTCGCCACACTCGAAGTTGGAAGTCCGTGCCGTGCGGCTTTAGTGGTACCGTGAACTGCCGCCGCTCGCCTCGAAAAAAAGCATCCAGTTCCTCGCGCGCCTGCCGCATGACCGGCAGGCCGGCGCCTTGGCGCCAGGTGGGGGCGATTCGCGGGAAGTACTTCTGACCGATAAAGTAGGCGCCGCACAAATGGTTTTCGTCGGACACGAGCAGCATCTCGCCAAGCGGAGTGGAAGTCGACTCGCAATAGATCATGCCGTGCTCTCCTCATGATGTTGTCGCCAGGCATGCAAGGCGGCATAGGCGCGCCAGGGTGCCCACTGTTCAGCGTGGACGCCAAGGGCTTTGGCGCTGCTCAGGCCAAAATGCCGCTGCAGGACAAGATCGCCTGCTGGAAATGCGTTGGGCCAACCCAGTCCGCGCATCGCGATGTATTGTGCGGTCCAGTCGCCGATGCCGCGAATGGATCGCAGGGCTGCCAGGGTCTCGTCGAGCGGCGCCAAAGGGTCGATGCGCAACGCGCCGGTCGCCACGGCCTGCGTCACCGCCATGACAGTGGCGGTGCGTGCCTGGGTCAGGCCAATGGCCTGAACTTCACCGCTTGACGCATCTGCCAGAGCAGCGGCCGTCGGAAATAGGTGCGTCAAGCCGGCAGGCGCCGCGGCGAGCGGCTCGCCGAAGCGCTCCACCAGACGGGTTAGCAGGCAGCGCGCGCCCGCCACGGAAATCTGCTGGCCGATAATCGCGCGCAGCGCGATCTCGAAGCCATCGACCGTACCCGGCACGCGCATGCCGGGCAGGCGCTGCGCCATCGGGCCAAGGTGCAGGTCGATCACGTCCGGCCGACACGCCAGATCGAACAGGCGCCGGATCTTGCCGAGCGCCTGCGGCACCGCCCCGGACAGCGTGGCCGGCAGTGTTACTTTGAGCGCGTGGCGGCCAGGAACGTTTTCGACCACCAGCCAGCCGCAATAGCGCCTTGCCCCGACCGTGAGCGCCAGTGTGCGGCGGTAGACTCGCTGGTCGACGCGCTCGATCGGAGCAATGGCGCGGGCCGCCAGAAAATCCAGCAGCGCGTCCCAGGCGAGAGGCGGGCGATAGGCCAATTCGAATGTCATGGTGTCGGATTGAACTGTCGAGGTGCTGCGCTGGCGCAGACGGCTGGGCGCGAAGCCGTAGTGTTGCTTGAACAGGCTGTTGAAACGGCGAATGCTGCCGAACCCGGCCGCCAGGGCGACTTCGGTCACCGGCAGTGCGGTGTCGCTGAGCAGGCGCTTGGCCAGTAGTCTGCGCTGCGTTTGCGCATATTCGACGGGTGAGACGCCGAACTCGACGTTGAAGATGCGTCGCAAATGGCGCTCTGTGATGCCCAGCCGGTCGGCCAATTGCGGCATGTCGGCCAGATTGAGAAAGCCGTCGTCGATCAGCAGCGCCGCGGCCTGTGCGAGACGACTCGCGGCATCGAAGATGCCGTGGCCGGGGGCCAGTTCCGGGCGGCATCGCAAACATGGCCGAAATCCGTTTTTCTCCGCGGCTGCGGCGCTGGGAAAGAAATGGCAGTTCGCGAATTGAGGGGTGCGCACCGAGCAAACCGGTCGGCAATAGATGCCGGTCGAGGAGACGCCGACGAAGAACCAGCCGTCGAAGCGGCGATCACGCGCGGCGACAGCTTTGTAACAGGTAGTCCGGTCAAGTTTCATGGAAGCACTGTACGCCGGACGCCAGCGCATTTCTAGCCGAATTCGGACATGATATTCGAGGCTCCCGGGCCCGCAAAAAATAAGGGCCAGCCTTATCGGGGCTGGCCCTTCGCGTCATGCGGAGCAGATTTGTCGGTGCGGCCTCAGGCAACCAACAGTTGGCGCAGGACGAACGGCAGAATGCCGCCGTGCTTGTAGTAATCGACTTCGATCGGCGTGTCGATGCGCAGCAGCAGCGACACGCGCTTGGTTTCCCCGTTCTTGCGATGGATGACCAGCGTCACGTCCTGTTGCGGCTTGAGGTCGCTGCTGAGCCCTTCGATATCATAGGTCTCGGCACCGGTGATGCCGAGCGAATCGACGCTGTCGTCGCCCTTGAACTGCAGCGGCAGCACGCCCATGCCAACCAGGTTGGAGCGGTGGATGCGCTCGAAGCTGCGCGCCACCACGGCCTTCACGCCCAGCAACTGCGTGCCCTTGGCGGCCCAGTCGCGCGAACTGCCGGTGCCGTATTCCTCGCCACCGAAGATCACGGTCGGCGTATCGCTGCCGACGTACTTCATTGCAGCGTCGTAAATCGACATCTGCTCGCCGCTGGGCTGGTGGATCGTGAGGCCGCCCTCGACGCGAGAACCGTCCGCAGTCGGCGGAATCATCAGGTTCTTGATGCGCACGTTGGCAAATGTGCCGCGCATCATGACTTCATGATTGCCGCGGCGCGAGCCGTAGCTGTTGAAGTCGGCCTTCAGTACGCCGTTCTCGAGCAGCCATTTGCCGGCGGGAGACGTTTCCTTGATGGAACCGGCCGGGCTGATGTGGTCGGTCGTCACGGAATCGCCAAATACGCCCAGTGCGCGGGCACCCTTGATCGGCGCGATATCGTCGCTCGGCTCCATCTCGAAACCTTCGAAGAACGGCGGCTCGGCGATGTAGGTCGAACTCGGCCAATCGTAGACCTGACCGTTCGAGCCCTTGATCTTGGCCCACAGCGGGCTCGGCTTCTTGACTTCTTCGTAGTTCGCTTTGAACGTTTTGGCGTTCATGGCGAATTTGAGCAGCTTGTGGACTTCTTCGCTGGTCGGCCAGATGTCGCCCAGATAGATATCCTTGCCGCCTTTGCCCTTGCCGACCGGCTCGGTCATCAGGTCGCGAGTGACGTTGCCGGCGATCGCGTAGGCGACTACCAGCGGGGGCGAGGCCAGGAAGTTGGCACGGATGTTCGGGTGAATGCGTGCCTCGAAGTTGCGGTTGCCGGAGAGCACCGCCGCGGCCACGATGTCGTTCTTGGTGATCGCCTCGTTGAATTCGGGCAGCAGATCGCCAGCGTTGCCGATGCAGGTCGTGCAGCCGTAAGCGGTAACGCCAAAACCCAGCTTCTCCAGATACGGCAGCAGGCCGGCGGCTTCCAGGTATTTCGTCACCACGCGGCTGCCGGGGGCGAGCGAGGTCTTGATATGCGGCGCGACTTTCAAGCCGGCTTCGACGGCCTTCTTGGCCAGCAGGCCGGCGGCCAGCAACACGCTCGGATTCGACGTATTGGTGCAGGACGTGATGGCGGCGATCAGCACGTCGCCGCTCTTCAAGTCGACGCCGTTGGCGGCCGTGTAGGCCTGCGCGAGGTCAGCCGGGTTTTTATTGAAACCGTTCTCGGCGACCGGCTTGCTGAACAGGTCGGTAAACGTCTGCTTGACGTTGGTGATCTCGATGCGATCTTGCGGACGTTTCGGGCCGGCCAGCGAAGGTGCGACGGTGCCGAGGTCGAGCGTGACTACCTTGGTGTAATCGATTTGCCCGGCCTTGGGAATGCCGAACAGCTTCTGGGCCTTGAAATAGGCCTCGAATGCGGCGATTTCGGCCTTGGTACGGCCAGTGCCCTCGAAGTATTCGATGGTTTTTTCGTCGACCGGGAAGAAACCCATGGTCGCACCGTATTCCGGCGCCATGTTGCCGATCGTTGCGCGATCGGGCAGGGCGAGGCTCGCCGTGCCTTCACCGAAGAATTCGACAAATTTGCCGACGACTTTCTCGCGGCGCAGCATTTCGGTGATCGTCAGTACCAGGTCGGTGGCGGTCACGCCCTCGCGCAACCGGCCTTTGAGTTCCACGCCGACCACGTCGGGCGTCAGGAAATAGACCGGCTGGCCCAGCATGCCGGCCTCGGCCTCGATACCGCCCACGCCCCAGCCAACCACGCCGATGCCGTTGATCATGGTGGTGTGGCTGTCGGTGCCGACCAGCGTATCCGGGTAGTAGACGTTGTTCTTCTTGTGCACGCCGCGTGCCAGGTACTCGAGGTTGACCTGGTGGACGATGCCGAAGCCGGGTTGCACCACGCCGAACGTGTCGAACGCCTGCATGCCCCACTTCATGAATTGGTAACGCTCGTTATTGCGCTGGAATTCGATCTTCATGTTCAGATCGAGCGCTTTTTTCTCGCGGAAATGATCGATTTGCACGGAGTGATCGACCACCAGGTCGACGGGCACCAGGGGTTCGATCCGCTTCGGATTCTTGCCCATGCGATCGGCCACGTTGCGCATGGCGGCCAGGTCGGCCAGCAGCGGCACGCCAGTGAAGTCCTGCAGCACCACGCGCGCGACCACGAACGGAATTTCATCGACACGATTGGCCGTCGGCTTCCAGTTGGCAAGTTGCTTGACGTGTTCTTCCGTGACCTTTTTGCCGTCGCAGTTGCGCAACACCGATTCCAGCACGATGCGGATCGATACCGGCAGGCGCGAGACGTCGACGCCGAGGGCCTTGCCCAGCTGAGGCAAAGAATAAAACTGACCTTTCTTTTTGCCGCCGATATCGAACTCTTTGAGTGTTTTGTGGAGGTTATGGGCCATGATCTTTCCTTGAGTGAACCAGAAAAACGAAGCGGTTTTAAAGTTTAGTGGTGTAATGAATCGTTCAATAGGTGGGCGGGCGACATCGCCCGAAGTTCCCCGGAAGCGCTCGAAGACCCGATCGGCCCCGTCGGCAAAGCAACATTCGTCTTGTCAGCCAGTCGCGCCACACGGCCGCACTGGCCCGCCGCCCGATGCCGCCTCGGCATGAAGCGCGGGCCGACCGCACCAGACACCCACCAGGAGTGGCGAAGCAGGGCGGCAGCGCGGCAGGGGCGTACATGGGGCGAAGTGTCGATCAGTTACTTGCCTGCCTTGAGCAGGATGCTGGACTGCGTGGGTGCGACGACATTTTCGTGGGCCATCGCGGTGGTCTTGCAATCGTCGGCAATCCGCTCGCCGGATTTGTCGCTGAACAGCATGCCCTTGTCGGGAATGACAACCAGATCCATGCCGCTGGCGACATCGTGGAACCGATCGGCGCCAGTGGTGGTTTGCTGGCGCGGCAACTTGTAGTTCTTGCCGTCCCAGTGCATCGTCAGTACCGCGTCGCGCTTCATGTTGCCGGCAATGTACATCGTTTGATGATCCGAGCATCGCCAGATCTCGGCACCCTCGGGAATCGGTTGCACCGCGGGGGTGGCGGCGACTTTCTTGGCCTTGCGGTAGACCTTTTTCTTCTTGTAGTGGTGATAGGGGTTAAGCGGGTGATGGGTCGTCGTTTTGCTGGTCGCTGCATGCGCGATCTGCAACGCGGAAACCGAGAACATCGCCAGTATGACCGACATGCACAACTTCTTCATTTCAACTCTCCAAGTGTCAGGGAACGCAACGCGCAAATTATCGTATGAACTACGCGCGCACCGGTGGTTGAATACAAAATATTTCACTTTTGGTGACCCGGCGCAGCGTGTCGCGAGGGAGAGAGCCAATCCTTTGGGCAAAAAGCCAAATAGTCTTTGGTGACGGCGCCATGCGGTAACGGCGATTTCGTGTTCACTTGCTTTTTGCCAAAAAGACTCGATGAAACGCCGGTGCCTGATGCACCGGCCGCGCCGGCGCGCCAAACCGAGCGCCGGCGTATCGTCAAATTGAATTACGGCAGCAGATGCTTGACGCCTTCGCGTTCTTCGAGCAGTTCCTGCAGCGTGCCGTCCATTTTCTCGCGCGAGAATGCGTCGATTTCCAGGCCGCTCACACGAGTGTATTGGCCATTGGCGCAAATCACCGGCACGCCGTAGATGACGTCTTCCGGAATGCCGTAGGAGCCGTCGGACGGAATGCCCATCGTGACCCATTTGCCGTTGCTGCCCAGTACCCAGTCATGCACGTGGTCGATGGCCGCATTGGCTGCCGATGCAGCAGACGAGAGGCCACGCGCTTCGATGATGGCCGCGCCGCGCTTGCCCACGGTCGGAATGAACACGTCGCGGTTCCAGGCGTCGTCGTTGATCATGGCCTTCACGCTTTGGCCGCCGATCGTGGCAAAACGATAGTCGGGGTACATGGTCGGGGAGTGATTGCCCCACACCGCGAGCTTTTCGATGTCGGCGACTGCCTTGCCCGTCTTGGCTGCGATTTGCGACAGGGCGCGGTTGTGATCCAGGCGCAGCATCGCGGTGAAATTTTCCTTCGCCAGATCGGGCGCCGATTTCATCGCAATATAGGCGTTGGTGTTGGCGGGGTTGCCGACCACCAGGATCTTGACACTGCGCTTGGCGACCTCGTTGAGGGCGCGGCCCTGCACGGTGAAGATCTCGGCGTTGGCCGTCAGCAGGTCCTTGCGCTCCATGCCCTTGCTGCGGGGGCGTGCGCCGACCAGCAATGCCACGTCGATGTCCTTGAACGCGACCTTGGGATCATCGGTCACGACCACGCCTTGCAGCAGCGGAAACGCGCAGTCTTCCAGTTCCATGACGACACCCTTGACAGCCGCTTGCGCTTGCGGCAAGTCGAGCAATTGCAGGATGACGGGCTGATCCTTGCCCAGCATGTCGCCATTGGCGATGCGGAACAGTAGGGAATAGCCGATTTGACCGGCGGCGCCAGTAACGGCAACGCGCATTGCGGGTTTTGCCATGAGAATTCTCCAGACGTAACGAAATACCTGCGAAGTCGTGTCATGCGCCAACGGCGGCAAGCCTCGCCGCTCTTGGCTGACAGCCAGACTCCGTGAAAATGGGGTTGGAATGACGGGATGGCGCACCATTAAAAGTGCACTTGCGACACGATACTCCGTATGCAGCCGCGCTTCCAGCCCCTTTTGCCCGCGCCAGTGTAGGAGTGAGGCAAACGAATGTCAACAATATCTTATGTCTTATATAAGACATAAGATTATTGCTGTTTTTGAATAGACGCGGCCCCTCGTTTTGTGGTCAAATTCCGGCATGAACGCGAATGCCAGGGACACGAATCAAGGCGCCGCCAGCGATGCCGAGCAACGGCAGGAGTTGACGCGCGAGGGCTCTTCGCCGACATTCAGCCCGTTATACCAGCAAATCAAGGCACTGATCACGCAGAGCCTGCAAACCGGCGAATGGCGGCCGGGCGAAATCATTCCCAGCGAGATCGAGTTGGCGAGCCGCTTCAAGGTGAGCCAGGGGACGGTACGCAAGGCCATCGATGATCTGGCGGCGGAGAATCTGCTGGTGCGGCGGCAGGGGCGGGGTACTTTTGTCGCCACGCATCACGAAGATCTGGTGCAGTTCCGATTCCTGCGTTTGGTGCCGGACAGCGGCGAGCAGGAGCATCCGCCCAGCCGCCTGATCGAATGCCGCCGGTTGCGTGCTCCCGCGGAGATCGCCCGGCAACTCAATTTGCGTGCCGGTGACAGCGTCATTCTGATTCGCCGTGCACTCGACTTTTCGGATGCTCCGACCGTGCTCGACGAGATCTGGTTGCCCGGCGTGCTGTTCCGCGGGCTGACGGCGGAGCGCCTGAACGATTACAAGGGGCCGATGTACGGATTGTTCGAGACCGAATTCGGGACACGCATGATCCGAGCCGTTGAGAAAATTCGGGCAGTGGCCGCCGATGAGGCCATTGCGGACTTGCTGAAGGTGCCGGTCGGATTTCCCCTGTTGAATGTCGAAAGGGTTTCCTACACTTATGGAGACCGGCCGGTGGAAGTGCGTCGTGGGTGGTATGTCACCACGCGGCACTATTATGAGAACGAATTGAGTTGACGGTGATGTTCCCGACGCCAGCCCATCTTGCCGGGCGGCGCCATGCCGGCGGTGCTGTGCCGGGGTGCGTTGGTGCAATGCACTAAAAACAGCGCTAGAATCTTGGGCTGACGTAACTACATGGGGTCTAGTATGGCTGAAGTCGTAAAAAAAGAGAGGCCAGTTTATCGGAATATCGGTATTGGGCAGATTGTGTCTTATCGACTTCCGCCGGCTGGCATCGTGTCCATTCTGCATCGCATCAGCGGTGCGTTGATGTTCCTTCTCTTACCGTTCGTCCTCTATCTGTTTGAGCAAAGTCTCACTTCAGAGATCAGTTTCCTGACCTTCAAGTCTGTTGTCTCCAACGGATTTGTCAAAGTTGTTCTCATTGTTCTCTCCTGGGGTTTCCTGCATCACTTGCTGGCCGGCGTGCGCCACTTGCGCATGGACACGAACCATCACCTCGTGACCAAGGAACGCGGCCGCAGCTCGGCACTGGTGGTGCTCGTGCTTTCGTTGCTGCTCACCGTGGCAATCGCCCTCAAACTATTTGGAGCCTTCTGATGGCCAACAACAATATCGGTTCCAAGCGCTTGGTGGTGGGGGCGCATTACGGCTTGCGCGATTGGCTTGCGCAGCGCGTCACGGCTTGCGTCATGGCCATCTACACGGTGATTCTTCTGGTGTGGTTTTTCACTGCGAAGGATTTTTCGTACGACGGCTGGGCGGGCATTTTCGCCAATCAGTGGATGAAACTGGCGACCTTCGTCACGTTGCTTTCCTTGTTCTACCACGCCTGGGTCGGCGTGCGCGACATCTGGATGGATTATGTCAAACCGGTCGGTGTGCGCCTGGTTCTGCAAGTGCTGACGATTGTCTGGTTGCTGGCGTGTGCCGGCTATGCCGCACAGATTCTCTGGAGAGTTTAAAAGCATGGTTGCAATAAAAAATTCCCTGCCGCGCCGCCGTTTTGACGTTGTCATCGTCGGTGCCGGCGGCTCCGGCATGCGCGCATCTCTGCAGTTGGCGAAGGCCGGCCTGTCGGTTGCGGTGCTGTCCAAGGTGTTCCCGACGCGCTCGCATACGGTGGCCGCGCAAGGCGGTATCGGTGCGTCGCTGGGCAATATGAGCGAAGACAACTGGCACTTCCATTTCTACGACACGATCAAAGGCTCCGATTGGCTGGGCGACCAGGACGCCATCGAGTTCATGTGCCGCGAAGCGCCGCACGCGGTCTACGAGCTGGAACATTTCGGCATGCCGTTCGACCGCAACCCCGACGGCACCATCTATCAGCGTCCGTTCGGCGGACATACCGCGAACTACGGCGAAAAGCCGGTGCAACGCGCCTGCGCGGCAGCCGACCGGACTGGCCACGCGCTGTTGCATACGCTGTATCAGCAAAACGTCCGCGCCAAGACGCATTTCTTTGTCGAATGGATGGCGCTCGACCTGATTCGCGATCAGCATGGCGATGTGCTGGGCGTCTCGGCGCTCGAACTCGAGACCGGCGAAGTGCATATTCTCGAAGCCAAGTGCACGCTGTTCGCGACCGGCGGTGCCGGGCGCGTCTACGCCGCTTCGACCAATGCTTACATCAATACTGGCGATGGCCTGGGGATGGCTGCGCGCGCCGGGGTGCCGCTCGAGGACATGGAGTTTTGGCAGTTCCACCCGACTGGCGTGGCTGGCGCGGGTGTGCTGATCACCGAAGGGGTGCGCGGCGAGGGTGGTATTTTGCGTAACTCCAACGGCGAGCGTTTCATGGAGCGCTACGCACCGACGCTGAAGGATTTGGCCCCGCGTGACTTCGTGTCGCGCTCGATGGACCAGGAAATCAAGGAAGGCCGCGGCTGTGGCCCGAATGGCGACTACGTGCTGCTCGACCTGTCGCACATCGGTGCGGAGACGATTCTGAAGCGCCTGCCGTCGATTCGTGAAATTTCGCTGAAGTTCGCCAACGTCGATTGCATCAAGGAACCGATTCCGGTGGTGCCGACCATTCACTACCAGATGGGCGGCATTCCGACCAACTATCACGGACAGGTGGTCGGCACGGCGAATGGGACGAGTACGCCGATCAACGGTTTTTACGCCGTGGGTGAATGCTCGTGCGTGTCGGTGCACGGCGCCAATCGCCTGGGTACCAATTCGCTGCTCGATCTGGTGGTGTTTGGCCGCTCCGCCGGCGACCACATCATCGACTTCGTCAAGAGCGCGGGCGAGCACAAGCCGTTGCCGGCCGACGCCGCCGACCGTGCCCTCGAGCGCCTGGCCAGACTCGACGGATCCTCCTCCGGAGAATACGCGCAGGACGTCGCGAACGATATCCGCAAGACCATGCAAACCCACGCCGGCGTGTTCCGTACGTCGGAGCTGTTGGCTGAAGGCGTGCAGCAGATCAAGGATGTCGCCGAGCGCGTGCAGCACATTCATCTGAAGGACAAGTCGAAGGTGTTCAACACCGCGCGCATGGAAGCGCTCGAAGTGGCCAACCTGATCGAGGTAGCCAAGGCCACCATGATCGCCGCCGAGGCGCGCAAGGAAAGCCGCGGCGCGCACGCACACCGTGATTACCCCGACCGCGACGACGAGAACTGGCTGCGTCACTCGCTTTGGTACAGCGACGATAACCGACTCGAATACAAGCCGGTACAGATGAAGCCGCTGACGGTCGAATCCGTGCCGCCGAAGGCTCGGACGTTCTAAGGAATAGGGACTCGCAACATGAGCAAACGTACTTTCGAGATTTACCGATACGATCCGGACAAGGACGCAGCGCCTTACATGCAGACCTACGAGGTCGAACTGGATGGCCATGAGCGCATGCTGCTCGATGCTCTGGGCAAGCTGAAGAAAATCGATGAAGGCATTGCGTTCCGTCGTTCGTGCCGCGAAGGCGTGTGCGGCTCCGACGCGATGAACATCAACGGCAAGAATGGCCTGGCTTGCCAGACCAACATGAATGATCTGCCGCAGAAAATCGTACTCAAGCCGCTGCCTGGGCTGCCGGTGATCCGCGACCTGATCGTCGATATGACGCACTTCTTCAATCAGTATCATTCGATCAAGCCATACCTCGTCAACGACGAGCCGCCGCCCGAGAAGGAGCGCCTGCAGTCGCCGCAGGAGCGTGACGAGCTCGATGGCCTGTACGAATGCATTTTGTGCGCGAGCTGCTCGACGTCGTGCCCGAGCTTCTGGTGGAATCCCGACAAATTCGTCGGTCCGGCCGGGCTGCTGCAGGCTTACCGCTTCATTGCCGACAGCCGTGATCGCGCCACTGGCGAGCGGTTGGACAACCTTGAAGATCCGTATCGACTGTTCCGCTGCCATACGATCATGAATTGTGTGGACGTCTGCCCGAAGGGGCTGAACCCCACCAAGGCCATCGGCAAGATCAAAGAGTTGATGGTGCGTCGCACGGTCTGATATGGAAGCCAATACTCATCAGGCCGACCCGATCAAACGCGCGCGCTTGCGTTGGCGGGCGCGCCGCGGCCTGCTAGAAAACGATCTGATTCTGGAGCGTTTCTTCGCCAAGCACGAAGCGGCGCTCTCGGATCAGGACGTTGGCGCTTTGACCAAGCTGTTCGATTTGAGCGACAACGATCTGATGGATCTGCTGTTGGCCCGCAAGGAGCCCGATGCCGATCTGGATGGACCGGATGTGCGCCATGTGCTTGCGCTACTGCGCTCCGTATAGGATTTCGACTTATTTTTGAGGATACGATATGACTCCGTCTGAAGTTAAAGCCACCCTATCATTCTCCGATGGCTCGCCGAGCGTCGAAATGCCGATCTATCAGGGTACGATGGGCCCGGATGTCATCGATATCCGCAAGCTGTACGGCCAGACAGGCAAGTTCACTTATGACCCGGGGTTCATGTCGACAGCGGCTTGCAATTCGGAGATCACCTATATCGACGGCGATAAGGGCGAGTTGCTGTATCGCGGCTATCCGATCGAGCAGCTGGCGCAGTCGTGCGATTTCCTGGAGACCTCCTATCTGCTGCTCAAGGGTGAATTGCCCAACGCCGCCCAGAAAAAGGAGTTCGTCAATACCGTCACGCATCACACGCTGGTGCATGAGCAGATGCAGTTCTTTTTCCGCGGCTTCCGCCGCGATGCGCATCCGATGGCCATTCTCGTGGCCGCCGTCGGTGCCTTGTCGGCCTTCTATCACGACTCGCTGGATATCAACAATCCCAACCATCGTGAAGTTTCGGCGATCCGTCTGATCGCCAAGCTGCCGACGCTGGTGGCGATGGCCTACAAGTACAGCGTGGGGCAGCCGTTCGCCTATCCGCGCAACGACCTGTCGTACAGCGCCAACTTCATGCGCATGATGTTCGCCAATCCTTGCGAAGATTACAAGGTCAACGACGTACTGGTGCGGGCCCTTGACCGCATCCTGATTTTGCACGCAGATCACGAGCAAAATGCTTCGACCTCGACGGTTCGCCTGTCGGGTTCGTCGGGTGCCAATCCGTTTGCCTGTATCGCCGCGGGGATTGCCTGCCTGTGGGGGCCGGCTCACGGTGGTGCGAACGAGGCCGCGCTGAACATGCTCGAGCAGATCGGATCGCCGGACAAAATCCCCGAGTTCATCAAGCAAGTGAAGGACAAGAATTCGGGTGTCAAGCTGATGGGCTTCGGTCACCGTGTCTACAAGAATTACGACCCGCGTGCCAAGTTGATGCGCGAGACCTGCCATGAAGTGCTCGAAGAGCTTGGCCTGCACGACGATCCGTTGTTCAAGCTCGCCATGCAGCTCGAGAAAATTGCCCTCGAGGACGAATACTTCGTGTCGCGCAAACTGTATCCGAACGTCGATTTCTACTCGGGCATCGTGCAGCGCGCGCTGGGCATTCCGACCTCGATGTTCACTTGCATTTTTGCGATGGCCCGCACGGTCGGCTGGATCGCCCAGTGGAACGAGATGATCTCCGAAGCGGATCAGAAGATTGGTCGTCCGCGCCAATTGTTCGTCGGCGCAACCAAGCGCGACGTGCCCGCGATCGACAAGCGCTGATCAGCGTCCGAGGCCGGCCGACAGGGCCTCGCTCGGCGCTCCTAAACCCCCGGTGGCCGACGCATATGCGCGTTGGCGCCGGGGGTTTTTTTAGGACGCAGCCGCTTTTACGCTATGGCATAATGAAAAATTCATAAAACGATTTTGCCCGGCTCTGCAATCATGGCTAAGACGCTGTACGACAAATTGTGGGATGCTCATGTGGTCCATACCGAAGAGGATGGCACCGCCTTGCTTTATATCGATCGTCAATTGCTGCATGAGGTCACCAGCCCGCAAGCTTTTGAAGGACTGAAGCTGGCTGGCCGGCCGGTTTGGCGCATCAGCGCGAATCTGGCGGTGTCGGATCATAATGTACCCACCACCGATCGATCCGACGGCATTGCCGATCCCATCTCGCGATTGCAGGTCGAAACGCTCGATCACAATTGCGATGATTACGGCATCACACAGTTCAAGATGAACGACTCGCGTCAGGGTATCGTTCACGTCATCGGACCGGAGCAGGGCGCAACGTTGCCCGGCATGACCGTCGTGTGCGGCGATTCCCATACGTCGACTCACGGGGCCTTCGGTGCCCTGGCTTTTGGCATTGGAACTTCGGAAGTCGAACACGTCCTGGCGACCCAGACCTTGCTGATGAAGAAAAGCAAGAACATGCTGGTCAAGGTCGACGGACAATTGCCGCGGGGTTGCTCCGCCAAGGACATCGTGCTGGCGATCATCGGCCGCATCGGTACGGCCGGCGGCACCGGATATTCCATCGAATTCGCCGGCCCGGCGATTCGAGCCCTGTCGATGGAAGGTCGCATGACGGTCTGCAACATGGCGATCGAGGCGGGCGCGCGTGCCGGGCTGGTCGCCGTCGACGACACGACCGTGTCCTACGTCAAGGGGCGGCCCTTTGCGCCCCAGGGGCCGGAGTTCGAGCAGGCGCAAGCGTACTGGCGCACCCTGCATTCCGACCCGGGAGCGCATTTCGACCACGTCGTGGAAATCGACGCCACCCAGATCCGTCCACAAGTCACCTGGGGTACGTCTCCCGAGATGGTCGTGAGTATCGAGGACCGTGTACCCGATCCCGAGCGCGAGAAAGATGCCGTCAAGCGCAGTGCGATGGAGCGAGCCCTGACCTATATGGGACTCGAGCCGAATACACCGCTGCAAGATGTGGCGATCGACAAGGTTTTTATCGGTTCGTGCACGAACTCTCGCATTGAAGATATCCGCGCCGCAGCGTGGGTCGTGAAGAAGCTCGGCAAGCGTGTCGCGACGAATGTGCGTCTGGCCTTGGTCGTGCCGGGCTCGGGGCTCGTCAAGGAGCAGGCCGAGCACGAAGGGCTCGACCAGATCTTCAAGGCAGCGGGATTCGAGTGGCGCGAAGCCGGGTGCTCGATGTGTCTGGCCATGAACGCCGACCGTCTCGAGCCAGGCGAGCGTTGTGCCTCCACGTCGAACCGGAACTTCGAGGGGCGGCAGGGGGCCGGGGGACGTACGCATTTGGTGAGTCCCGCGATGGCTGCCGCAGCGGCCATTGAAGGGCATTTCGTCGATATTCGTCGCCTGGTTTGATCTGATGCCGCTCGGCGTCGCATTTGGCGACGTCTACCCCATAAGGAGAAATCATGAAAAAGCTTTTTTTGCTGGCGTTGGCGTTGGTGAGCGTGATGCTGGCGGGGTGCAATACGGTGGCTGGTATTGGTAAAGATACGGCGGCGGCCGGGCATGCCATTGAAAACGCGGCCCAGAAGTAAATTACACGCTTTGTGGCTGTCCGCCCCGAACGGATCGCCTTTATGTTTCCGTCGCAGGTGAATTGAACATGGAAAAATTTATCGTCCACAGCGGCCTCGTTGCCCCGCTTGACCGAGAGAACGTCGATACCGACGCGATCATTCCCAAGCAATTTCTGAAATCGATCAAGCGCACCGGCTTTGGTCAAAACCTGTTCGATGAATGGCGCTACCTTGACGTAGGACAGCCGGGGCAGGATTGCGCGCGCCGCCCGCTCAACCCGGATTTCGTGCTCAATCAGGCGCGTTATCAAGGCGCCAGCGTGCTGCTCGCGCGCAAGAATTTCGGCTGCGGCAGCTCGCGAGAGCACGCCCCGTGGGCGCTACAGCAGTACGGTTTTCGCGCGATCATCGCTCCGAGCTTCGCGGACATCTTTTTCAATAACTGCTTCAAGAACGGCCTGCTGCCGATTGTCCTCTCGGAATCCCAAGTCGATCACCTCTTCAACGAAACGGTTGCATTCGTGGGCTACAAACTGACGATCGATCTGCAGAAGCAGATGGTGATTGCGCCCGATGGACGCGAGTTTGCATTCGACGTCGAGCCGTTTCGCAAGCATTGCCTGCTCAATGGTTTCGACGATATCGGACTGACCCTGCAGCATGCCGACAAGATCAAGGAATTCGAGGCGCGGCGCCTTGCAACCCAACCATGGCTTAACCATCGTCTGCCAGGCTAATTCGAATCTACGTAAGGAATATGCAATGAAGATCGCAGTGTTGCCGGGTGATGGCATTGGGCCCGAGATTGTCGCCGAAGCCGTGAAAGTGTTGAACGCGCTGGATGAAAAGTTCGAACTGGAGCAGGCGCCGGTCGGCGGGGCAGGTTACGAAGCGAGCGGGCATCCATTGCCTGACGCAACCTTGGCGCTGGCCAAGGCTGCCGATGCGGTCCTGTTCGGCGCGGTCGGTGATTGGAAATATGACGCCCTGGCGCGTGAACTGCGCCCGGAACAAGCCATTCTCGGTTTGCGTAAGCATCTGCAGCTGTTTGCCAATTTTCGCCCGGCAATTCTTTATGACGAACTGGCCAGCGCTTCCAGCCTGAAGCCGGAAATCGTCGCTGGTCTGGATATCCTGATCATCCGCGAGCTGAACGGTGACATCTACTTTGGCCAGCCGCGCGGTATTCGCAGCGCGCCCGATGGTCTTTTTGCCGGTAGCCGCGAGGGCTTCGATACGATGCGCTACAGTGAGCCGGAAGTGCGTCGCATTGCTCACGTGGCATTTCAGGCGGCGCGCAAGCGCGGCAAGCGGCTGTGCTCGGTCGACAAGGCTAATGTGCTGGAAACCTCGCAGCTCTGGAAAGACGTCATGCTTGACGTGGCCAAGGAATACGCCGATGTGGAGTTGTCGCACATGTACGTCGACAATGCCGCAATGCAACTCGTGAAAGCGCCGAAGAACTTCGACGTGATCGTGACCGGCAACATGTTTGGCGATATTCTTTCCGATGAGGCGGCGATGCTGACCGGATCGATCGGGATGCTCCCGTCGGCCTCGCTCGACGCAAATAACAAGGGCCTGTACGAACCGTCGCACGGATCGGCACCCGACATCGCTGGCAAGGGAGTGGCCAACCCGCTGGCGACGATCCTGTCGGCCGCGATGATGTTGCGCTACACGTTCGGCAAGACCGCGCAGGCCGAGCGCATCGAAAACGCCGTCAAGCGGGTGCTGGCACGGGGTTTGCGCACGCCCGACATCTGGCAGGAAGGCGCCACCAAGGTGGGCACGCGCCAGATGGGCGAGGCGGTGGTGGCCGCGTTGCAGGAGTGATGAATCGTCTGCGGCGGCACCACGATGGTGCGGCCGCAGAGTCAATTGAGAGAGTGCAAGATGAAAACCGTAGGTCTGGTAGGTTGGCGTGGCATGGTCGGTTCGGTCCTGATGCAGCGGATGCAGCAGGAAAACGATTTTTCCTTGATCGAGCCGGTGTTCTTCAGCACCAGCAACGCAGGGGGCAAAGCGCCTGCGCAAGCGAAAAATGAAGCGGTGCTCAAAGACGCCAATAATGTCGACGAACTGAAAAAATGCGACATCATCATCACCTGCCAGGGGGGGGATTACACCACCGACATTTTCCCGAAACTGCGCGCTGCGGGCTGGAACGGATACTGGATCGACGCCGCATCGACATTGCGCATGAAAAATGATGCCGTGATCGTGCTCGACCCAGTCAATCTCGATGTCATCAAGAAGGCGCTCGGCAGCGGCGTAAAGAATTACGTTGGCGGCAACTGTACCGTCAGTTGCATGCTGATGGGTCTGGGCGGTTTGTTCCAGCACGATTTGGTCGAATGGATGACCTCGATGACCTATCAGGCCGCGTCCGGCGGCGGTGCGCAGCACATGCGGGAACTGCTGACCCAGTTTGGCAGCCTGCATGGCGAGGTGAAGTCGCTGCTGGATGACCCGGCCTCGGCGATTCTCGAGATCGACCGCAAGGTACTGGCCAAACAGCATGCATTGACCGAGGCTGAAACGCGGCAGTTTGGCGTGCCACTGGGCGGCAACCTGATTCCCTGGATCGACAAGGATCTTGGCAACGGCGTGTCACGCGAAGAGTGGAAGGGCGGTGCCGAGACCAACAAGATTCTTGGTCGCGGCGAAGGCTCCGACGTGGCAGCTATTCCAGTCGATGGGCTCTGCGTGCGCATCGGCGCGATGCGTTGCCACAGCCAGGCGCTTACCATCAAGTTGCGCAAGAATGTGCCGCTCGATGAACTCAACGACATCATCGGTCAGGCCAACGACTGGGTCAAGGTCGTGCCCAACACACGTGAGGCGAGCATGACCGACTTGACTCCTGCGGCGGTGACCGGCACCCTGGAGATTCCGGTGGGACGGTTGCGCAAGATGGCAATGGGCGACCAATATCTGTCAGCGTTCACCGTCGGCGATCAACTGTTGTGGGGAGCGGCCGAGCCGTTGCGCCGGACCTTGCGCATTCTGCTCGACGCTTGACGGAAACCCTGAGGGCGGTGCAAGGTGAGGCCAGGGGAGGGGCCGATCCGGGTGTTTGAACTGGTGCAGCGGAATAGAACACAAAGGGGCACAGGTGCGAAATAGCAAGATGGTCAAACAACACAATGCATTGCGCATGACGGCCCTGGCTGGACTCTTATGGGGCGCTGGCCTGCTGAACGCGAACGCGATGACGCTGGGCAATCAGACTGTTCGTTCCGGTGCCGGCCAGCCGTTGCAGGCCGATATCCAGGTCACCGACGTGACTCCGGACGAAGCGAATGGATTGAGTGTCAGCTTGGCGCCGCAGGAGGTTTTCAACCTTACCGGCGTGAATTATGCCCCTGCGCTCGCCGACCTGAGACTCGGTCTGACCAAAGTCGGACCGAGCCATTATGTTATCCACGTCAGTACCCGTCAGCCGGTCGCGAGCCCCTTTCTTGACCTCGTGATCGTGCTCGATTGGCGTTCTGGGCGGCAAACCAGCCCCTACACGCTGCTGATCAACCAGTCTGCCGAACAGACTCGCCGTGGCAGTGCGGCGATCGTCGCACCGTCGGCCGCGCCGTCCGAGACGGGGGCGACACCCCGGGGCACTCGCCCGTCGGGAGCAACCGCGGGGCAGGAGGGCAAGCGTTACGTCGTCGAGCGCGGCGATACGCTATCGGAACTGGCTGCCCAATTCGCCAGCGAGGTGCCGGGCGTGACATCGGCTCAAATGATGGCGGCGCTTTACAACGCCAACCGTGGCGCCTTCATCGACGGCAACTCGAACCTTCTCAAGGCCGGGGCCACATTGCAACTACCCTCAAGTGGCGCGGTGCAGGCAGTTTCGCCGCAGGCTGCAAGCCGCTTTGTGGCCGAGAGTCGAGCCCAGTTTCAGGCCTATCGCGCGCGTCTTGCCGAAAGTGCGACGAAGCAACGCCCCCAAGCTGCCGGCCGCAGTGCGGGCGGCACGATCGAAAAGCAGGCGCCCGCCGCAGCGCCTGCCGCGTCAGGCGACGAACTGACCTTGTCACGTCCCGAGCAAGGACTGAAGGCAGGCAATACGGCGGAAGATAGCATCGCCCGCGACAAGGCCATTGCCGAAGCGAAAGGGCGTGTTCAGGCGCTGGAGAAGAATGTCGGCGAGCTTCAAAAACTGTTGGCGCTGAAAAAGCAGCAGGCGGCGCAGCAGGCGACAGCGCAATCCGGCGCCTCCGCCTCCGCTGTCGCTGCTGCTGGTGAGGCTGCAAGTAGCGCCGCAGCCTCGGAGCCGACGGCATCGCAGCCGACAGCGGCGCCGGCAGTCGCCTCGCAGGCGCCGGCGGCGGTCGCCGGCGCGCATCAAAAGAAGGGCGCGCCCGCATTGTCATGGGACGCGCTCAAGCGCAATCCTTATTTGTGGCCCGGTGTGGCGCTGCTGGTGCTGCTGCTTGCCATCCTCTGGTTCATGACCCGTCGACGTGCTCAACCGGAGACGCCAGTCGGGCAGGAAGGGCCATATGACGCCGGCGACGACGGCAGTCACGGCGCGACGGCGGACGCAACCGCCGGTGGCGATACCGATAAAACGATGAACGAGCGAATAGCACAGCGCATGGAAAAAGTATCCAGCGAGAAAGATGTTGCGCTGGCGGCCGGGGCGCTTAGCGCCGGGGCTGCGCTGGAGCGGCTGGTGGCGGAAACGGAAAAGGCGCCGAGACCGACGCCGCCGACCATGCCGGTCAATGGCGTGGCTCAGATGGTCGGGGATATCGACCTGTCCCTGCCGGGCCATGCCGATGAACTGGTGCGGACCGAAGCGCATACCGACAAGCCGATCGTGAGTCCTGATGAAGCGCCCTGGGGAACGGTTAATTTTACAATGGCGCCTGTTGGCGACGTTGCTGCAACCGCGCCGTCGCCAGTTGCCCCCGACGACTCGCAAGTGTTACACGACGAATCGGCGACGCCTTTTGCGGCACCTGAGCACGAGGAGGCCCCATCACTCAAACCGTTGTCTTTCGATCTGTCGGGCTTCGATCTCGACTTGAAGGGAGCGAGCGAAGGTGATGCGGCGCAGTCGAGCCCGGCGCACGCGCCACTGGCCGACACGATTCAAACCAAGCTTGAGTTGGCCAATGCCTATCTGGCGATCGGCGACAAGGCCGGCGCGCGCGAGCTGCTCGAAGAGGTGCTCAGGGACGGCGACGCGGCCGCGCAGGCCGAGGCGCGCAAGCGGATGGCCGCGCTGGGATAATACGCGTACCGATTGACCGTAGCTTTGGGCGCCGGATTGTCGATGGCGCCTTTTCTTTTGATCCGATGAACCCCGCGCGGCGCCGCGCCGCGGCGTCTTATGCGAATAGCGCTTGGAATACAGTACGACGGTTTCGCCTTTTCCGGCTGGCAAGCCCAGCCGCACGGCAACACCGTACAGGACGCGCTGGAACGGGCCTTGGCGGCGTTTGCGGGTATGCCGGTGCAAACCCACGTTGCTGGCCGAACCGATGCAGGGGTGCACGCGCTCGGTCAGGTGGTTCACTTCGACACGCCGCTCGACAGGACGGATTACGCCTGGGTTCGCGGCGTCAATGCTTTTTTGCCGAAAGCGGTGGCAATTCAGTGGGCCACACCGGTGTCGGGGGAATTCCACGCACGCTTCGCAGCTTTCGAGCGCACCTATTTTTATATGCTCTATGCGCATCCGGTGCGCGCGCCATTGCTGGAGGGCAAGTGTGGATGGTTGCACACGCCGCTGGACGTCGCGGCGATGCGCGCGGCGGTTCAATGCCTGATCGGAGAGCATGACTTTTCCGCGTTTCGCTCGTCGGAATGCCAGGCCAAGACGCCCGTCAAACATATGTATGCGATCGATATCGGCCAGCAAGGGCATTTTTATGGATTCCGCTTCCGGGCCAATGCTTTCCTTCACCATATGGTTCGCAATTTGATGGGGTGCCTGGTCAGTATCGGCAAGGGGCGCCAGCCACCGGGCTGGATGGCGGAGGTCCTGGCGAGCCGCGACCGTCGTCGCGCGGCGCCGACGTTCATGCCGGACGGGCTGTATCTGGCCCAGGTCGGCTATCCTGACCAATTCCGACTGCCGCCGCCCAACTGGGCGGCGTGGCCTTATCCCATGCCGTGGCCAACATGACTACACGCACTCGCATCAAAATTTGCGGTCTTTCCCAGCCGGCCGATATCGACCACGCCGTCGCGCTGGGCGTCGACGCAATCGGCCTGGTTTTTTACGCGCCGAGCCCGCGTTACGTGACGATCGAACAGGCGGCCGCGCTGGCGAGCCGGGTGCCGCCGTTTGTCACAGTGGTTGGGCTGTTCGTCAACGCCACGCCGGATGAAATCCGCCGCACCGTCGCACGCGTGCCGTTGGGCCTGTTGCAGTTCCATGGCGACGAGTCGGCCGAGCAATGCATGGCGGGAGCCCAGGCCGCGGGTGGGCGTCCATGGCTGCGCGCACTGCGGGTTGGCCCCGACACGAAAAGTGCCGCGGATTTGCTACAATCTGCCGATGGTTACGCCGCCGCGCAGGGCATTTTGCTCGACGCCCTGGTCGAAGGGTACGGCGGCGGAGGGAAGGTCTTCGATTGGTCACTTATTCCAAAAGAACTCGCGCATCGGGCCGTTTTAAGTGGTGGCTTGAACGCGCACAATGTCGCTGACGCCATTGAGCGTGTGCGACCCTACGCCGTGGATGTCTCCAGCGGCGTGGAGTCCGCGCGTGGCGTGAAAGATCACGCCCGTATGGCGGCGTTCGTGCGCGAGGTTCGCGCTGCGGACGCCCGATAATCAAAGCCGTCGGCGGTCATGCCGGCGGTCTCCTCGCGGTGAGTGACACTATGTACGATTTCCCCGATGCTCGAGGCCATTTTGGGCCATATGGCGGCGTATTCGTCTCCGAAACTTTGATTTACGCGCTCGACGAATTGCGCGCCGCCTACGAAAAATGCCAGCAGGATCCGGCATTCCAGGAAGAATTCCATTACGAACTGAAGCATTACGTCGGCCGCCCGTCGCCGGTCTACCATGCCAAGCGCTGGAGTCAGGAGCTCGGCGGTGCGCAGATTTACCTCAAGCGCGAAGATCTCAACCACACGGGCGCGCACAAGATCAACAACGTGATTGGTCAGGCGATACTCGCGCGCCGCATGGGCAAGCCGCGCGTTATCGCCGAGACCGGCGCCGGGCAGCATGGCGTGGCCACAGCCACCATCGCCGCGCGCTTCGGTATGGAATGCGTCGTCTACATGGGCTCCGAAGACGTCAAGCGCCAGGCCGCCAACGTATATCGCATGCAATTGCTGGGCGCGCGCGTGGTGCCGGTCGAATCCGGCTCGAAAACCCTCAAGGACGCGCTCAACGAAGCGATGCGCGACTGGGTGACGAATGTCGACAATACGTTCTACATCATCGGCACGGTGGCCGGGCCCCATCCGTATCCGATGCTGGTGCGCGATTTCCAAAGCGTCATCGGGCAGGAGTGCAAGCTGCAAATGCCCGAGCTGACAGGGCGCCAACCTGATTACGTGCTCGCCTGCGTTGGCGGCGGCTCCAATGCGATGGGGATTTTCCACCCCTATCTGGACCATGCCGGCGTCAAGCTGATCGGCGTGGAAGCTGCGGGTGAGGGCATTGCCACCGGCCACCATGCGGCGGCGCTGGTGGGGGGCACGCCTGGTGTGCTGCACGGCAATCGCACCTATTTGCTGCAAGACGCCAACGGCCAGATTCTGGAAACGCACTCGATCTCGGCCGGGCTGGATTATCCCGGTGTCGGTCCCGAGCATGCCTGGCTCAAAGACAGCCATCGCGCCGAATACGTCGCGGTCACCGACGCCGAGGCGCTGCAGGCGTTTCACGATTGCTGCCGCATCGAGGGCATCATCCCGGCGCTGGAATCGAGTCACGCGCTGGCCTATGCCTGCAAGCTGGCACCGACGCTGCCCAAGGACAAGCTGGTGCTGGTCAATCTGTCAGGGCGCGGCGATAAGGACATGCATACGGTGATGGCCGTCGCGGGCAAGGACGCGCCATAGTGCGGCCGGTACCCGTCGCGACCGTGAGAACAGGCACACCATGACGCGCTCCACGGATGATCCTATCAGCGAGCCGGCGCCGTCGGCCACCCCACCGCTCATCGGCACGTCGGTATCGATACGTCACGCCGATTTTCTAGCCAGTGCGGCTGAGATGGCCGATGGTTCGGTCGACCTGATCCTGGCCGATCCGCCCTACGGTCTCGGCAAGGATTACGGCAACGATTCGGACATGCGTTCGGGCGACGATTTTCTCGCCTGGACGTATGGCTGGCTCGACCTCGCGATTCCCAAGCTCAAGGCGTCCGGGTCCCTTTACATTTTCTGCACCTGGCAGTACGCGCCCGAACTGTTCGTATTTCTCAAACGGCGCATGCTGATGATCAACGAAATCATCTGGGACCGACGCGTTCCAAGCATGGGCGGCACCACACGCCGCTTCAGTTCGGTGCACGACAACATCGGCTTTTTTGCGGTCTCGAAGGACTATTACTTCAATCTCGACGCGGTGCGTATTCCCTACGACCCGGTCACCAAGAAAGCGCGTAGCCGACGCATCTTCGAGGGCAGCAAATGGCTCGAGCTCGGCTACAACCCGAAAGACTTGTGGTCGGTTTCTCGCTTGCACCGGCAGGATCTGGAGCGAGTGGACCATCCGACCCAAAAACCACTCGATATCATCGAGCGCATGGTGCTGGCCACCTGCCCCCCGGATGGGCTGGTGCTGGATCCCTTCATGGGCAGCGGCACCACCGCCGTTGCGTGCGCTCGTCACGGGCGCCGCTTTATCGGCTACGAAATCAACCCGCAATACTGCGCGCTCGCCCATCAACGCATTCACCAATTGGAAAACCATGTCCCGCATACAAGCGACTTTTCAGGCACTGCAAGCGCAGGGTAAGAAGGGCCTAATTCCCTTTATGATGACTGGCGATCCCGAGCCGGCGTGGACCGTCGACCTCATGCATGTGTTGGCCGACAACGGTGCCGACGTGATCGAGCTCGGCGTGCCTTTTTCCGACCCGATGGCTGACGGGCCGGTGATTCAGCGCGCGGCCGAGCGCGCCCTGGTCAAGGGCGTCAGCTTGGCGCAAGTACTCGACAATGTGGCGGCGTTTCGACGCAAAAATACACACACACCGGTCGTGCTGATGGGATACGCCAATCCGATCGAGCGCATGGGGCTCGCAGCGTTCGCGCAACGCGCCCAGATGGCCGGCGTTGACGGCGTGCTGGTGGTTGACTATCCGCCCGAGGAAAGCGACGCGTTTGCCGCGCAGATGCGCGCGCACAACCTCGATCCGATTTTCCTGCTGGCGCCGACCTCGACCGACGAGCGGATCGCGGCGGTCGCCAAGCAGGCCAGCGGTTATGTCTACTACGTGTCGCTTACCGGGGTGACCGGCGCCGCGCACCTGGATCCCGACAGCGTTGCCGGCAAGATCCCCCAAATCAAGCGGCACGTCAGCGTGCCGGTCGGTGTCGGCTTCGGTATCCGCGACGCCCAGACGGCCGCCGTGATCGGGCAGGTGGCCGACGCCGTAGTGATCGGTAGCCGGATCATTCAGTTGCTGGAAGACGCCACGCGCGATCAGGACGACCAAAGTGCCGCGAAAGCGGTAAAATCGCTGGCTGAATTCATTGCCGGAATTCGCGTTGCACTGGATGAAATGCCTGCAACCCGTAAATAACGGCCAAGGAGAAACGATGAGTTGGCTCGATAAACTGTTGCCGCCCAAGATCAAGCAGACCGATCCGGCCCAACGCAACAAAAGCATTCCCGAGGGATTGTGGGTCAAGTGCCCGTCGTGTGAAGCCGTTTTGTATCGCAATGACGTCGAGGCAAACCTGCACGTTTGCCCCAAATGCGACCATCATATGCGCATCAACGCGCGCGAGCGCCTGGACGGCCTTCTCGATCCGGAAGGCCGCTACGAGATCGGCCAGGAAATCGTGCCGGTCGACGCGCTCAAGTTCAAGGACAGCCGCAAGTATCCGGAGCGCATCAAGGAGGCCATGGAAGACACCGGCGAGACCGATGCCATGGTGGTCATGGGTGGCGCGATCCATACGCTGCCGGTGGTCGTTGCCTGCTTCGAGTTCGGTTTCATGGGCGGCTCGATGGGGTCGGTGGTCGGCGAGCGCTTTGCGCGCGGCGCGCAAAATGCCATCGAACAGGGTGTGCCGTTCATCTGCATTACCGCCTCCGGTGGTGCGCGCATGCAGGAAAGTCTGCTTTCCCTGATGCAGATGGCCAAGACCACCGCCATGCTGACCAAGCTGTCGGAAGCGAAATTGCCTTTCATTTCCGTGCTCACCGATCCGACCATGGGCGGCGTGTCGGCCAGCTTCGCCTTTTTGGGCGACGTCGTGATTGCCGAACCCAGGGCGCTGGTCGGATTCGCGGGGCCCCGCGTGATCGAGCAGACCGTGCGCGAGACGCTGCCGGAAGGATTCCAGCGCGCCGAGTTCCTGCTGCAGAAAGGGGCGATCGACATGATCGTCGATCGTCGCAAGTTGCGGGAGGAAATCGCCCGGCTGATCGCCCTGATGGAGCGCCAGCCGGCCGACGCGGTGGCCTGAACGCAGTTCGAATTCAGCGTAAGATTCAGTCTTCAGCGCGGCGGCGTCCGCGCTTTGTTTTTTTGCCTGTCCCATGCCGACTTTTCCAACGCTTTCTCCGTGGCTCGAATACCTGGAAACCGCCCATCCCGTGGGTATCGACATGGGCCTTGCGCGTATCGGCAAGGTCAAGCAGGCCCTGGGGCTGACCTTTGCCTGCCCGGTGTTTACCGTGGGCGGCACCAACGGCAAGGGTTCGACCTGCGCGCTGCTCGAAGCGATGCTGCTGGCCGCCGGTTACAAGGTCGGCTGCCATACGTCGCCGCACCTGCTGGCATTCAACGAGCGGGCACGAATCAACGGCGAGATTGCCAGCGATGAGCAACTGCTGCCGCATTTCGAAGCGGTCGAATCAGCTAGATGCAGTTTCCCCGAGCCGGTATCGCTGACCTATTTCGAATTCACCACGCTGGCGATCATGCATCTGTTCGCCGCCAGCGGCCTGGACGCCGTGATCCTGGAGGTCGGCCTGGGCGGGCGACTCGATGCGGTCAATATCATCGATACGGACTGCGCCGTCGTCACCAGTATCGATATCGATCACGCCAGCTATCTGGGCGATACCCGAGAAAAAATCGGCTTCGAGAAGGCGGGTATCTTCCGAACCGGCCGGCCGGCGATCTGCAGCGACCCGGTGCCGCCGCAATCGTTGATCGATCACGCACAGGAGATCGACGCCGATCTCTGGCTGTTTGGCCGCGATTTCAATTACCAGGGTGACAAGCAGCAATGGAGTTATGGCGGGCGCAGCCTGCGTCGGGCGGCGCTTGCCTATCCGGCTCTGCGCGGCGCCAATCAGCTGCTGAACGCGGCCGCGGCGCTGGCGGCCCTGGAGGCCATGCGGGAGCGCCTGCCGGTCAGCGCACAGGACATGCGGCGCGGCCTGGCCGCCGCCGAACTGCCGGGGCGCTTCCAGGTGCTGCCTGGCCAGCCGGCTGTCGTGCTTGACGTTGCCCACAACCCGCACGCCGCCGCCGTGCTGGGGCAGAATCTCGACAGCATGGGTTACTTCCCATACACGCACGTGGTGTTCGGCGCCATGCAGGACAAGGATATCGGCGGCATCCTCAAACATCTGGTGGACAAGGTCGATCACTGGTACCTGAGCGCACTGCCAACGGCGCGCGCGGCCGCGCCGGAGGTGTTGGAGCAGAAACTTCTGGCGGCCGGTTTCCGAACAGACGCCGATCATTCGGTGCAGCGCTTCGCTTCGCCCGAGCAGGCATATCTCGAGGCACGAAAAGTGGCTCGCGACAATGATAGAATCGTGGTTTTCGGATCGTTCTATACCGTTGCCGGCGTAATTGCCCAGCGCAAGTTGGAGCGCCATTGAATGACCGACACACTGGAATTGGGCGCATGACGGCTAATGCCGGTTTTTCCGCCACGACCTGAGCCTCGCCATGGGATTGTTCTCCTTCCGCAAAAAAGAAGTCGAATCCGTAACTCCCAAGCGCGCCAGCCGTGCCCGCGCGCCGCGCACCGCGGCGGCGAACGAATATAGCGCACATCCTCAGGTCGACCCCTTGTTGCCCGAAAAGCAACGTGCGCGCCGCCGCCTGGTTGGCGCTCTGGCGCTTGTGCTGGCGGCCGTCATCGTGCTGCCGATGGTGCTCGATTCCAAGCCGAAGCCGGCGACCGGCGATATCGCAATCGAAATTCCGAGCCAGAACCAGACCATGCCGCCCGTCAAGATCGCGGCGACCCAGCAAAGCCTGGGCCAGGGCGAGAGCGTCGTGCCGGATGCCGCCAAATCCGCTGCGCCTGCCAATCCGCCGGCTGATGCCCCGGCCGACAAAACGAACAAAGCGGCACCAAGTGCTGCGCCGCGCGCCGTGGCGCCTGCCGTGACGGCCAAACCGGCGCAGGCCGAGCCGCAAGCCAGTAAGCCGGCGCCGGCCACCACGGCCGCCGCCGCAGACAAGGCCGGACATTTCGTCATACGCATTGGCGCGTTCGCCGATCGTCAGCGTGCCATGAACTGGCTGACCAAGCTGAAGGCCGCCAAGGTGCCCAGTTACGTCGAACAGCGCAAGATCAACGGCCGCACGCTGTTCTTGTTGCGTGCCGGGCCGTTCAAGGACAAAGCCAGCGCGGAGGATGCCGCGCGCCAGGTGCGCCGCATCGGCCTGCAGGCACAGATAGCTGAGGTCTCCTGAGTTGGTCGGCGCAACGCATGGCGCGATCCTGACCAGCGTCGATTATCTGGCGCTGGTGATCGTGGCCGGGTCCATGCTGCTGGGGATGTGGCGCGGGTTCTTGCGGGAAGTATTCGCCCTTATCGGCTGGGTAGTGGCGTTTTTCGTGGCGCGGGCCTTGGCTCCCACGGTGACCCGCTGGCTGCCCGGCGACTTGCCCGGGCGCGAGGTGACACAAGGTTTGCTGGCGTTCGTGCTGGTGTTTGTGGCGGTGGTTTTTCTGGCTGGCATCGTCAACAGCCTGCTGGGCAAGCTGGTGGAGATTTCCGGGCTGCGCCCGGCCGATCGTGGCCTGGGCACGCTGTTCGGCGTGGTGCGCGGCGTAGTGATCCTGATGATTCTGGTGTGCGCTGCCCGCCTGACCGACGCGCCGCAGCAAACGTTCTGGCAACAGTCGCTGTTGCGGCCCTATGTCGAACAGGGCTTGCAGGTGCTCAGGCCGTTCCTGCCGGACGCCGTCGCGCAGTACGTGCCGAGTGAGCGCCTGTCGGCTGGCGCCATGTGAAGGTTTCGATGTTTTTTTGAAGGACTCATGCCATGTGCGGCATCGTAGGGGTAGTTTCCAAATCGCCTGTCAATCAGTTCATTTACGATAGTCTGCTGTTGCTGCAGCATCGTGGACAGGACGCCGCCGGTATCGCGACCGCGAACGGCAACTCGTTTCACATGCACAAGGGCAACGGCATGGTGCGCGACGTATTTCGCACGCGCAACATGCGCAGCCTGCCGGGCAATATCGGCATTGGTCAGGTGCGCTATCCGACCGCCGGATCGGCCAGCAGCGCCGAAGAGGCGCAGCCGTTCTATGTCAGCGCGCCATACGGCATCATCATGGCGCACAACGGCAACCTGACCAACTGGGAACAGCTCAGGGACGAGATGTTCCGTGTCGATCGCCGTCACATCAACACCAGTTCCGACTCGGAAGTATTGCTCAACGTGCTGGCGCATGAACTGCAGACTGCCAGCACCGACATCTCGCTCTCGCGCGAAGGGCTGTTCCGCGCGGTCTCGGGGATGCACCGGCGCGTGCGCGGCTCCTATGCGATCGTCGCGCTGATTGCCGGCTTCGGCCTGCTTGCATGCCGCGATCCTTTCGGCATCCGGCCCCTGTGCTTTGGTCGCCACGACGGTCCGAACGGTACCGAATGGATGGTCGCCTCCGAATCGGTGGCGCTCGAGGGCATGGGGTTCACCTTCGTGCGCGATGTGGCACCGGGCGAAGCCGTCATCATCGATCTCGATGGCAATCTGCACACGCAGCAATGTGCCGATGCGCCGAGCCTGAACCCCTGTATTTTCGAGCTGGTTTATCTGGCTCGGCCGGATTCGTGCCTGGACGGTGTTCCGGTCTACGACGCCCGGCTGCGCATGGGGGATTACCTGGCCGAGAAGATCAAGCGAACCCTGCCTATCGACGAGATCGACGTGGTGATGCCGATTCCCGACTCGAGCCGCCCGGCCGCCATGCAGGTCGCCAAGCAGCTCAACGTCAACTACCGCGAGGGTTTCTTCAAGAACCGCTACGTGGGCCGCACATTTATCATGCCGGGGCAAGCGGTGCGCAAGAAATCGGTGCGCCAGAAGCTCAATGCGATGCGTGTCGAATTCAAGGACAAATGCGTGCTGATCGTCGACGATTCGATCGTGCGCGGCACGACCAGCCAGGAAATCGTCCAGATGGCGCGCGACGCCGGAGCCCGCAAAGTGATCTTTGCCTCTGCCGCGCCGCCGGTCAAATTCCCGAACGTCTACGGTATCGATATGCCGACCAGCAGCGAGCTGGTTGCACACGGCCGCACGGATGAAGAGGTGGCGCGCATCATTGGCGCCGACGCCCTGGTATACCAGGACGTCGAAGACATGAAACGGGCCGTGATGGACATCAATCCGGCGCTGAGCAACTTCGACGCATCCTGCTTCGACGGCAACTACATCACCGGCGACGTCACCCCGGCCTATCTCGACCGGCTCGAGCAGGCGCGCCTGTCGCCGCGTGCACAGAGCGACCGCGACGGCACCGACGGCGGCACGGACGACGAGGGCGCCACTCACCTGAGTCTGTGATGGCGGGTTGTGGCACAGGGTGGTACACTGCATGAGCGTCGATTTGATTTCAGCTTGCGGACGCGGGGCAAACAGCCTCGAAACAGCTAAAGCGAGGCCTAGATAGATGGAATTTCAAGCCCGTTTTGCTGACCAGCGAAACGGGCTTTTTTATTGATAAGGGATACCTCCATGGACGCCTTCGATTTCGATACGCTGGCGGTGCGCGCCGGCACCGAGCGCACCAACTTCAACGAGCATTCGGAAGCGCTTTTCCTGACCTCCAGCTTTTGCTTCAAGAGCGCGGCCGAGGCCGCCGAGCGTTTTGCCAAATCCGAGGAAGGCTTCGTCTACTCCCGCTTCACCAATCCGACCGTATCGATGTTCCAGGACCGGCTCGCGGCCCTGGAGGGCGCCGAGGCCTGCATGGCGACGGCCTCTGGCATGAGCGCGATCATGTCGGTGGTGATGAGCACGCTCAGCGCGGGCGATCATCTGGTCAGTTCGCAAAGCATCTTCGGTTCGACGCTGCAAATGTTCAGCGCGATTTTCAGTCGATTTGGTATCCGAACGACTTTCGTCGATCCGAGCGACCTCGACGCGTGGCGCGCGGCAATCGAACCCGACACCAAGATGTTCTTCCTGGAAACGCCGTCCAATCCGCTGACCGATGTTGCCGATATCGCCGCCATCGGCAGTATCGCAAAACAGGCAGGCGCCTTGTTCGTGGTCGACAACTGCTTCTGTTCGCCGGCCTTGCAACTGCCCATCAAGCTAGGGGCCGACGTGGTCGTGCACTCGGCGACCAAGTACCTCGATGGCCAGGGGCGCGTGCTGGGCGGCGCGGTGGTCGGCACCCGCGAGTACATCATGGGGAAAATATTTCCCTTCGTGCGCAGCGCCGGGCCGACCCTGTCGGCCTTCAATGCCTGGGTTCTGCTCAAGGGCATGGAGACGCTCAAACTGCGCATGGAGAAGCAATCGGCCAATGCGCTGGAGATCGCCCGATGGCTCGAGGCGCACCCGGGGATCGCCCGTGTCTACTACCCCGGGCTGCCGTCGCATCCGCAACACGCGCTGGCGATGCGCCAGCAAAGCAGTGGCGGGGCGATCGTCGCATTCGACGTCAAGGGCGACACGCCCGAGCAGCAGCGCGCCAACGCCTGGCGAGTGATCGATCACACGAAAATCTGCTCGATCACGGGTAACCTCGGTGACACCCGTACCACGATCACGCATCCGGCGAGCACCACGCATGGCCGCATCACGCCGGAAGCACGAGCCGCGGCGGGTATTACCGAGGGGCTGATTCGCCTGGCGGTGGGGCTGGAAAACGCTGCCGACATCCGTGCCGATCTGGCGCGCGGACTGGATATCTGACCAACGATCGCCACTGCCATGAGCCGCTACTGGAGTCCCGGTATTGCACGCCTGACACCCTACGTGCCGGGCGAGCAACCGCAGCTTGAACGACTGATCAAGCTCAATACCAACGAGAATCCCTATGGGCCGTCGCCACGCGTGCTGCAAGCCGTGCGCGACGCGCTGGGCGACGACGGCGACGGCCTGCGGCGCTACCCCGACCCGGACGCCGCGCGCCTGAAGGCGGCCATTGCCGCCTATCACGGACTGAGCGCTGCGCAGGTATTCGTGGGCAATGGGTCCGACGAAGTGCTGGCACTGGTATTTCAGGCGCTGCTCAAGCACGAACGACCGATTCTGTTTCCCGACATCACGTACAGCTTCTACCCGGTCTATTGCGGCCTGTATGAGATCGCCTACGAGAGCGTGCCGCTGACCGACCGATACACGATCCGGGCGGCCGACTACGTGCGCCCGAACGGCGGCATCATCTTCCCCAATCCCAATGCGCCGACAGGGTGCCTGATGCCATTGCAGGACGTTGAAGCGATCCTGCGCGGCAATCCGGACTCCGTTGTCGTCGTCGATGAGGCATATATCGACTTCGGAGGCGTCTCGGCCGTGACGCTGATCGACCGGTATCCGAATCTACTGGTGGTCCAGACGCTCTCCAAATCGCGCTCCCTGGCTGGATTGCGCGTCGGCTTTGCGCTGGGTCATGCCGATCTGATCGCGGGCCTGGAGCGCGTCAAAAACAGCTTCAACTCCTACCCGCTGGATCGACTGGCCCAGGCGGGCGCGGTGGCCGCTTTTGAAGACCGCGATCATTTCGAGCACACCCGCCGGGCCGTCATGGCGAGCCGGGATGCCTTGACGCTTCGCTTGAGCGCGCTGGGGTTCGAAGTGTTGCCTTCGGCCGCCAACTTCGTCTTCGCGCGCCACCCGGCGCACGACGCCGCGACGCTGGCTGCTGCATTGCGGGCGCGGCACATCGTGGTGCGGCACTTTGCCAAGCCGCGTATCGCGCAATTCCTGCGCATCTCGGTCGGCACCGACCAGGAATGCGACGCGCTCTGCGACGCGCTGGCGGACATCGTGGCGTGAGGCGGGGCGGCTCCCGGCGAATTTTTGCGCCAGGACACCGCTCGCGCTACGCCATGGCCTGTTTGCGCCACTGCGCGGGCGGCATGCCGTACGCCGCGCGAAACGCGTGCGTCAACGCGCTCTGATCGTTGAAGCCGACCGCCAGCGCAATGTCGCTCAGCGGCATGGTGTTCTGGCGCAGCAGCGTCGCGGCGCGCTCCAGCCGCAGGCGCAGCAGATAGCGGTACGGCGTGGTGCCGGCAGCCGCCACGAAGCAATCGTGAAAGCGGCGCGGACTCAGCCCCGTGAGCCCGGCCAACTGGGCCGTGGTCACCGGCTCATCGAGGCGGCTGCGCATGAACTGGTCGATCTTCGCGACGTCCAGGCGCCGGGCGTCGGTGCGTTGCGGGCTCAAGCGTTCGTTCAGCGCATCGAGCAGCAAATGGCAGCCGCGCAGGCGCAGCGCCTGGCGTTGCGGATGCCGTTGTGTGTTTTCCGCGATGAAATGCACCAGATGCACCAGATCTCGGTCCAGCGTAAAGAATCTCGCATCATCGAATAACGGTCCGTCGGTATGCCGCGATACCGGTAAATCCAGTACAAGCTGGCTGTTTCGCCGCTCGCCGCGGTAATCGTGGCGCACGCTGGCCGGAATCACACAGCCACGCCGCGCGGTGATTTCGCCCGCGCTGCCTGGCAGCGCGATTTCCATGCGGCCGGCCAGGCCGATGACCACCTGGTGGTGCTCATGCAGGTCGCTGTTCTGGAGCGGCTCATAGTGCCGGACCTCCAGTACGGCCGGGGCGGCGGTGTGGCTCGATGAGTGAGACATAAGACGCGCGCAGGGCTGCCGTTGACGGGATAGCCAAGTATATGCCCGATCCGCGACACAAGCCCGGCTGTATAATGGCGGCTTCAGCTTTCAAGCCGCTTCAGGGCAGCCCTCGACAATCAGCCTGCGCGCCAATCGCGGGCTTTTTGTTTGGTTCGCCGCAATTCTTCAGGCCTATCATGAGCAAAATCCGTACACGTTTCGCCCCCAGCCCGACTGGCTTCATTCATCTGGGCAATATTCGCTCCGCGCTGTATCCCTGGGCGTTTGCGCGCCACAATCACGGCGACTTCATTCTGCGCATCGAAGACACCGATCTCGAGCGCTCGACGCCGGCTGCGGTACAGGCGATCCTGGACGGCATGGCGTGGCTCGAACTGGATTTCGACGAGGGGCCGTTCTATCAAATGCAGCGCATGGATCGCTACCGTGAAGTGCTGCAGCAGTTGCTCGAGGCTGGTCAGGTGTACCAGTGTTACATGACGCCCGAAGAACTCGACGCCCTGCGCGAGGAGCAGCGGGCCAAAGGCGAGAAGCCGCGCTACGACGGTCGGTGGCGGCCCGAGCCGGGCAAGACGCTGCCGAGTCCGCCGCCGGGCGTCGCGCCGGTGCTGCGGTTCAGAAATCCGCTGAGCGGGTCGGTCGCGTGGGACGACGCGGTGAAGGGCCGCATCGAAATCTCGAACGAAGAACTGGACGATCTGGTGATCGCCCGGCCCGACGGCACGCCGACCTACAATTTCTGCGTGGTGGTCGACGACATGGACATGGCCATTACGCACGTGATTCGCGGCGATGACCACGTCAACAATACACCGCGTCAAATCAATATTTTCCGGGCGCTGGGCAAGGAACCCCCGGTCTACGCGCATTTGCCCACGGTACTCAACGATCAGGGCGAGAAAATGTCCAAGCGCAATGGTGCGATGGGCGTGATGCAATACCGCGACGAAGGCTACTTGCCCGAAGCGGTATTGAACTATCTCGCCCGCTTGGGTTGGGCGCACGGCGATGCGGAGATTTTCTCGCGCGAGCAGTTTGTCGCATGGTTCGACCTCGAGCATCTGGGCAAATCGCCGGCGCAGCACAACCCTGAAAAGTTGGCATGGTTGAACAACCACTACATCAAACAGGCCGACAATGACCGGCTGGCGGGCCTGGCGCAGCCGTTTCTCGCCCAGCAGGGATTGTCGACCGACGGCGGTCCGGCGCTGGCCGGCGTAGTCGGCCTGCTCAAGGACCGCGCCAACACCGTCAAGGAAATCGCCGCGAATGCCGCGATGTTCTACCGGGTACCGCAACCGGCGCCCGAGGCGCTGGCTCAGCACCTGAGCGAGCAGGTCAAGCCGGCGCTGGCCGATCTGGCCGCCGCGCTGGGCGACGTCGAGTGGAGCAAGGAAGCGATCGGTGCCGCGTTCAAGGCCGTGCTGGCGCGGCATGGCCTGAAGATGCCCCAATTGGCGATGCCGGTGCGCCTGCTGACCGTGGGACAAACGCAAACGCCGTCGATCGATGCGGTGTTGGCGCTGCTGGGACGTCAGACGGTGCTCAGCCGGCTGGGCGGTTAAGCGCCAAAGAGCGCCGGAGGGCAAAGAAAAAGCCGGTGACTGCCATGCAGTACCGGCTTTTTTGAGAGGTGTCCGGCCCGCGGGCCGCGCGCAATTGCCTCAGGCCGACGGCTTGACGCTTGAATAGCCTTCCAGCAGTTTGACCATTTGCGCGAAAACCTTCGGATTGCCGGCCAGAATCTCCCCGTGATGCAGGAAGTTGCTGTCGCCGACATAGTTGCCGACCAGACCGCCGGCCTCGGTGATGAGCAGGCTGCCGGCCGCCATGTCCCACGGACTGAGCCCCTGCTCGAAGAAGCCATCGAGTCGCCCGGCGGCGACGCTGGCCAGATCGAGCGCGGCGGCGCCCGGGCGGCGAATGCCTGCGCAATGTTCGGTCATTGCGCCGAACATCTTGAGATAGTTATCGATACCTTGCAGGTCGCGGAACGGAAAGCCGGTGCCGATCAGGCTGTCGGCCAGTCGGTCGCGGCGCGACACCCGCAACCGGCGGTCATTGAGAAACGCACCGCGCCCGCGCGAGGCCGTGTACAGGTCGTTGCGGGTCGGATCGTAGATGACCGCCTGGCTGACCACGCCCTTGTGCGCCAGCGCGATCGATACGCAGTAATAGGGGAAGCCGTGGATGAAATTGGTCGTGCCATCGAGCGGATCGATGATCCACTGAAACTCGGAGTCCTGCCCGGAAGCGCCCGACTCCTCTGCTAGAATCGCGTGCTCCGGATAGGCGGTCAGCAGGGTTTCGATAATGGCTTGTTCGGCGGCCTTGTCCACTTCCGTCACGAAATCGTTATGCTGTTTCTTGCTGACCCGGACCAGATCGATATCCAGCGAAGCGCGATTGATGACCTGGCCAGCGCGGCGAGCAGCCTTGACCGCGATGTTGAGCATGGGATGCATAAATAATCCTTTGTGTGCTGGACCGCCGGGACGCTGCCCGACAACCGCGCGACGATTGCGTGATGAATTTTGGATAAGAGCGCTGCCGTGGCGATGCCCTGCGGGCATCACGCGAAGCACTCGTATCAACGGGTGCTTCGACGGCGAAAGAACGCTATTTTAGCCGAGGAGTCGGGTGTCGTGCCAACTGTCGTGCAGTTGTGCGCTCCGGCTGCCGGTTTCGGCACATTTGAGAGAGATTTGCGATGGCGATCCCCCCCGACGAAGTGGCACGGCGCGATGCGCTGTTTCATCAATTCCGATTCGTGCTGGTGGAAACCAGTCACCCCGGCAATGTCGGTGCGGCCGCGCGGGCCATCAAGACCATGGGATTCGGCCAATTGGTGCTGGCCGCTCCGCGCTTGGGCAGCGACGTCCTGCAGCACCCCGAGGCCATTGCCTTGGCCAGCGGCGCCGACGACGTCCTGGCCGCCACACGCATCGAGCCGGATCTGCCGGCGGCGCTGACCGGCGTCAATTGGGCCGTGGCACTGTCCGCGCGCACCCGCGAATATGGACCGCCATCGGCGGTGCCGCGCGAGTCGGCGGCCCTGGCATGCCGGCATGCGGTTCGCGGCCAACAGATCGCTTTCGTCTTCGGCAGCGAGCGGGCAGGGTTGCCCAACGAGGCCGTCGAACTCTGCAACGCCCTGGTGCATATCCCGGCCAATCCGGCGTATGCATCGCTGAATCTGTCGCAGGCGGTGCAGGTGATCGCCTATGAGGCACGCCTGGCGTGCCTGGCCGAGCAACCGTCGCTGTCCGGGTACGAGCCGCCGCCCGGGGAGTTGCTGGCCAGCCGTGATGAAATCGAAGGAATGTTCGCGCATTTGGAGTCGGCGCTGGTGGCGCTCGATTTTCTCGATCCGGCCAACCCGAAGCGATTGATGACGCGGCTGCGCCGCCTGTTCGCGCGCAGCGGCCTGGAGCACGAGGAAGTCAATATTTTGCGCGGCATCGCCAAGCATATCCTGCAGCGGCAGCCTCGCAAGTAGCGTATTGCGCAGGCAACCCGGGGCTCAGCAGGGATTCGCAAAAACTCATACAATCCGAAATCATAAGTCCAGAATTGCCCGGTCGAGGCGCTCTTCGGCGCCCCTCCGTAAAATCGACTCGCCGCCTATGAACCGTCTGCGTCAACGTTGTTGCGCGTGCCTGCCGTACTCCGTGTCCTGTACGCGCGCGTAACGCTCGCCGTGCATGCGATGCGCCATCGTAAGACATCGCGCGTCGCCTTTTGCCTTTTCCCAACACGCATTCGAGATCGATATCAGGGCCATGCCATCTGAAACGCTATCCCATATTCGCGAAGACATTGCCGCGATTCGGCAAAAAGACCCCGCTGCGCGCAGCAACTGGGAAGTTCTGACCTGCTATCCGGGGCTGCACGCGGTGCTCTGGCATCGGATGGCGCACGGATGCTGGCAACTCGGCTTCAGGTGGCTGGGGCGCTTTCTGTCGCAATTCGGCCGTTTTCTGACCGGCATCGAGATTCACCCCGGCGCGACCATCGGCCGACGTGTGTTCATCGACCACGGCATGGGGGTAGTCATCGGCGAGACGGCAATCATCGGCGACGACTGCACGATTTACCAGGGAGTGACGCTGGGCGGTACATCGCTCACGCGTGGCGCCAAGCGCCACCCGACGCTCGAGCGGGGCGTCATCGTCGGTGCGGGCGCGCAAGTGCTGGGCGGCTTTACGGTGGGCGAGGGCGCGAAGATCGGCTCCAATGCGGTGGTGGTCAAGCCGGTGCCGCCAGGGGCCACCGCGGTGGGCAACCCGGCGCGCGTCATCTCGCCGGACCGGCCGCGCGAAAAACCTGAGGGCGAGGCCGCCAAACCCGAGTTCTCCGCTTACGGCATCACGCCGAATGCGGATGACCCGGTGTCGTTGGCGATTCACGGCCTGATCGAGAATGCAGCCGATCACTCCCAGAAAATCGAGGCGATACTGGCCGCGCTCGACCGGCTCGGCGCGCATCTGGAGGTACTGCAGCGCTGCAAGGTGGACGCCAGCGAGTTACGCAAGCTCGGCGAGGGCATTCAGGACAACTAGCCCGCCATTTGCGCGAGGCGCAAGCTCATGCCGTCGGCGCCGGGTTCGCCTGCCAATACCCGGCGCGCTAAAGGTGCTGCGGGGCCGAATATGGCACGGCCCGCAAGCCGTCTGCGTCCCATTGGAGATAGCCGGCCCGCGGCTGGCCATGATCGCACTCCCAGTCGGTGAGCACCCAGCGATGCGTGGACCGCCCCCGGGCGTCGCGGTCTTCGTGACACGCGGGGCGGTGGGTATGGCCGTGGATCAGCGTCGGGGCCTCGGCGCACGAGAACAATTCGCGTGCCGCCGCATGATCGACGTCGTCATAGATTTTGCGCTGTTGGGTGCCGGCGCTGCGCGCGCGCAGCCGTTCGGCGATGGCCATGCGAAACCGCAGCGGCAATGCCAGGAACAGGTGCTGCAGCCGGGGCGAGCGCACGATGCGGCGATAACGCATATAGGCCAGATCGTCGCGGCATAACATATCTCCGTGCGTGAGCACGATGCGCTGTCCAAAGCGCTCGACGACACACGGGTCGTGCAGCAGCGTGGCGCCGGCGCTGCGGGCAAATCGCTGCCCGAGCAGGAAGTCGCGGTTGCCCGGCATGATGTGGATCGGAATGCCAGTCGCGCCCAGTGCCGCGAGCCGGGCGGCGATATCGCGGGCGAAGGCGCCGAACGAGGCTGGGTCGTCCGGGTCGGTATCGAGCATGTCGTCGCCGACCCAATATTCGAAAAAGTCACCCAGAATGAACAACTCTCCCGCTGACCGTGCCGGGCCCTGCAACAGGGCATCGAAGGCGGCCGTCGTGCGCGGCAGTGCCGGACTCAGGTGCAGATCGGAAATAAAAAGCGCGGGCCCGCGCAAATGAAACGAGGCGGGCAACCGCGCGATCTCGAACGGCATACGAGAGCGAGTTAGGCGACGATCACGGCTTTTTCGATAATCACGTCGTCGGTCGGGACGTCCTGGTGGAAACCGCGCGAGCCGGTTTTGACGGCCTTGATCTGGTCGACCACATCGAGCCCCTCGATCACTTTGCCGAACACGCAGTAACCCCAGCCGCTCGAGTTGGGCGCCTTGAAGTTGAGGAACTCGTTGTCCTTCACGTTGATGAAGAACTGCGCCGTGGCCGAGTGCGGGTCGTTGGTACGAGCCATTGCGATCGTGCCGCGATCGTTTTGCAGGCCGTTGTTTGCCTCGTTTTCGATCGGCGCGTCGGACTCCTTCTGTTTCATGCCCGGCTCGAAGCCGCCGCCCTGAATCATGAAGCCATCGATGACGCGATGGAAAATCGTGTTGTCGTAATGGCCCTTACGCACGTAGTTCAAAAAATTCTCTACGGTTTTCGGCGCCTTGTCCGAGTCCAGTTCGAGACGAATGACGCCGAAGTTGGTGTGCAGCTCGACCATGATGTTTCCTTTGCAAAAAAGTGGAGATGATGCCAGGTTCCGGTTCAGGGTTGAACCACGGCGGCGGATTTGATCACGACAGGAGTGACCGGCGTATTGGCATAGGGGCCGCGGGTAGTGGTCGGCACCGCCTTGATGCGCTCGACCGTGTCCATGCCGGCGATGACCTTGCCGAACACCGCATAACCGTAACCATCCGGCTGCGGATAATCCAATGAAGCATTATCCGCCACATTGATGAAAAATTGCGAGGTGGCGGAGTTCGGATCACTGGTGCGGGCCATCGCAATGGTGCCCGTCGCATTCTTCAGGCCATTGCGGCTTTCCAGTGCGATCGGCGCGCGCGTCGGCTTCTCTTTATAGTCGGGCGTGTAGCCGCCGCCTTGAATCATGAAGCCGTTGATGACGCGGTGGAAGATCGTGCCGTTATAAAAGCCGCTTTTGACATACTGAACGAAATTGGCGACCGTCTTGGGTGCTTTCTCCGGAAACAGTTCGACTTTGAAATCGCCGTCGCTGGTCTTGAACTGCACGACCGGATGGCTCGTCGAGGCCGCCTGGTTTTTGTCTTGAGCGTGCACGGGGGCGATGCTCAGCAAGCTCAGGGCGGTTGCGCCGCATGCTGCGACGCGCCAAAGAGAAAGACGATTTGACATGGATTTCATTCCCGAAAATAACGGCGGTAATGGCATTGCAGTGGCAAGACGCCACCGCATCAGGGACTTGTGTGACCGCTGACGGCCGGAGCCGCGCTGGCTGGTGCTGCGGACACCGGCGCGATCGTCTGGCTCTGCAGCAGATGATCGAGCGCCTGGATCTTCGCGTTCACGTTGGCGCTGGGGGCGAGCTGGTTGGCCCGCGCATAGGCCTGTGTGGCCAGTTTGGCGTAGACGTCGCCCAGGTTCGCATAGGCGACGGCGAAATTCGGGTTGGTGCGAATCGCCATCTCGAGTGCGGCGCGGGCCTGCTCGTAGTGGCCTTCCTGCGCATATAGCGCCGCCAGGTTGTTGTACGGCTCGGGCAGTTCAGGAAAGTCCTGCGTCAACGCAGTGAATGCCGCGATGGCCTGCTCGCGCTGGCCGAGTTCCGTCAGCACGCGCCCGCGCGTGAAGCGCATTTGCGCATCGCGCGGATACTTTTTCAGATAGGCATCGATGCGCGGCAGGGCCGCCTGGTATTGGCGGCTATCGACTAATTTGCCGATGGCGGCACCGGCCTCCTGCTGGGGCGACAGCAACTGCGCTTGAGCGGCGCCGCTCATGATGAGCACGGCCGTCAGGACAGCCAGGACAGGGCGCGGGAGAAACCGGAAACGAAAGGTCATAGTGGCAGCCGGAGGGTGCAAAGGGGCATATAAGTGGTGCTATACTCGGCCGCATTCTAACAAAACGCTCACACGTGCTGGGGGATACTCCTTGGCCGTGCGGACGTGCTTCTATTGCCGCCTCGCTGTACCCTTCGACCAGCGGGCGTTTTCCTGGACTGGCATGGCGGGAAAATCGGCAGGCGGCCACGCATCGTTTCTATGGATTCACTCCGGATTTACAACTCACTGGCGCGGGATAAGCAGCCATTTGTATCGCTGACGCCCGGCGAAGTGCGCATGTACGTGTGCGGCATGACCGTCTACGACTATTGCCATGTCGGCCACGCGCGCGTCATGGTGGTATTCGACATGGTGCAGCGTTGGCTGCGCACGATCGGCTATCGTGTGACCTACGTGCGTAACATCACCGATATCGACGACAAGATCATCAAGCGCGCGAGCGAAAACGGCGAAACCATCGGCGCGCTGACCGAGCGGTTCATTCGCTACATGCACGAAGATGCAGACGCGCTTGGCGTTCAACGCCCCGATCATGAGCCGCGCGCTACCCGCTTCGTGCCGCAGATGCTCGACATGATCGGCCGGCTCGAGCGCAACGGTTACGCCTACCAGGCCGACGACGGCGACGTCAATTACGCAGTACGGAAATTCGTAGGCTACGGCAAGCTGTCGGGCAAATCTCTCGAGGATTTGCGCGCCGGCGAGCGCGTCGCCGCCAACGAGGCCAAGCGCGATCCGCTCGACTTCGTGCTGTGGAAGCGCGCCAAACCGCAGGAGCCCGATGAATCGAAGTGGGCTTCGCCGTGGGGCGCCGGCCGCCCCGGATGGCACATCGAATGCTCGGCCATGAGCTGCCAGCTGCTGGGTGAGCATTTCGACATCCACGGCGGCGGGGCCGATCTGCAATTTCCGCATCACGAGAATGAAATTGCACAAAGCGAAGGGGCGAGCGGCAAGCCTTTCGTCAACTACTGGATGCACAATGGTTTCGTGCGGGTCGACAACGAGAAGATGTCGAAATCGCTCGGCAACTTCTTCACCATCCGCGAAGTGCTGGAAAAGTTCGACGCCGAAGTCGTCCGGTTTTTCATTCTGCGCACGCATTACCGCAGTCCGTTGAATTACAGCGACGCCCATCTCGAGGACGCCCGCGGCGCGCTGACGCGCCTTTATACGGCGCTCAAGGATGTCGCACCCGACGCCGCGCCGCTCGATTGGGAAGAAGATCACGCGCAGCGTTTTCGCGCGGCGATGAACGACGACTTCAACACCGCACTGGCCGTCTCGGTACTGTTCGAGCTGGTCAACACGATCAACAAAACCCAATCGGCCGAGCTGGCGCGCCAGCTCAAAGGGCTTGCCGCGACGCTGGGACTGCTCGGGCGCGAGCCGCAGGTGTTCCTCCAGGGGATGCCGAGAGCAGGCAGCGACGCGAGCGCGCAGGCCTCGGCCAATGCCGGCATCGAGGCACGCATTGCCGCGCGCGCGGCGGCCAAGCAAGCGAAGAATTTCGCCGAAGCCGATCGGATTCGTGCGGAGTTGCTGGCCGAGGGAATTGTCCTGGAAGATCGGCCGGGCGGCCTGACCGAATGGCGGCGGGGTTAAGAGAACATCGATGGCAACTCGCAAAACCACCACGACTGCGCGCGGTAAGAGCGCTGCGCTAAAAGCGCCCGCCACGCCCGCAAAAGCTGCGAAAACCACGCAGGTCGTCGCCAAAACCAGTAAAGCCACCCAAATCGACACGTCCAAGGCGGTACCGGTCGTCGTAACGGGAGCGGTACCTGTCCATACGGCCGGCACGGGACGCCCGGAATACTGGGACAAAGCCTGTAGCGATCTGGTCAGGCGCGATCGCATCCTGAAAAAACTGATCCCGCAGTTCGGGCCGGCGCATCTGCTCGGGCGGGGCGATCCGTTCGTGACGCTGGCGCGCTCGATCGTCGGCCAGCAGATTTCCGTGAAGGCCGCGCAATCCGTCTGGGACCGCGTCGAGGCGACCTGTCCGCGGCTGACGCCCGCGCAATTCCTCAAGGCGGGCCACGAGGCCCTGACGGCATGCGGGCTGTCCAAACGCAAGGCCGAATACATCCATGACCTGGCCGGGCATTTCAAATCCGGCGCGTTGCATGTGAGTTCATGGTCCGAAATGGACGACGAGAGCGTGATCGCGGAACTGACGCAGATCCGTGGCATCGGTCGCTGGACGGCCGAGATGTTCCTGATGTTCAACCTGCTGCGGCCCAATGTGCTGCCGCTCGACGATATCGGTTTGATCAACGCGATCAGCACAAACTATTTCAGCGGCGAGCCCGTGACGCGCAGCGAAGCGCGCGAGGTCGCCGCCAACTGGGAACCGTGGCGGTCCGTGGCGACGTGGTACATGTGGCGCAGCCTCGATCCGCTACCGGTCGAATACTGATGTTATTTGCGGCGATTAGATATATCTGTGCGCGATCCGGCCGGATCGTCTCGCAAGAGTTACAATACGCTGCCGAATTTTCCGGGGTTACTCGATGAAAACAACCTTTTTGGATTTTGAACAACCGATCGCCGAGCTTGACGCAAAGATCGAAGAATTGCGTTTCGTGCAGGACGACTCGGCAGTTGATATTTCCGAAGAGATCGACCGGCTCTCGAAAAAAAGCCAGCAGCTGACCAAAGATATCTATGCGAACCTGACGCCATGGCAGGTCTCGCAAATTGCGCGCCACCCGCAGCGGCCCTATACGCTCGATTATGTGCGCAACATCTTCACCGATTTCCACGAATTGCACGGCGATCGTCATTTTGCCGACGATCAGGCCATCGTCGGCGGCATGGCGCGCTTCAACGGCCAGGCCTGCATGGTGATCGGTCATCAGAAAGGACGCGACACCAAGGAGCGCGCGCTGCGCAATTTCGGCATGCCGCGGCCCGAAGGGTATCGCAAGGCATTGCGACTGATGCGGCTGGCCGAGAAATTCAATCTGCCGATCTTCACCTTCGTCGACACGCCGGGTGCCTATCCCGGCATCGACGCCGAAGAGCGCGGCCAATCCGAGGCCATCGGCTACAACCTGTATGTGATGGCCGAACTCAAGACGCCGATCGTCACCACCATCATCGGCGAGGGCGGCTCGGGCGGCGCGCTGGCGGTGGCCGTGGGCGATAGCGTGCTGATGCTGCAATTCGCCACGTATTCGGTGATTTCCCCCGAGGGTTGCGCGTCGATTCTCTGGAAAAGCGCGGCCAAGGCGCCGGAGGCCGCCGAGGCGCTGGGGCTGACGGCGCACCGCCTGAAGGCGCTGGGCCTGATCGACAAGATCGTCAACGAGCCGCTGGGCGGCGCCCATCGCGATCCGCTCGGCATGTCGGGCATGCTCAAGCGCGCCCTGGCCGATACACTTCGACAGTTCCATGGCATGAGTCCGCGCGAGTTGCTGGCGCGCCGGCACGAGCGGCTGCTGAGCTATGGCAAATTCAAGGAAACCGGCGCCAAATAGTTCTGGCGCCGATCGCGCCGTCGCCGACGTCTTGGCGGCGGTTCGGCAGGCGCTGGCCGGCTGGCTGGCGTCCTGTGTTTCATCCTCCTCCCATATTCCCGGCACCATCCCGCGAGTCGCCATCGCACTGAGCGGTGGGCGCGATTCGGCCGTGCTGCTCGACGCGGCCGCGAGTGTCGCCGACGAGCTCGGCATCCATCTGGTCGCCCTGCATATTCATCACGGCCTGAGCCGTCAGGCCGATATCTGGCAACGGTTTTGCGCCGAGCGCGCGGCGGCCCTGCAAGTGCCTTTCGACGCGCGCCGGGTCCGGCTTGCCGAGCGGGCCGGGCAGGGCGTCGAGGCCGCGGCGCGCCAAGCCCGCTACGCGGCGTTGCGCGAGCTATGCCAGCAGCATGGCGCGACCTGCCTGATGACGGCCCATCACGCGGACGATCAGGCTGAAACGATACTGCTGCAATTACTGCGCGGCACCGGCCTGCCGGGGGTGGCGGGCATGCCCGAGATGGATCGGCCCGGCCGCCTGGCCGGCGTGACACTGGTGCGACCCTTGTTGAACGTCTCGCGCGCGGCCATCGATGCCTATGCGGCACGGCGCGGCCTGGATTGGGTCGAGGATGCCTCGAATCAGGATCCGCGCTTTCTGCGCAACGCCTTGCGCCATGACGTGATGCCGGCCCTGGCCAGGCACGCTCCCGGCTATCGCCAAACGCTGGCGCGTTTCGCGCGCCACGCACACCAGGCTCAAACACTGCTGGACGAACTCGGCGCGCAAGATCTGCAGGCGGCGCGCCGGCCCGATGGCACGGGGCTCGATCACCGGCAGCTGCTGACGCTCGGCGAGGCTCGCCTGAGCAATCTGTTGCGGTATTGGGTACGTGTGCAGGGACTGCGCCCGGCCAGCGAGTCGCGCCTGGCGGACTGGCAGCGACAACTGCGTCGTACCGACGGCGCGGCGCAAGTCGCGTTGCCGCACGACGGCCGCGTGATGCGTCTTTATCGCCATCGGCTGTATTGGGAAGAAGCGTCACCCACGCCGACGCGCCAGGCCGACACCACGGCGACGCTGCGCTGGCACGGGCAGCGCGAGTGGCGCTTGCCGAATTGGCGCGGCACGCTGATCTTTGCGCCGATGCCGCCCGGCAGCGCTGTCGATGCGGCCACGGACGTGCCCGAGGCCCTGCTGAGCTCGGCCCCGTTGCGTGCCGAGCCAAGAAGCGGCGGCGAACGGCTCAAGCGGCATCCGCGCCAGCCGAGCAAGACGCTGAAAAACCTGTTTCAGGCCGAAGGCGTGCCGGTCTGGCAACGGGCCGTGCCGGTTGTCTGGCTGGGGTCGAAGATTTTATTCGTGCCGCGGCTGGGCGTCGATCAACGGCTTCTGCGCGATGCGGCGGGGCAACTCGAGCCACACCCCGGGGCGTGGTGGCGCCTTGCGTGGCATAGTCTCGGCGACTGACACGCGAGCCCCGCGGCAGTCAAGCGACGCCGCAAATCATGCGATAATACCCTGTTGCGCTGACTGGGGCGCCCTATCCCTGCTCGAGTTTGCGGTCCGCTGGCCTTGCGCTGGCCGAGTGCGTTGCCAAAAGCGTTGCGCCATCTGCGTCGAATCCCAATTTTTTGCAATCAATGTTTTAGTGATGATATGGCTCTGATCGTACACAAATATGGCGGCACCTCGATGGGCTCCGTCGAGCGCATCAAGAACGTTGCCAAGCGCGTCGCCAAGTGGCACAAGGCCGGTCATCGCATGGTGGTGGTGCCATCCGCGATGTCCGGCGAGACCAACCGGCTGCTCGGTCTGGCCAAGGAAATTTCCGCGCATCCCGATCCGCGCGAGCTCGACATGATCGCCGCGACCGGCGAGCAGGTCAGTGTCGGCTTGCTGGCGCTCGCACTCAAGGCCGAAGGGCTCGATGCGGTGAGCTACGCGGGCTGGCAAGTGGCGGTCAAGACCGACAGTGCGTTTACCAAGGCGCGCATCAGCGAAATCGACAGCGAGCGCGTGCTGAAAGATCTGGACGAAGGCAAGGTCGTCGTCATCACCGGTTTCCAGGGGGTCGATCCGAACGGCCACATCACGACGCTCGGGCGCGGCGGCTCCGACACCTCGGCGGTGGCCATGGCAGCCGCGCTGGGGGCCGACGAATGCCTGATCTACACTGACGTGGACGGCGTCTATACCACCGATCCGCGTGTGGTCGACGACGCCCGCCGGCTCGACAAGATCACCTTCGAAGAAATGCTCGAGATGGCCAGCCTGGGCTCCAAGGTGCTGCAGATCCGCTCGGTGGAATTCGCCGGCAAATACCAGGTGAAGACCCGAGTGCTGTCGAGCCTGACCGACCCGCTGTGCCCGCTCGAGCAGGAAATGCGTTCCGGCACTTTGATTACTTTTGAGGAAGACGACACGATGGAAAAGGCAGTCATCTCGGGCATCGCGTTTCAGCGCGACGAAGGCAAGATCACCGTCCGGGGGGTGCCGGACCGGCCAGGTATCGCCTACCAGATTCTGGGGCCGATCGCCGACGCCAATATCGACGTCGACATGATCATCCAGAACCAGAGCGTGGAGGGCAAGACCGACTTCACGTTCACGGTGGGGCGCGGCGAATACCAGCGCGCGATGGAGATCCTCAAAACCAGCGTGCAGGCGCACGTGGGTGCCGCCGAAATCGTCGGCGATCCGAAGGTTTCGAAAGTCTCGGTGGTCGGCGTCGGCATGCGCTCGCACGTCGGCATCGCCAGCACGGCTTTCCGCACGCTCGCTGAAGAGGGGATCAACATCCAGATGATTTCCACCTCCGAAATCAAGATCTCGGTGCTGATTGACGAGAAATACATGGAACTGGCCGTGCGCGCCCTGCACAAGGCTTTCGAACTCGATCAGGCCTGAGGCCTGAGTTGAGGCGGATCGTCAGCAGAGCGTCATGATATTTGACCGTTCTGCCCCGAACCGTTATTATTCTGCCTTCGCCGCGCCGTCTTCCGGACAGCGCGGCGCGAAGTTCAGGAGACGTGGCCGAGAGGTCGAAGGCACTCCCCTGCTAAGGGAGCATCTGGGCCAAAACCTGGATCGAGGGTTCGAATCCCTCCGTCTCCGCCAGTAAAAAAATGAAAACCCCTGATTTTGCGAGAAATCAGGGGTTTTCGTCTTTTGCGCTTCAACTCAGCGCCGGTCTCTCACATGAGCAGGTTGCCCGGTCATTGGGAGCCATGTGGCGGCATTGCGCGGTCGGGCACCTATCGGGCAATCACTCCAACGGCGGCGCGGCGACTCGCTCGCCCAGATTCTCGCCCGTGAGCGCTGCTCGCCGCCGAGCACTCGCCAGGATCACCATGCCGACTATTGCCAGCACAACGCCCTGGACCAACGGCTGAAAAACAAACGGCGTATGCGGTGAGATCGCGGCGGCACGAAATAACACGACGGTAATCACCAGTGAAGCGATCGCGGCCATCATGAGCCACGGATCCCGTTTGAGCGGGGCGCTCCAGGGCGTTTGCGAGAAGCGGGGATTGAACCGCAGGTTGAGCGCGCTGGCCGCCATCAGGAACCAGATCAGAATCACGCTCAATGAACGTACCACCACGCCTAGCGACCAGCCGACGTAAGCCGATTCCAGCAGGAAGAGCGATGCCAGTCCGGCTGAGAGCAGCAGCGCCGCCATCGGCACGCGGCGATTGGATGTTTGAACAAATCGGTCGCTGAACATGTGGTCCTGCCCCCAGGCGAAAGCCATGCGCGAGGCGCACATCATTTGGGGTGCCAGCGTCTTGCCGACCACCAGCGCCACGACGAAATTCAAGGTCACACTCAGCGTGCGTGGCGCGATGATGCTGATCAGGCCGGGGGCGGTAGCCAGCGATGACTTGCCGGCTTTGATCAAACCGATAATGGCCCACCAGGGGGCTACGTGAAAGAGCGCTGCCGAGACGGTGGTGAATAGGACCACAGCGACGAACCAGGCCCACATGATGCCGCGAGGTACCGATATCCTGGCATTGCGAGACTCGCCTCCCAGGCCCGGTGCGGCACTGATGCCGCCATAGGCGAAGATGAACAGGGCGCAGACCGAGAAAAATGCACCCAGGCGGAATGGCTCGGCGCTCGCCGGAGCCGTCAGAGTGAGATTTTCCCGGGTGCTTAGCAGATGGAGGAATGTCTGCTGCGGTGTCGTGAAGGCAACCCCGACAATTGTCAGCGCCACAATCAGGATCAGCGCAAAAAGAATCGTCACGAAACGCCCATATTGATGGACACCACTGGCATGGATCCCAAAGACCAGCCAGATGGCCAGCAGTCCAACAATGATATGCCCGGTGGGCGTCATGATTTCGGCACCGATGGGCCAGCCGGCGCTTGCGAATGCTTGGCCGAGAAACGTGCCAAACGCGAAGGCAAGAAAACCCATCGCAGAAGTCACGCCAACCCACCAGATGAAATTCGCCACGAAGCCGATTGGCAAACCCAGGCTTCGCACGATCCAGGCGTAGGCGGATCCGGCGCTGGGCATCACTTGCGAGAAGCGGGCATACAGATAGGTCTTGGTGAGCACCAGCAGTCCGGTCACGAACATCGCGAGCGGCACAAGATCACGGATCGCGGGATATACGCTCAAGCTTTGCACTGCGACAAAATTGATGCCGGCCCCATACTCCTGCGTGACGGCCGATGCCATGATGGCTAACACACCCAACGTTTTACTCAGGTGGAAGCCCGACTCAGTCTGCAAATCACCGCTACTCATTGCGTCTCCTCGAATGGTACTTGTTGGTAGCCAAGCGATGCTGTTTCTCCACGGCAAAATCCGTCTGGTTAGTATCTCCTTTGATCAATGTGGCTGCGCCGGGCAGCTTGCTTCAATATGTCCGTTTGCAAAGCGGTGTGTTGCTCTATCGGCACTTTCGCATTCGCGCGATGTTGTCCGGCCTTGCGTGCACCGATTCTGAGCGCCTTACCACTTAGGACTCGAGGCCGCAAACGCGCTGGTGTAGCCAAATAGACCCGCGCTGCCGCCGGTGTGGACAAAAACGATGTTTTGTCCCTGCCTGAAATGCTTTTTCCTGACCAGATCGACGAGGCCTGCCATGCCTTTGCCGGTATAGACTGGGTCGAGCAGAATGCCCTCGGTGCGTGCCAGCAGGGTGAGCGCTTCCAACATCCCGTCAGTGGGCACCCCGTATCCCGGGCCGACATAATCGCAATTGGCGATTACTCGTTCACGAGCCACCGCATCATGCATGCCGAGCAGTGCCGCGGTTTCGCGAGCTTCGCGATAAACGTTTTCTTCCTGAGTTGGTCGAGCCGCACGCACACCAATGCCCAGCACCGGAATACCGCTGCGACAGCCCTCGAAGCCTGCGACCAGACCCGCTTGCGTGCCGGCGCTACCGGTTGCGTGTACGACATGATCAATGCGAATTCCCATGCTGTTGCCTTGCACGAGCAATTCCAATGCGCACTCCACATAGCCTAGCGCGCCGATCGCGTTGGAGCCGCCGCCGGGGATAACGTATGGCGTACCGCCGTCATGACGTACCTCGTCGGCGGCCTCTTGCATCGCCCGGTTCATATCGGTCCCCTCGGGGTAGACCCTCGTCGGCGCCCCAAGCAGATGATCGAGTTGCACGTTGCCCGATTGGAGATACTCGGTGGTGGGATTATCGATGCGGCTCTCGAGCAGGATACGGCACTTCAAGCCAAGCTTAGCCGCGGCTGCTGCGGTTTGCCGCGCGTGATTCGACTGAATTGCGCCCTGGGTAAGCACGGTGTCGGCTCCCTTGGCGAGTGCATCGGCCATCAGGAATTCCAGTTTGCGTGTCTTGTTGCCGCCGGTTGCGAGCCCTGTGCAATCGTCCCGCTTAATGAAAATCCTGGGTCCGCCGAGCAATTCACTCAGGCGGTCGAGGGGTTCGAGCGGGGTTGGGAAATGTCCAAGCTTGACACGCGGAAACGGCGATAGATTCAATTTTGTCTCCAAGGATCAGGCATTTGGGATGACCAGGCAGAATGCCTGCCTCGGTCAGCGTGGTGCGCGCGATGGTTGCCATATCGGTCGGCCGATGGCATTCGCTGGAACCCAGTATAGTGAAGCTGGCCCGTAGCGTTATGCGGGTTCAGCAAGCCGTAATGACGAATCGTCATAGATCATGCGTCAGGCCGTCACGCTTGACGCGCCGCGCCGGACTGCGGACTATGCGGTCGCTTTGAGGTAAGACCAAAGTTTCTCGAGGGCCGGACTCTGGTTGGTTAAATCACGATAGGCGCGAATCTCCAGGTCCAGATGCCAGGCTGGTGCGCCAGACGGCACAAGCTCGCCGATGTCCAATTCCCGTTGGATCGAACTCGCCGGTACCCATGCCATCCCATGTCCTTGCAGCGCCATGCGCTTGAGCACTTCCGCCATATCTGACTCGTAGCGAAGATATAACGCCGGAGCGGGATTCGCTCGCTTCACGATCAATTTGACGCCTCGACCGAAATACGATGTTTCGGTGTAAGACAGCAGTGGTACGGGATGATTGGCGCGGCCCGGCAGACTATACATCGGCTGCCCGTGCGGCGTGGCGCGGCTGACCGGCAACAGCGCATCGCGACCCACCGTAACGAAATCGTAGCGTACCGGGTCCAGCATCAGCGCGATGTCAGGATGGTGATACACCAGAACCAATTCGCAGCTGCCGTTGACCAGCATCATGATCGAATCGTGACCGTTGGTTGCCGTCACCCGGGCGCTGAGGTTTATGTGATGATTCGCCAGCGTGGTGAGCCAGCTTGGCAGGAAATTCAGCGCAATCGTATGTCCGGCGGCGATCAGCAGTCCGGCACCCGGCATGCGCTGTTGCGTGCGAATCACGGTTCGGGTGTCGACCAGTTTATGAACCACGTCGCGGGCGGTTTCAAGCAGCAGTTCACCGGCAGCGGTGATCGATGGCGGGTAGGTGCTTCGGTCCACCAGTGCTGCGCCCACCCATTGTTCCAGGGCGCGGATGCGGCGGCTGAATCCCGATTGGGTGAGATTGCGCAACTCGGCTGCTCGAGAGAAGTTATTGCATTGCGCGAGCGCAATGAAATCCTCCAACCATTTGACTTCCATGTGCGCCCCCATAGGTCTACCCAACGGATCAAATGCTCAATTGCGCCAGGGTGAGTGCGACTGGCGCGATTGACATCGTTGCCGGTTATCCGTCACGACAATCCGGCCGCCGTCACCCAGTGGTAAGAGATGGAATGGTAACCGACGCAGGGTATCGAGCAAGCGTGCTATGCAGGGGCATGTTTCGGCGAGCACGTTAACTCTACGGGACCGCTACCGATTGCACGGTCGGGGGGGCATCGCAAAAAGGGGATATTGGTGATGGCTGTTGCGTCGGTGATTGCCGTGAGAACACGCCGACTACGAGGGTTGCTTTCTCAGTTACCGGAGCGGCGCGTTCGTCTGACGAGGCGACCCACGTTAATGGGCCCATTATTCTAGGCGATGGCGGTTATGTCTCGGTCCGTCTGCTTGAAATGCGGAGACCGAGATGGGGCATCGATTCAGGCGGGGTGAGTTTCGCCGAAAGAGATTCGCCAGGGAAGCGCCCGAAGGCGCTTCCCATGACGATAGCCGTTCACTACGCGGTCGCCGTCTCGCTGCGCCGGGTGAACAACTCGATCAGCACGGGCATGACCACCAGCACCAGCGGCAGCTGCACCAGGGCGCCGGCGATGATGGCGATGGCCAGGGGCTGGAGCATCTGGTCGCCCGAGCCGCTGATGGCCGCGCCCAGCGGCACCAGCGCCAGGATCATCGCCAGGGTGCTCATCACGATCGGGCGCAGCCGGTTGAGTGCGGCCTCGCGCAGCGCCTGGCGCGGCCCCAGGCCCTCGCTCTCGCGCAGCAGCTGATACTCCGAGACCAGGAAGATCGCCATCTCGGTGGCAATGCCGATGATCATCACCATGCCCATCATCGCCGTGATGTTGAGCTCCACCCCGGTGACCCACAGCCCCACGAACACCGCCCCGGTCGACACCAGCGAGGTGCCCATGATGATCAGCGGAATCAGCAGGCGCCGGTACAGGAACAGCAACAGGATGATCTCGGCGACCACCGCCGCGGCGAACACCTTCAACATGCCGCGCACCGCCATCTGCTGCTGCTTGTAGGCGCCCCCGAAGGTGTAGCTGACCCCGGGCGGGATCAGCCCGGGCTTGGCCAGCGTGTGCTTGACCGCGGCAATGGTCGAGCCCAGGTCGTGCCCGCCGCCGATCTGCGCGGTCACCGCCACGATCTGCTGCAGGTTGTCGCGCGTGAGCTGCGGCTGCCCGGCCACGAAGCGCGTGCTGGCCACCGTGCCCAGCGTGAACAGCTGCCCGTTGGGCGCGCGCAGCGGCAGCGCGCCCAGCGCGTCCCGGTAGATCGGCGTGTGCGGCGCGGCGAGCCACAGCCGCACCCCCACGTCCTCGACCGTGCCCAGATAGCGGGTGACCAGCGCGCCGTGCAGGTAGTGATAGACCTGCGCCTTGACCTGCGCCGGGGTCATGCCCTTGAGCGCGGCCGCGGCCGGGTCGACCCGGATCTCCAGCGCGTCGCCCGCCGGCACCACGCCGTCGTCGACCGAGGCCGGCTCGATCCCCGGCACCTTGCCGATCGCATCGGCCACCCGCTGGGCCACCGCCCCCAGCACGCCCGGATCCTTCGCGCTCAGCTGGATCACCACCGGCTGGCGACGCCCCACCATGTCGCCGATCATGTCGCTCATCAGCTGGTGCGTATCGAAGTCGATGCCCGGCACCTGCTGCGTGACCTTGGCCGAGATGTCGTCCATCACGTGCCAGATGTCGGGCCGCTTGGCCGCATCGGTCAGATGCACGAAGAAGTCGCCCTGGTAGGTCTCGCTCAGGTCGCCCCCGAGCCCCGCGCCGGTGCGCCGCGAGTAGGTGTCGACGTACGGGTTGTGCTTGAGGATCGCCTCGACCTGGGCGAGCTCCCGGTTGGTCTCGCCCAGCGAGGTGCCCGGCGCGGTCTGATAGTCCAGCACGAAGCCGCCCTCGTCCATGCGCGGCAGGAAGCCGGTGCCCACGTGGTGGTAGGCCAGGTAGCCGAAGCCGATGAGCACCAGCAGCCCCGGCAGGATCAGCAAGGGCACGCGAAACAGCTTGTCGAGCAGGCGCGCGTGGGTGCGCCGCAGCCAGGTGTCCTTGCCGTGCCCGGGGTCCTTCCACTTGCTGAAGTCGACCAGGCCGCGCGCGAGCAAGGGCGCGGTGAAGGCCGTGAGCAGGAACGAGATGATCAGCGACGAGGCCATCGTCAGCGAGAGGAACTTGAAGAACGCCCCGGTGATGCCCGAGAGAAACGCCAGCGGGATGAAGATGATGGTGGTGGCCAGGGTCGAGCCCAGCAGCGGCGAGAGGAATTCGCGCGCCGCGTGCAGCACCCCCGCATGCGGGTCGGTCTGATCGGGGTGGCCCACGCGCCGCGCGATATGCTCGATCATCACGATCACGTCGTCGATGAGCAGGCCGATGGCCGCGGCAATCCCGCCCAGCGTCATGATGTTCAGGGTCATGCCCAGCAGGTACAGGATCAGCACGCTGCACAGCACCGACATGGGCACCACGATCATCGCCACGGCCGTCACCCGCCAATTGCGCAGGAACCAGAACAGCACCCCCGCGGCAAACACCAGCCCGATGGCGATGGCCTCCTCGAGCGCGGCGATCGAGGAGCGCACCAGCTGCGTCTGGTCGTACCACTTATACAGATGGATCGAGCCCGGCTGCGTCTTCATGAACGCGTCCAGGCGCTGCTGCACCTGGCGGGCCAGGTCCAGCGAATCGGCCCGGTCCTGCTGGTACACGTCGAAGGTCACCGCCGGGTGGCCGTTGTCGTCGACCAGCAGCCACTGCGGGGCCGAGCCCATCTTGACCTGGGCGATCTGGTCCAGCCGCACGATGCCGCCGCCGGCGGTGGGCACCGTCACGCGGCGCACCGACTCGATCGAGGTGAAGGCGTTGTTGGCCACCGCCAGATACAGCAGGTCGTTGTCCTCCAGGCGCCCGACCGCGGCCACCGTGTTGGTGGCCGACAGCGCGTGGGCCACGTCGTCGATCGTCAGCCCGTAGCTTTGCAGGGTCTGCGGCGCCACCGACACCTGCACCTCCGGGGTCTGGCCGCCGAGCACCCCCACGCGCCGGATGCCCGCGATGCCGGTGAGCATCGGCAGGATCTGGTGACGCGCGAGCTGGCGCAACGCCGCGGGCGAGACCTGGTCCGAGAGCAGCGCGTACGAGACGAACGGCATGATCACGTTCGGGCTCATCTGGATCGCATCGTACCCGGTGCCCGCCGGCAGGTCCGGCAGCTTCTGCGCGAAGGCCGCATCCACGCTCAGCAGCGCCCGGTTCATGTCCGAGCCCCACGGGAAGTCCACGAAGATCTCGGCCGAGCCGCGCGAGGTCGTCGAGGACACGTCCACCGCCCCGGGCACCGCCCGCGCGGCCGCCTCCAGCGGCTGCGTGACATCGACCAGCATCTGCCGCGCCGGCATGCTGCCCGCGTCGACCTCGATGCGAATGCGCGGGAAGCTGGTCAGCGGGAACAGGCCCACCGGCAAGCTGATGGCCGCGTAGATGCCGGCGATCGTGAGCACGAACGCCACGCTCAGCACCGGCAGGCGATAACGGTGAAGCCAGCCGGCGAGCGTCATTTGGCCGCTCCCTGGGCTGCGACCCGCAGGTGCATGCCGTCATCGAGCTGGTAGTTGCCCGAGAGCACCAGCGGCTGGCCCGCGTCCAGGCCCGCGCCGGCGATCACGTCCTGGTCGCCGTGCGTGCCCAGCACCCGCACCGGCACCTTGCGCGCGGCGCCGCCCTTGGCCTGCACCACGTACGGCGCGCCCTGATCGTCGGCCAGCAGCGCCGCATGCGGCACCACATAGCCCTGCGTCCGGCCCACCGTGATGGTGGCCTCGGCCGCCTGGCCGGGCAGCAACCGATTGGCCGGCACGCCGATCTGCACCGGCACCAGCCCGCTGGCCGGATCGATCATCGCGCCGCGCTGCTCGACGCGGCCCGCGATGGGCTGCGCCTGGCCCAGCACGGCGATGCTGGCCGACTCGCCAGACTGGATCAGCGCGGCCTGCGCGGGGGTGACCCCCACCTTGAGCACCAGGGCCTCGGGCCTGGCCAGCGCCAGCAGCGGGGTGCCCGCCGAGACCAGCGCCCCGGGCGCGGCCGACAGGCGCAGCACGATCGCGCGAAACGGCGCGCGCAGCACCGTCGGCCCGTTCGCGCCCTGCGCATCGAGCGCGGCCAGCGTCGCGCGCGCGTCGCCAGCGGCCTTCTGCGCATCGGCCAGTTGCTGCGCGGTGGCCAGGTGCTGCGCGAACATCTGCTGCGTGCGCGTGGCCAACTGCTGGGCCACCCGCTGCGCCGAGCGGGCCTGCGCGTAGGCCGCGGCCGTCTCGGGGCTGGGCACCAGCCGCAGCAGCGGCGCGCCCGCGGCCACGGCCTCGCCCGCGCGCACGTACACCGCGCCCACCGTTTGCGAGGCCGGCGCCATCACCGTGCGCTGGCCCGCGGCCCCGGGCTGCACCACCCCGTAGGCCGAGACCGTGCGCGCCAGGCTGCCCTGATGCAAGGCGGTGAGCGTGACCAGCACGCTCGGTGCCGCGTCCTTGGCCGGCGCGCCCAAGGCGGCGCCCGTGCCCACGGCGAGCAGCGCTGCGCCGAGAATCCATCGATAGTTCATGGCTTACCTCTTGGAATCGAGCGGAGCGATGCGGGCGGGCGGCAGGCCCAGCCCCAGCTCCAGGGTCAGTGCGATGCGCGCCTCGCCCAGGCCGCGCTGCAGATCGAACAGCGCCAGGCGCTGCTGCAAGGCAGTGCTCTCATAATCGTCCAGCGTGCGTTGGTCCAGATTGTGCTGGGCATAGGCCCCGCGGGCCGCCTCGGCCTGCGCGCCGGCCGTGGCCGCGGCGGCCCGCGCCGGCCCCAGGCGCGCGGCCAGATACTGGCTGCGCGCGCGCAGCGCCAGGATGCTGGCCTGCGTGTCATCGAGCCGGCTTTGATACTGCGCGTGCAGCACGCGCCGGCTCGCGCGCGCCTGGGCGATCTGGCCCTGGTTGCGGTTGAAGATCGGCAGGTCGAAGGTCACGGTGGGCCCGCCCGAGCGCACGTCCGAGGTGTCCGAGCTCCACGAGCCGCCCAGCACGAACGCCGGGAACTGGCCGAGGATGGCCGCGCGCACGTCCTGGTCGGCCGAGCGGTAGCCCAGGCGCAGCGCGATCAGGTCGGGGCGGCGCTGCGCCACGCTCGCGGCCAGCGCGTCCAGCTGCGCGGGCAGCACCGGCGGATGCGGCCGGGCGATATCGAAGCGCACCGCCGGGCGCAGCCCCAGCAGCGCGTCGAGCGCGCGCCAGTTGTCCATCTGCGTCAAATGCAGCGCCTGCAGCGAGCGCGCCTGCGAGGCCAGCGAGGCCTGCACGGGGCCCAGCGCGGCCAGGCTCAGGCTGCCCTGGTCCACCGCCTGCTGCAGGCGCCGGCTCAATTGCGTGAGCGCGGCCAGCCGGGCCTGGCTGGCCGCGATCGCCTGCCCGCCCCAGTACAGGTCCAGCGCCAGCAGGCGCGCTTTCTGCGCGACCTGCCACTCCTGCCACAGCAGCTGCGCGTTGACCTGGGCCGCGTGCGCGCGCGCCGAGGCCACGCGGTTGTGATAAGTCACCAGCGAGGCAATGTCCTGGCTCAGCGAGGCGCTGAGCGCGCCGGTGGTGCCGGGCCCGCCCAGCAGCGCCGCGTAGCCCAGGCCCACCGACGGGTTGGGCAGCAGCGCGCTTTGGATCACCCCGGCGCGCGCCAGCTCGGACTGGCCGTGCTCGGCACGCAGGGCCGGATCGTTGAGGATCGCCAGCACGCCGATCTGGTCCACGCTCAGCGCCCGGCTCACGTCGATGCTCACGCCCGGCCGCCCCGCGCCTGCCGGCACCGTGTGCCGCACCTGCGTGATGCTGGCCCCAAGATCCGCCCGCGTGGCCAGCGGTAGCGGGTGGTAGGTCGCGCAGCTGCTCAGGGCACAGCAGGCGAGGCCGCTCAACAGGGTCCGCCGGTAGGCACGGCAGACCCGCCAATTGGGTGCTTTCATGTTCGTCCCCGCGCTGAAGTGGCGGGCACGACGATATTCTTCGTCAGCATGGTTAGCGAATCAAAAGAGTCAAGGAGGCCAGGCGCCGCCACCGGCACCTGGCAAATCGCTGCGTGAGAATGCCGACCGGCGCGATGCGCCGGCGAGCGACGCTCTATGGCGTGTTTTGCGCGTACACGCCGACCTTGTTGCTGGCGTTCAGATAGACAAAGAGGCGGTGTTGCTTGGTATCGACCGCGAGCGTATGCATATTCTTTTCTGTCGCGATATGGTCGACCACTTGATTGGTGTCGAGATCGACGACTTCGATGTTGCCCGTCTTGTCGCCAATGAAGGCGCGTCGTTTGGCGATATCGACCGCCGTTTGATCGACCGGTCCCGCCACTGGGATGGTCGTCACCAATTTGCCGGTGGTGGCATCGATGACCAGCATCTTCTTGTCACCCGTGCCGAAGATCAGGTGCTTGGTCTTGGTGTCGTAGATGCCACCCTTGGCGGTACTCTTGACGCCGAAATTCCACACCGCGACGATCTTGTTGGTGTTGGGATTGATGACGTCGATGTCGCTGCCCACCGGCTGATAGAGCCGATCCAGCGAGCGGACGTAAAGCGCCACGTCAGGGCCGTCCTTGGAGTCCTCGGGCTTGAGCTTGAAAACGGTCAGGCGCTTGAACGGCGCCTTGCCTTCGAACACCGCTTCCGAGTTGGTATCGTCGTTGGCCACGAACACCTTGCCGGTGCGCGTGTCGACGTTGACGCCATCGGGTCCTTTGCCGCCGCTGTCGACGTCGGCCACTTTTTTGTAGGTGCGCTTGTTGATGACGACCAATTTATTCGGCTTGGCGTCGGCGATGAATGCGTATTTATGATTGATGTCGATGCCATTGCCCACTTCGACATCAGGGATGGTGGCCTTGACGTCGAGTTTATTGGCATCGATCACCACAACGTTGTGATCGGGCGCTTGCGACAGCCAGACGGTTTCGGTTTGCGGGTCGTATGCGACCCAATCGCCGTGACCGCCCTTCGCGCCGGGCAGATTGATGGTCTTGACCAGGTGATATTGCGAGGCGGCGTACACGGGGGTGGCGAAAAGGCCGATCATTGCGGCGCTCAATGCCACGGCTTGCAGTTTGAAAGATGAGGTCATGATGTCTCCAATCGATTTTAGTCTTCAAGCGACTTGATTAGTCTCTGGGTACAACGATAACTCGGCAATGCTTAAAACCGGTGACTGATGCCCGCCATGATCGCGATCTGGTTCGGCGTGCTCGAGGTCGCGGTCATGTCGGCCACCGCGCCGCCGGCCGGCACGATGGTCGAGCCGTCCTCGCTGAAGGTGTTGCCGCTGGCATGCGTGAAGGCCGCCGTGGCATACAGGGCTGTGCGCTGCGAGAAGCTGTACTCCGAGGTCGCGGCTATGGAGTTGTAGGTAGCCGAGGAAGCTCCGCTGGATTTGGTAAATGTGTAGCCGATAGCGACCAGTTCGGCCGGGGTGACCTGATAGCCCAGCGACGCCGCGCCGGTATTGAAGGTTTCGGTGCGATTGAATGCGGCAAAGACTTGATAGGGCTTGTACTGCGCATTGCTGTAGCGCACATTCGCGGTGAATGGGCCGACCACATACTGGCCGGCCAATTGCACGATTTGCCGCGACCCGACCATGGGGATGGCGCCATAGAGCGGCGTGACCGAATTGTTCTGGGTCAGCTCGGTGGTTCCCGCGCCGCCCACGCCATCATTCTTGGTGAACAGGTAGCCCGCGGCAAGGCTCAATCCGCCGTGCGTATACAGGGCGGCTGCCGAGTAAGTCTGGCCGGACGAAAGGTTGCCCGCGACGCCGCCCAAGGCGTACAGGATTTCGTATTGCAGTCCGGCGTAGACCGGGCTGAGATACTTGATGGCGTTATTCACGCGGAACGTGAAGTCGTTGTTGTCCGCGTCGCCCGGGGTCGCAAAGGCCGGACCATATTCACCGTCGGCGGTGATGCCCTGGATCAAGTCGACCGTCGGGTCGTATTGGCGTCCGATCGTGACGGTACCCCAGGAGTCGCCCGTCAGGCCGACGAATGCCTGACGGCCGAACTCGAGTCCTCCCTGGCCGAGCTGGCCGTTATTGAGGTTAAAACCGTTTTCGAGATCGAAAATCGCCTTGAGACCACCGCCCAGATCTTCGGTGCCCTTCATGCCCCACTTGTTGGCCGTGAAATTCGGACCTTGCAGTTGAAGTATCGAGCTGCCTCCGGAGTTGTTGAAGTAAGTCAGCGAATCGTCGATCACGCCGTAAAGGGTAATGCTGCTTTGCGCATGCGCGCACGAGGCGGCACCCAAAAGAGCGACAGCAAAAACGGGGGATAACTTTATTTTCATGACGTCTCCTAATCAGTTTTTAATATTGATTTCTCATTCGGGACAACTGTGGCGATAGGCATCTCCAGAAGCGTCAAGCGACGCGGTTCATGCGTTAAGTAATGCAGAATATAATATCTAATATATCAAAACTGTCAAAAAATTTTTCAAGAAAATCAGTAACTTGCGTCGAAATTTCTATTTCCTCATATGGCATGAAAATAAGACATCAATTACTTAGGGTTAACTTTGATTTGTCCCATGTTGATTCGCATTGAATGCCTTCGATTAATAAAAATCGCAGCCTTAAATAATATTTAATTCTGGATGTAATATATTTATTCATTGGCCGTTAGCGACCAGCTCAGGCTTGTCGCGATGACGCCACCCGCCATCGGGGGTACTGGGGCCGATCGGTGGTGGTAACTCGGCTTCGACGGCGCCGGCGATCATCAAACTTTCATCAATCGGTGATTCACTACCGGTTTGCCTTCTTTTTAGTTTCCGTCCATTCGGCGTGCTTAATAAAATTTAACGTTGCCGAATACGCTGCGGCGGCGCCGGGTGCCTTGGCGCCGGTGTCTACGCGACTGAACTTCGACGGTCGTTTTCCATCTGAACATCGCCATGCGGCGCAATGTCGCAGGGGGCGTTGTACCGGTGCAATCACGCGCATTGCCGCAAAAGCGGACAATGCTTGTCTCACCCACGAGGGAGAACCGTCGTTTATGGACATCCGCACCATTCGCGAGCATGCTTTCGCGATGCCGTTCACCAGTCCGGCCTTTCCGGTCGGGCCTTATCGCTTCATCGATCGGGAGTTTTTCATCGTTACTTACCGCACCGATCCGGAAAAGCTGCGAGCCGTGGTGCCCGAGCCGTTGGAGATTGGCGAGCCGCTGGTGCATTACGAGTTCATTCGGATGCCCGACTCGACGGGCTTCGGCGATTACACCGAGAGCGGGCAGGTGATTCCGGTGACCCTGGACGGCGTGGCCGGCAGCTATACGCACGCGATGTATTTGAACGATCATCCACCGATTGCCGGCGGGCGGGAACTCTGGGGTTTTCCGAAGAAGCTGGCGCGTCCCGAATTGAAAGTGGAGATCGATACGCTGGTCGGCGAGCTCGATTATGGGCCGGTGCGGGTGGCCACCGCTACAATGGGCTACAAGCACAGGACGCTCGATGCATCGGAGGTCGCGCGAGGATTGATCGACACGCCGAACTTCCTGTTGAAGATCATTCCGCACGTCGACGGCACCGCGCGAATTTGCGAGCTGGTGCGCTATTACTTGCAGGACGTCACTGTCAAAGGCGCGTGGACCGGGCCTGCGGCATTGTCGCTGTTTCCGCATGCGCTGGCGCCGGTGGCGGATTTGCCGGTTCTCGAGGTGGTCGGGGCCAAGCATCTGGTGGCCGACCTGACCTTGGGACTGGGGGAAGTCGTTTTCGATTATTTGGCCTGATAGGAGAAGAATTATGTCCATGCAGTTGAACGGAAAGGTCGCACTCATCACTGGCGCCGCGAGCGGGATCGGCAAGGAAATCGCGCTGGTGTACGCCAAGGCCGGCGCGGCGGTCGCCATTGCCGACATCAACCTGGCAGCCGCGCAAAAGGCGGCCGACGAAATCAAGGCTGCCGGCGGCAAGGCCCTGGGCGTAGCGATGGATGTCACCGACGAGGACGCCGTCAATGCCGGCACCAAGGCGGTCGTCGATGAGTTCGGCCAACTGGATATCCTGATTTCCAACGCCGGCATCCAGATCGTCAATCCGATCGTCAATTACAGCTTTGCCGACTGGAAGAAAATGCTGGCGATTCATCTGGACGGTGCATTTCTGACCACCAAGGCCGCGCTGCCTTATATGTACAAAGATGACCGCGGCGGCACGGTGATCTATACCGGGTCGGTCCATTCGCACGAGGCCTCGCCGCTGAAGTCGGCCTATGTCACGGCCAAGCACGGCCTGCTCGGATTGGCCCGCGTACTGGCCAAAGAGGGTGCCGCGCACAATGTCCGTTCGCATGTGATCTGCCCAGGGTTCGTGCGCACGCCACTGGTCGACAAGCAGATTCCCGAACAGGCCAAGGAGCTGGGCATCAGCGAGGAAGAAGTCATCAAGAAGGTGATGCTGGGAGGTACGGTCGACGGCGTATTCACGACCGTCGACGACGTGGCGCAAACGGCACTCTTTTTGGCGGCATTCCCGTCAGCCGCCCTCACCGGGCAGTCGTTCGTCGTCAGTCACGGTTGGTTCATGCAGTAAAGGAGCGGGTATGGCGGCACGCAAGCTTCACAGTAACGGCAACGGCACCGGCGGCGCAGGCGCCGAGGCATATCATTCCAGCCCGCGTCTGCCGGTCGATCATCGCTATCAGGTGGTCGCGCTGGTGTTGCAGGGCGGCGGAGCGCTTGGCTCATATCAGGCTGGCGTGTATGAGGGCCTGGCCGAGGCCGACGTCCACCCGAACTGGGTGGCCGGCATTTCCATCGGGGCCCTCAATACCGCGATCATTGCGGGCAACCCGCCCGGCAAGCGTGTCGAACGGTTGAAGGAGTTCTGGCAGACCATCTGCCAGCCGCCGTACCTCCCGCCCAGTCCCTGGAGCAACCTGCAGACCACGCAGCATTGGCCGGAGGCATGGCTGACGCTGCTCAACGGCTTCGAGGCCTGGCGGGCGCTCACCGAAGGACAGAAGGGTTTCTTCGTGCCCCGCAATCCCGCGACGGCCGTGGGGCCCTCGACCCCGGACAAGGTGAGCTTTTACGACACGACGCCGCTCAAGAGCACGCTCGAGGCACTGGTCGACTTCGATCGGCTCAACGACGCACGGCAGATGCGCGTGTCGGTGGGCGCAGTCAACGTGCGCACCGGCAATTTCGTCTATTTCGACAACACCAAGGAGCGCTTGCGCGCCGAGCATTTCATGGCATCGGGTGCGTTGCCGCCGGGCTTTCCGGCTGTCGAGATCGACGGCGAATACTACTGGGATGGCGGTATCGTGTCGAATACGCCGCTGCAGCAGGTGCTGACTGCCGAGCCGCGCAAGAACGCCCTGATTTTCCAGGTCGACCTGTGGAGCGCCCGAGGGGCCCTGCCGACCGACTTGCCATCGGTGGCGCTGCGGCAAAAGGATATCCAGTTTTCCAGCCGGACGCGCACGATCACCGAATTCATGTCGGGCATGCAGGAATATCGCCACCTGCTGCGCGAGCTCATGGAGCTGGTGCCCGAAGCCGAGCGCAAAAGCAACCCATGGTACCGGCGCGCTGAGGAAGCGTCATGCGACCGCCTGTTCAATGTGATTCACCTGATTTACCAGGGCAAGGGCTGTGAAGGCGACTGCAAGGATTACCAGTTCGGTGCGTTGACCATGCGGGATCACTGGCGCAGCGGGCTTGCCGATATCCAGCACAGCCTGCAGCGCCCGGGCTGGCTGGATATGCCCTCGGCGGATCAGCCGCTCGTCACGCACGACATTCACCGCAAATAGCGCTGCGCGCCCCGGCCGCAGGCTGGCTGGGGCCGGTCCGGCGCGGCCTCCTCGGACAGCAAGCTTCTCGACCGTCGCGAGACGGTCTCGTTTTTTTGGAGTTTTCAAAGGTGTCGGTTTCACGCGTGATGTTTCCGTTGTCGCTGGTGCTGTTCGAGTTTGCCGTTTATGTCTCGAACGACATGATCATGCCGGGGATGCCGAATGTTCTGAGGGAGTTTGGCGCCGCGCCCGAGATGACGTCGCTGGCGCTGACCGCGGCGATGCTGGGCAATGCCAGTCTGCAATGGCTGCTGGGGCCGCTGTCCGACCGCTATGGGCGCCGCCCGGTGTTGTTGGCGGGGCTGGTCCTTTTCGTGCTGGCGTGCCTGGCCATGTGGCCGGTGCAGTCGATCGGGCAATTCATCGGGCTGCGTTTCATCCAGGGCATGGGCTGCTGTTTCGTACTGACCGTGGGCTATCCGACGGTGCAGGAAGCCTTCGATGAGAAGACGGCCGTGCGCATCGTGGCCTTGATGGCCAATGTGTCGCTGCTCTCGCCGCTGTTCGGGCCGCTGGCCGGCGCCGCGGTCGTGACGTGGTGGCCTTGGCGTGTGGTGTTTCTGCTGATCGCGGCGATTGGCGTGATCGCTTTCGCCGGCCTGTACCGCAGCATGCCCGAGCTGGAACGCACAGCGCCCGGCGAGCTGACGCCGCGCGGGTTGTGGCGGGCCTATCGGGTGCCGCTGGCGAGCCGGCGTTTCTGGACCGGCGCGGTAATGACAGGGCTTGCGGTCACGCCGTTGCTGACCTGGATCGCGGTCGGCCCGATCGTGCTGATCGAGCGGGCGGGATTGAGTCAGATCGACTATGGCGTGCTGCAACTGCCGGTATTTGCCGCACTGATCGCCGGCAACGTGATCCTGGCGCGGCAAGTGGGGCGCTGGAGCTACGCGAGGCTGATGTGGAGCGGCATTGCCTGCATGCTGTGCGGCGCGGCGGTGTCCTGCGTGGGCGTCGCAATGGTAGCCAGCGGCTACCTGGCACTGATGGCCGGCACCGCATTCTGCGCGCTCGGCATGGGGCTCTTCTATGGCGTCGTGTATCGGCAGACGCTGTTTGCCGTGGATGGCGCCAATCGCGCTACGGTGGCCGGCATGCTCAGCATGATCATGATCATCGTATCGGTCGGCGCGATCGAGCTCGCCAAATCCGCCTATCTGGCTTTCGGTGCGCAGGCGCTGAGTGTATCGGCGTTGCTGGCGGTGCTGTGCCTGAGCGGCGCCGCGCTGAGTTTCAAATCATCCGACGAGAGCCAGGCTTTCGCCGTCAAGGCGAGTGGCTGAACGCCGCGCGAGTGTCAAAAAAAACGGACGTGATGCGATGTCACGTCCGTTTCTTTGCGGGGCCGAGACCGGCCTGGGTCAAACGTCAGGCGCCAGCGGCCGTCGGATCGCCCATGCCGCCCACCACGGTGTTGAAGCCGCCGTCGACGTAAGTGATTTCACCGGTCACGCCGCCGGCCAGGTCCGACAGCAGGAAGGCCGAGACGTTGCCGACGTCCTCGATGGTGACATTGCGGCGCAGCGGAGCGTTTTGCTCGACGAAATCGAGGATCTTGCCGAAGCTCTTGATGCCGCTCGCGGCCAGCGTTTTGATCGGTCCGGCCGACACGCCGTTGACGCGGATGCCGCGCGGGCCGAGCGAGGTAGCCAGATAACGCACGCTGGCTTCGAGCGACGCCTTGGCCAGACCCATGGTGTTGTAGTTGGGAATGGCGCGCTCGGCTCCCAGGTAGGTCAGCGTGAGCAGCGCCGCGCGCTCCGAGAGCAACGGCAGGGCGGCCTTGGCCAGCGCGGGGAAGCTGTAGGCGGAAATATCGTGGGCGATGCGAAACGCCTCGCGCGAGAAGCCGTCGAGAAAATCGCCGGAAATCGCCTCGCGAGGTGCGAAGCCGATCGAATGCACCAGTCCGTCGAATTTGTCCCAGCGCTTGCCCAGCTGTTCGAATAACGCAGAGATTTGCTCGTCGCTGGAGACGTCGCATTCGAATACCAGATCGCTGCCGAACTCCTGGGCAAAAGCGTCGATGCGTTCCTTGAAGCGCTCGCCCACATAGGTAAATGCCAGTTCGGCGCCTTCGCGCTTGCATGCCTGGGCGATGCCGTAGGCGATGGAACGGTTGGACAGCAATCCGGTGATGAGAATGCGTTTGCCGGCTAGAAAGGTCATGGGAACTCCGGAATAAATATCTGCGCAAGCTGGATGGCGCGCATTGTCTCACAAGACGCCGGAAAACAACGAGTCTGGCGATTCGGCGGCGCAGGTGCTTTTCGGTACAATGCTCTGACGTTCCGTCTGGCGGGATCAGGCCCGTATCCTGGTACCCGCGCCCCCGAGACCAGGAGACGCATGAAGGAAGGCATTGCATTTCGAAGTCTAGCTTCGCTGGCGGCTTTCGTCATCTGCATGCCGGCTGTGCAGGCGAAGTACGCCATCGCCCAATATGGCGAACCCAAATATCCGCCCGGTTTCACGCATTTCGACTACGTCAATCCCAACGCGCCCAGGCGCGGCACGCTGGTGCTTGCCAATCCGGATCGCCGCACCAGCTTCGACAAGTTCAATCCATTCACGCTGCGCGGCACCGCCGCCCCCGGAATTTCTTCGCTGATGTTCGAGACGCTGACGACCGGCAGTGCCGACGAAATCTCCTCGGCCTATGGTTTGCTGGCCGACGACATCGCGGTGGCGCCGGACGGTCTGTCGGTAACGTTTCACATCAACCCGAAGGCACGCTTTTCCAACGGCGACCCGGTTACCGCGAACGACGTGAAATACTCGTTCGACACGCTGATGAGTTCGCAGGCCTCGCCCGGCTTCCGCTCGTATTGGGCGGACGTGTCGCGCGCGGTGGTGCTCGGTCCATTGACCGTGCGCTTCGACTTCACCCGGAAGAACAGCGAGCTGCCCCTGATCATCGGGCAATTGCCGATCTTCTCGCCGAAGTGGGGCATGGGGCCCGACGGCAAGCGCAAGCCGTTCGACCAATTGGCGTTCGACACGCCGATCGGCAGCGGGCCGTATTTGATCGAACACTACGAGCCTGGGCGCCGCATCACTTTTCGGCGCAATCCAGCCTATTGGGGCAATGACTTGCCGGTGCGGCGCGGCATGTTCAATTTCAGGCACATCGTCTACAAGCTCTATAGCGACGACACCGCGCGGCTCGAGGCCTTCAAGGCGGGCGATTTCGACGTCATCGTCGAGTACCGCGCGCGCAACTGGGCGCGCAGCTACGTCGGCAAGAAGTTTCGCGACGGCGAGCTGATCAAGCGCGAATTCCCGCATCACAACGCTGCCGGCATGCAGGGTTTCATCATGAACCTGCGCCGACCGCTGTTTCAGGACGTGCGGGTGCGTCATGCGCTTGATTTGGCGCTGGACTTCCAGTGGCTCAACCGCGAGCTTTTTTACAGCCAGTATCATCGCATCGACAGTTATTTCGCCAACAGCGATTTGGCGGCTACCGGCATGCCGAGCCCGGCCGAGCTCGCGCTGCTCGAGCCGCTGCGCGGCGAGCTCGACCCGGCGGTATTCGGGCCCATGACGGTGCAACCGGTAACCACGCCACCGCACAGCCTGCGCGGCAATCTGCTGCAGGCGCGCGCATTGCTCGCGCAGGCGGGGTGGGTGTACCGCGATGGCGCACTGCGCAACGCCCGCGGCGAGCCTTTCACCTTCGAGATGCTCGAGGACAACGGCGGGGCCCTGGGCCCGGTGATTGCCATCTATGTGCGCAATCTGGCCAAGCTGGGCATCCGGGTGAGCCAGCGCACGACCGATTTCGTGCTGTACCAGAAGCGCCTGGAGGATTTTGATTTCGACATGACGACCATGCGCTATCCCGATTCTCAAAACCCGGGCAATGAACTGTTCGATCGCTTCGGCAGCAAGGCGGCTGACGTCAAGGGCTCGGACAATCTGCTGGGGCTCAAGTCGCCCGCGGTCGATACGCTGATCGGCGACCTCGTGCGGGCGCGCACCCGCGAGGCGCTGCTGACCAGTGCGCATGCGCTCGATCGCGTGTTGATGCATGGCTATTACGTGGTGCCGCACTGGTACAGCGCGACGCATCGCATCGCGTATCGCAGCACGCTTGCCCATCCGGCTGTGTTGCCCAAGTACTATACGGCCGAGGGTTGGGTGGTGAGCACATGGTGGGACAAAGCGAAATGAGCGGGGCAAAGGCATGTGGCCATACATTCTGAAACGCATCCTGATGATGATTCCGACATTGCTCGGCGTGCTGACGCTGACCTTCGTCGTGATTCAGTTCGTTCCCGGCGGCCCGGTCGAGCAACTGATGTTGCAGCTCAAGGGGCGCGGTGGCGGCGGCGTTGGCGTGCAGGGGATGGAGGCCAGCGGCGCCGGCAGCGATTACCGCGGGCGGCGTGGCGTCGATCCGCAGCAAATTGCGCAAATCAGGGCGCTGTACGGTTTCGACAAGCCGCCGCTGCAGCGCTACTGGCTGATGCTCAAGCGCTTCGCGCGCTTCGATCTGGGGCAGAGCTATTATCAGCACCAGAGCGTGTGGTCGCTGATCAAATCGAAACTGCCGGTCTCGATCAGCCTCGGCCTATGGACGTTCTTTCTGACCTATCTGATATCGGTGCCGCTGGGCATCGCCAAGGCGGTACGCGCTGGGTCCCGTTTCGACTTCGCCACCAGCCTGCTGGTGCTGACCGGCTATGCGATCCCGGGCTTCGTGCTGGGAGTGTTGCTGCTGGTGCTTTTCGGCGGCGGCACATTCTGGCAACTGTTTCCGCTGCGCGGCCTCACCTCGGACGACTGGGATCAGCTCAGTCTGGTCGGCAAGGTGCTCGATTATTTGTGGCATATGGTGCTGCCGGTCACCGCGTCGGTGATCGGCAGTTTCGCCGTGACCACCATGCTGACCAAAAACGCCTTTCTCGACGAGATCCGCAAGCAATACGTGCTGACCGCGCGCGCCAAAGGCCTGCCGGAGCGGCGCGTGTTGTGGAAGCACGTTTTCCGCAATGCGATGATTCCGCTGGTCACCGGTTTTCCGTCGGCCTTCATCGGCGCTTTCTTCACCAGCAGCCTGCTGATCGAGACGCTGTTTTCGCTCGACGGGCTGGGCCTGCTCTCCTACGATTCGGTGTTGCGGCGCGATTACCCGGTGGTGCTGGGCACCCTATACCTGTTCACGCTGATCGGCCTGGTGACCAAGCTGATATCCGATCTGTGCTACGTGCTGGTCGATCCGCGCATTCAATTCGAACGTCTGGAGCGATGACTTGAATCGTGTCCTCTGCCCGGGCGGCACATCGCCGTCACCCGGCCGGCGCGTTTGGCGCCGGTTCAAGCGCAACCGGCTGGGCTATTGGAGTCTGCTGGTATTTTTGACGCTGTTCGGTCTGAGCCTGTGCGCCAACCTGATCGCCAATGACAAGCCTTGGATCGTGCGCTACGACGGCCACTATTATTTTCCGCTGTTCAAGACTTACCCGGAAACCACTTTCGGAGGCGACTTTCATACCCCGGCGGACTATCTCGACCCGTATATACAGCACAAGCTGCGCGAGCACGGCAACTTCGTCGTCTATGCGCCGAATCACTACCACTACGACACGATCAACTATTTCGCCGCAAAGCCCAATCCTGCGCCGCCGTCGGCCGAGAACTGGCTGGGCACCGATGACCGGGGGCGTGACGTATTTTCCCGCCTGCTGTATGGCTTTCGGATCTCGGTGCTGTTCGGTCTGGCGCTGACGGTGGCCGGCACCGCGCTGGGGGTTGTCGCCGGCGCCGTGCAGGGCTTCTTTGGCGGCCGGATCGACCTGTTCAGCCAGCGGCTGATCGAAATCTGGGGCTCGCTGCCGGAACTCTACCTGCTGATCATTTTCGCCTCGATTTTCGAGCCCAGCCTGTGGCTGCTGTTCATCCTGCTCTCGCTGTTCGGATGGATGGGGTTATCGGACTACGTGCGCGCGGAGTTTTATCGCAATCGCTCGCAGGACTACGTGCGGGCCGCGCGCGCCATGGGTCTGTCGAACTGGCAGATCATCTGGCGCCATGTGCTGCCCAACAGCCTGACGCCGGTCATTACCTTTCTGCCGTTTCGCATGAGCGGTGCGATCCTCGCGCTCACCAGCCTGGACTTTCTTGGCCTGGGAGTGCCGCCGCCCACCCCGAGCCTGGGAGAGTTGCTGGCGCAGGGCAAGGAGAATCTCGATGCCTGGTGGATTTCCGTGTCGACCTTCGCGGTGCTCGTGCTCACGCTGCTGTTGCTCACCTTCATGGGCGATGCGCTGCGCAACGCGCTCGATACGCGCATTGCCGACCGCCAGGCCGCGGGAGGCAACGTGCTATGAGCGACGCGCTGCTGGTGCTTGAAAACCTGTCGGTGCGCTTCGGCCAGACCGAGGCGGTGCGCGAGGTCAATTTGTCGATCGCGCGCGGCGAGCGGATCGCGCTGGTCGGCGAATCGGGCTCGGGCAAGAGCGTCACGGCGCTGGCGATCCTGCGCCTGCTGCAGGACGCGCACGTCGACGGCCGTATCGAATTCGACGGGCAGGACCTGGGCAGCAAGTCCGAGCGCGAGATGCGCGCGCTGCGCGGCAACGATATCGCGATGATTTTCCAGGAGCCGATGACCGCGCTCAACCCGCTTTACACGATCGGCAACCAGATCGCCGAATCGCTGCAGCTGCACGAAGGACTGGCGCCGGCGCCTGCGCGCGCCCGGGCGATCGAGCTGTTGCGCCGCACCGGCATTGCCGAGCCGCAGCGGCGCGTCGACGACTACCCGCACGTGCTCTCGGGCGGGCAGCGCCAGCGCGCCATGATCGCCATGGCGCTGGCCTGCCGGCCCAAGTTGCTGTTGGCCGACGAGCCGACGACGGCGCTGGACGTGACGATCCGGGCGCAGATCATGGCGCTGCTGCTCGAGCTGCAGGAAGAGGAGGCACGCAAACGCGGCATGGCCGTGCTGCTGATCACGCACGACCTGAATCTGGTGCGCCGTTTCGCCGATCGGGTCGCCGTGATGGAGAAGGGCGTGCTGGTCGAATGCGGGCCGACCGAGGCGCTGTTTCGTGACCCTCAGCATCCGTACACGCAGCGCCTGCTCAACAGCCAGCCGCGACGCGAGGTATTGCCGGTCGTGCCGATCGCGCCGGTGCTGCTCGAAGCCCGGCAACTGGCGGTCGACTATCGGCAAACATTGCCAGGGTGGCAGGGATGGCTAAAGTCTGGCCGGTTTCGTGCCGTTAAACCAGTAGACGTGGCTTTGCGGCAGGGCGAGACCCTGGGCGTGGTCGGTGAATCGGGCTCGGGCAAAACGACCTTGGCGATGGCGCTGTTGGGTTTGCAGCGCGCCGCGGCGGGCAGCAGCATCGAGTTTCGCGGCAAGGCGCTCGGCGCCTATCGCGGGGCCGAACGGCGGATTTTGCGCTCGCGCATGCAGGTTGTGTTCCAGGACCCTTACGGTTCGTTGTCGCCGCGGATGACTGTCGAGCGGATCGTGGGTGAGGGCCTGGCGTTGCATCGGCCGGATCTGGGAGCGGCGGAGCGGCGTGAGCGGATTATTCGCATGCTGCGCGAGGTCGGCATGGACCGCACGGCTTTGCAGCGCTATCCGCATGAATTTTCGGGCGGGCAGCGGCAGCGTATCGCGATTGCCCGCGCGCTGATCGTCGAGCCGCAGATTTTGGTGCTGGACGAACCGACCAGCGCTCTGGATGTGTCGATCCAGCAGCAGGTGTTGCATTTGTTGGCGCAATTGCAACAGAAGTACAACTTGAGTTACCTGTTCATCAGCCACGATCTGGCGGTAATGCGGGCGATGGCGCACCGCGTGATGGTGTTCAAGGACGGGGAAATGGTCGAGGCGGGGGATACCGAGGCGGTTTTGTTTGCGCCACAGCATCCCTACACAAGAGAATTACTTGCTGCTGCGATGCTTTGAACGTCGGCCAACGTCTTTTAACGTCGGCGAAATCGCGTGTTGTATATTGATGATTTGAAATGATTTGTCGAAATAATTGATTTTTCCTATTGCCTTTTGACTTCACTCAAGCTTCACATTACTATCGCGTACCATTAAGCGATTTTTTCATAAGCATCTATCGGCCCATTGAGACCAATGCAGACATCCCTCCAGCGTACCGTCAGGTCCATATTTTCTGTCCTTTTCGCTGCAGGCCTGTTCGCCGGATCGATGGTCGCTCATGCCGACGACCCCTACAATTCCAGTCCGTTGTTGAAAGACCATGTCGATGCGCCGACGCTAAGCGCATCGCCGTCTTCGATCAACGGCGTGGCCAACGCCGCAATCGCGCAGGCCTCGAACAATGTCAGCCAGTCCTTTCAGGCGTCGCAGGGCGACGTGGCCGGCGCAGCGTCGAGTCAATCGGGTGCGACGATGCAGTCCGCTCAGATTGCAAAAATTCTGAAGGCGCTGAACGCGCAGGATGCTACCGCATCGCAAACGCCATCTGGTCAGGCCAGTCAAGTGGCTGACGCGCCGAAGCCGGCCCGCAAATTCCTCTCGAATGTTGCCGATAAAGCCAGCGAGGTTGTCCTCGGGGCGTTGAACATGATCGGGGTGCGCTACAAATGGGGCGGCAATACGCCCGATAGCGGGCTCGACTGCAGCGGCTTCGTGCGTTACGTATTCCAGGACACGCTGGGTTTTCTGCTGCCTCGTCGCGCGGTCGAGATGAGTCGTGTCGGTCAGCGTGTCGCGTCGAACGACCTCAAGCCCGGCGATCTGGTGTTTTTCGATACGACCCGCCGGCGCCAGGTCTCTCACGTCGGTATCTACATCGGCGACAACAAATTCGTGCATTCGCCCGCCACCGGCGGAGAAATTCGCATCGACGATTTGCATCAGGCCTATTGGTTGCGACGCTTCGAAGGTGCGCGCCGGGTGCGCATGCTCAACACCAAGGCGGATGTCACGCCGCCGGATCTGAAGCGTGTGCAGGAACTGTTCAAGCACAACCCGCCGATGTAAGCGGGCCCGTCGATCCGGGCCATCCAAAAAACCTCGCCGCTTGCGGCGAGGTTTTTGTTTATTGGGACCGGACCGCGCGATTGTCCCGGGTTGCGGCCACATTCAGGGTCTGTTGCGCACTTGCCAGTTTGCGCTCGATCTCGGGCCAATCGCGGGCGACTGCCGCCTCGCCGGCCAGGATCGCCTGATTGCGGGCGTGGAAATCGTCGGCCCGCATCGACGCCAGCGCGGGGCGAATGACGACGTCGGCATTTTGAGTGAGTTCGTATTGCTTGATCGATTGCCCCATGATCGCGAAGGTCTGCAACAGCACGTCGAGCGAGTTGCCGGTCGCCTGGGCCGTTGGCTGAGCGGAGATATCCACGGCGATCACGAAATCAGCGCCCATGCGACGAGCGTATTCGGCCGGCACCGGTGCCACCAGACCGCCATCGACGTAATCGTGCCCGGCGATGCGAACCGGCTCGAAAAGCGTCGGCACGCTGCTCGAGGCGCGCACCGCCATGCCCGTGTTGCCGCGCCGGAATAGAATCGGCTGACCGGTCTGCAGGTCCGTGGCCACGATGCCCAGCGGTATCGGCATGCGCTCGATCGGGCGATTGTGCAGCAGATGATTGACATAGTCCTGCAGGGCCACGCCGCGCAGCATGCCGCGAGAGCGAAACGGCAATGCCCAGTCGCTGATCGCGGCCTCGTCCATCGAAATCGCGATGCGGTTGAGTTGAAGACCGGTCAAGCCCGATGCGTATAGCGCGCCGACCACGCTGCCGGCGCTGGTGCCCACGATCAGATCCGGATGAATGCCGCGCGCCTCCAGCGCCTTGATGACGCCGATGTGCGCGAAGCCCCGCGCCGCGCCACCGCCCAATGCCAAGCCGATTTTCAGATGGCGTGGCGTGGCAGGTGGTATGCCGGCAGGCGAGGCGGGCTGGACGTGCTGCGCCAGCGGCCGTGGTGCGATCGTCGGGCGGGGAGGGCTTGCGCAGGCGCTCAACAGGCACGCGAGAACGACTGGCAAAGAACGGGAAATCCCGCGAGGTATGGGTCTGCGGGTAAAAAATGTTGCGGGTGACAAACCGGGCTCCAACGAATGCGCTGCGCAATTCTACGAGGATTGAGCGACTTCTGCTCGGATGAGTCGCGTGAATCATTTCCGCTATTCTTATAATTAATGAGAATTATTTACAACTTTCCCTGATATCCCTAAGCTGTCCTGGCAAGTTGAGGCCCCCTTACACCAATATGCGAGGATGCATTGATGAATGGACTGTTTCTCAGGCTGGGCGCTCCGCTGTTGGCCGCGATTGTGTGTGCCGCCAACGTTCACGCGCAGGATCGCGTGCTGAACCTCTATTCGGCCCGGCATTATCAGGCCGATGAAGCCCTCTACCGCGATTTCACGGCGGAAACCGGCATCAAAATAAACCGCATCGAAGCTGACGACAATGCGATTTTCGAGCGCTTGAGAAGCGAGGGGCAACGCAGTCCCGCGGACGTGATCCTGATGGTCGATGCGGCTCGTCTGGCCGCCGCCCAGCGTGCCGGGCTGTTTCAGCCAATCAAATCGCCGGTGCTGGCCCAGCGGATTCCCGCCAAGTGGCATGCGGGCGATAGCTCGCAAGGCGTCGAATGGTTCGGGTTTTCCACGCGCGCGCGCGTGATTGTCTACAACAAGGACACCATCAGGCCGAAGGACGTCGCCACCTATGCGTCGCTGGCCAATCCGAAAAACCGCGGCAAGGTCTGCACCCGCTCGGGGGCGCATCCGTACATGTTGTCGCTGGTCAGCGCGCTCATCGCGCGCAATGGCGAGGCGGCCACCGAGGCGTGGGCGCGCGGCATGGTGGCCAACGCTGCGCGCCCGCCTCGTGGAGGCGATACCGATCAGATCAAGGCGGTCGCCAGCGGCGAGTGCGGCGCGGCACTGACCAACTCTTATTATTATGTGCGCCTGGCGCGCTCGCCGCGACCGCAGGATCGGGCGTTGATGTCGCGGGTCGGCTTCATATGGCCGGACCAGAACGGGCAGGGCACGCACTTGAACGTCGCGGGCGCCGGCGTGGCCCGGCACGCGCCGCACCGTGCCGCGGCGATCAAATTCCTCGAGTATCTGGCCAGCGATCGGGCGCAGGCGTATTTCGCCAATGGCAACAATGAATGGCCAGTCGTCAAGACGGTGCAGTTGGACAATCCGACACTGGCCGCATTGGGCAATTTCAAGGCCGAGACGGTGCCGATCGGCGCGATTGCCGCCGGCGTGCCGGCCGCACAGCGAATTCTCGATCGGGTGGGCTATCGCTGAGCGGGTTCGACGGGCGTAAAAAAAACCGGTCTGACCAAAGACCGGTTTTGTGGGGCGGCAGCGCGCTGTGCGCGAGGCTCAGCCGCCGCGTCGCATCATGTCGAAGAATTCCGCGTTGTTCTTGGTTTGCTTGACCTTGCCCAGCAGGAATTCCATCGACTCGATCTCGTCCATGTCGTAGATGAGCTTGCGCAGTACCCAGATCTTTTGCAGGATTTCCGGCTTGACCAGCAGTTCCTCGCGGCGGGTGCCCGATTTGTTCAGGTTGATGGCCGGATAAACGCGCTTTTCAGCCAGACGGCGTTCCAGGTGGACTTCCATGTTGCCGGTGCCCTTGAACTCTTCATAGATCACGTCGTCCATCCGGCTGCCGGTTTCGATCAGGGCGGTGGCGATGATCGTCAGCGAGCCGCCTTCCTCGACGTTACGCGCCGCGCCGAAGAAGCGCTTGGGCCGTTGCAGCGCGTTGGAGTCGACACCGCCGGTCAGCACCTTGCCCGAGGCCGGGATGACCGTGTTGTAGGCGCGCGCCAGACGGGTGATCGAGTCCAGCAGAATCACCACGTCCTGCTTCATTTCGACCAGGCGCTTGGCCTTTTCGATCACCATTTCGGCCACTTGCACGTGGCGCGTGGCGGGCTCGTCGAACGTCGACGCGATGACTTCGCCGCGCACCGAGCGCTGCATCTCGGTGACTTCCTCGGGGCGTTCGTCGATCAACAGCACGAACAGCGTGACGTCCGGGTGGTTCGAGGTGATGGCATGCGCGATGTGCTGCAGCATGACGGTCTTGCCTGACTTCGGCGAAGCGACCAGCAGGCCGCGCTGGCCTTTGCCGATCGGGGCGATCATGTCGATGATGCGGCCGGTGATGTTCTCCTCGCCCTTGATGTCGCGCTCGAGTAGCAACGGCTTGTTCGGATGCAGCGGCGTGAGATTCTCGAACATGATCTTATGTTTCGAGGCCTCAGGCGGGTGCATGTTGACCTTGTCGACCTTGACCAGCGCGAAATAACGCTCGCCGTCCTTGGGGGTGCGAACCTCACCTTCGATCGTGTCGCCCGTATGCAGATTGAAGCGGCGGATTTGTGACGGACTGATGTAGATGTCGTCGGGACTCGCCAGATAGGAGGTCTCGGGCGAGCGCAGAAAACCGAAGCCGTCGGGCAACACTTCGAGCGTACCATCGCCAAAGATGGTTTCTCCCAGCTTGGCGCGCTTCTTCAGAATGGCAAACATCAATTCCTGTTTGCGCATGCGATTCGCGTTCTCGACCTCGAGGCCATTGGCCATTTCGAGGAGCTCGGAGACATGCAAGGACTTAAGTTCGGATAAATGCATACGGAGATGCCGTCGCAGGGACGAGCAAGAAGGACAAGGGAAAAAGTGAGCGAACGCTCGAAGAACTATTTATAGGATCTGTCTAGGCGGATTATAGCGCATGCGGCGCGTTCGGCAAGAAGCCCTCGATACGCCGCATGCCGGCTGTGGCAAATGCACTACAGCAGCTTACAGATTGCCGTCGAGGAACGCGGTCAGTTGCGATTTCGACAGTGCGCCGACTTTCTGCGCCGCGACCGCGCCGTTCTTGAACAGGATCAGCGTCGGAATGCCTCGGATGCCAAATTTCGGCGGCGTGGCCTGGTTGTTGTCGACGTCCAGTTTGGCGATCTGCACACGGCTGGAAAAATTCGGGTCGGCGGCGATCTCTTCCAGAATCGGTGCAATCATCTTGCACGGGCCACACCACTCAGCCCAGAAATCCAGCAACACAGGCTTGTCCGACTTCAGGACTTCCTGATCGAAAGATGCGTCGGTGACGTGTTTGATGTGCTCGCTCATTTTTTTAAGTGCCTCGTCTAACTAATCGAAAAATCCTGGTGCGTCGGATAGCGACCGCGCCGGGAGAAGGGGTTTGGGCAATATCGATTCTGCGGCGGCACACTGCACCGGGCAGAACAGGCATTGGCGCTTCCAGCCTTCAGGTTAGGGCTGCGCCGCTGAAATCAAGCGATTTGCCAACGCAGTTTCCGCCAATCTTAGCGGAAATCGGTCGGCTCTGCGCGGCCTGGCCATCTCGAAATACGCGCGCAATTGAAGACTCGCGAGCCAGGCTCTGGTAGAATCCGGCGGTGACGGGCCTCCTCGCATGGCGGCGCGGCCAATCTGGTCAGGTCGGGAACGAAGCAGCCACAGCCGTTTTCTGCCAGTGCCGAGGGTCAGGCTCGTCACCCTCCACCTTTCCTGCCAGCCTGTCCGAACGATCGTTGCGAACCTGTCGCGACAGCATCGCCCGATGTGCCTTCCGACCGCGATCCGGTCACTTGTCCACGCGCTGATTTGTTACAATTTTGCCATGACTTATCAAGTACTCGCGCGCAAATGGCGCCCCAAAGGATTCTCGACGCTGGTCGGCCAGGAGCACGTGGTGCGGGCCCTCACGCACGCGCTCGAGCAGCAGCGCTTGCACCACGCGTACCTTTTCACCGGGACGCGCGGCGTCGGCAAGACCACCCTGTCGCGCATCCTGGCCAAGGCGCTCAATTGCGAAACCGGCATCACCGCTCAGCCTTGCGGGGTCTGCAAGGCCTGCCAGGCGATCGACGCGGGACGCTTCGTCGATTATGTCGAGATGGACGCGGCGTCCAATCGCGGGGTCGACGAGATGACCTCGCTGCTCGAAAAGGCGATCTACGCGCCCGTCGATGCCCGCTTCAAGGTCTATATGATCGATGAAGTGCACATGCTGACCGGCCACGCCTTCAACGCGATGCTCAAGACGCTCGAAGAGCCGCCGGCGCACGTCAAGTTCATTCTGGCCACCACCGACCCGCAGAAGATCCCGGTCACGGTGCTGTCGCGCTGTCTGCAGTTCAATCTCAAGCAAATGCCGGCGGGTCATATCGTCGATCACCTCGCTCATATCCTGGGCGAGGAGCAGATCGCCTTCGACAACCAGGCATTGCGGCTGTTGGCCAAGGCGGCCAACGGCAGCATGCGCGACGCGTTGTCGCTGACCGACCAGGCGATCGCCTACGCGGCCGGACCGGTCAACGAAGAAGCCGTGCGCGGCATGCTGGGCGCGATCGACCAGAGCGTGCTGGTGCGGATTCTCGACGCCCTGCACGCCGGCACGCCCAAAGACCTGATCGATCTTGCCGACGAGCTCGCCAGCCGCAGCTTCTCTTTCTCGGCGGCACTGCAGGACATGGGCAGTCTGCTGCATAAAGTCGCGCTGGCGCAAATGGCGCCCGACGCGGTGTCCGACGACTGGCCGGAGGCCGCCGACGTGCGACGTCTGGCCGAGCTGTTCGCGCCCGAAGAAGTCCAGTTGCACTATCAAATCGTGACTCGCGCGCGTAGCGAGCTCGGGCTGGCGCCGGACGAACACAGCGGATTTTCGATGGCGTTGCTGCGCATGGCGGCATTTCGCCCGCTGCTGAGCGCATCGCCGGGCAGCGTCGGCGGTGTCGCACCGGTGGGCGGCGCTGCCGCGCGAACGGCTCCCCGGGCTGCCTCGTCCGCCGCAACGGCCGCGGCGGCACCGGCAACTCCGCCGGCAGCCGCGCAGGCAGAAGCGGCAGCGGTACCGACCGCGACGGCCACGGCCATGTCGCCGGCCAAGGCGGCGCTGGCCGCGCTGCAGGCTTCATCGCGCAGCGCCACGCAGGCGGCGCGCCGCGCGCCGGCCGCCGAGCCGCGCAAGGTGCCCGAGCCGGCCATGGCGCCAGCCGCGCCGACGACCGTGCGCGAGGTCGAAAGCGCTGCCGCGCATGGCGAACCGGGTTCACCCGCCGAGCCAAACGCGGCGACCGAAACGGCTCGCTCCGACGATGCACCGCTGTTCGTTGGTGAATGGCCCGCGCTGGCCGCGCAGTTGCCGTTGCGCGGTCTGGCCCAGCAACTCGCGTTGCAAAGCGAGCTGGTCAGCGTGAGCGGACGCCGGTTTCATCTGCGTGTGCCGCTCAAGCAGTTGGGCGAGAGCGGCCCGAGCGAAAAACTGCGCGAGGCCCTCGGCGCCCACTTCGGCACCCCGGTCGAACTGACGATCGAAATCGGCGCGGTCAACGCGACGGCCGCCGCCGTGGCGGCCGAAGTGCGGGCGCAGCAGCAGCAGGCAGCCGAACAGGCGATCGGCAACGACACCTTCGTCCAGACGCTGATGAACGAATTCGGTGCTCAAATCGTGCCCGGTTCGATCCGCCCAGTGCAATAATTCTTTTTTACCCTACCAAGCGCCAGGAGTCATTGATGTTGAAAGGACAACTCGCGGGCCTGATGAAGCAGGCTCAGCAGATGCAGGAAAACATGAAGAAGATGCAGGACGAGCTCGCCCAGATCGAAGTCGAGGGACAGTCGGGCGCCGGACTCGTCAAGGTCGTGATGACCTGCAAGAACGACGTGCGCCGCGTTTCCATCGATCCGAGCCTGCTGGCCGACGACAAGGACATGCTCGAAGATCTGGTGGCCGCCGCCTTCAATGATGCGGTCCGCAAGGCCGAGGCCACCGCCCAGGAAAAGATGGGCGGCATGACCGCCGGCATGCCTTTGCCGCCGGGTTTCAAGCTGCCGTTCTGAGGGGCGGAGCCACGCCATCATGACTTTGCAGACTGCCGCGCTCGACCCCGCTGCGGGCCACGCAGCGGCGGCCCTTTCCTGTCATCGAACCGCGTTGCCGCGAGCCGAGCGAACATGCCCGCACTGACCAGTCTCCAGGAATTGATCGAAGCGCTGCGCGCACTGCCTGGCGTCGGCCCGCGATCGGCGCAGCGCATCGCTTACCACCTGTTGCAGCACGACCGCAGCGCGGCCACGCGGCTGGGCGAGGCATTGCTCCATGCATCCGGCGAAGTCCGGCACTGTGCCCGCTGTAATACGTTTACCGAGGTCGAAGTCTGCGAGACCTGCCAGGACCCGGAGCGCGACCCCTCGCTGCTGTGTGTGGTCGAAACGCCGGCCGACCAGTTGATGGTCGAGCAAACGTTGACCTTCCGCGGGCTCTACTTCGTCCTGATGGGGCGGCTCTCGCCGCTCGACGGCATCGGGCCCAAGGAGATCCACTTCGAGCAGTTGATCCGGCGCATCAGCGACGGCGTGGTCAAGGAAGTCATTCTGGCCACGAACTTCACCAACGAAGGCGAGGCCACCGCTCACTACCTCGCCCAAATGCTCAAGGCCCGCGGCCTCAAGGCGAGCCGCCTGGCGCGCGGTGTGCCGGTCGGCGGCGAGCTGGAATACGTCGACGCCGGCACCATCGCCCGCGCAGTGCTCGACCGGCATACACTGTAAACGGCGCCGCCCTGACTCGCGCAAACGCGCTCGACCACAGGTAAACGCTAATCGCGTCAACCCTGTCATCCTATCGGATTAGTCGTTTCTCGCTATTACTCGAGGCGCTCTTCTCGCCTAGACTAAATTAGGCAATCTTCCCCATAAAAAATGGAAGAGGCCTTGGGGCTGTTGTTCTCGCATCCGAATCGCAGGTCAAACGACGAGTGCGAGCTTGCCGTAAAGCGGGGAATAAGAATGACCCATGAAACCAATCGGACGCTGATTTATGCGTCACGGCGACATAGCGAGCCTTTGCTTGGTTTCCTGCAGGAACGCGGCTGGCACGTGGTGCCTGCCAAGTCTGCCGGAGAAGTCGGCCGTTTGATTCAGCCGGCGCACCCCACCTCGGCCGCGCTGCTCGATCTGAGCAGCGGCTATTCCGACCGCGATCTGACGCTGTTCGAGAACTGCATGCAGCCTGCCCATATCGGATGGGTGGCGGCGACCAGTCCCGAGCAACTGGAAAATGCCTCGGTGCGTCGGCTGATCCGCGACTACTGCTTCGACTACGTGCACATACCGTGCTCGAACGATGCGATTGCCAATATCGTAGGGCACGCCTACGGGATGGCCGCGCTGTCCGACATGATCAAGCAGTCCGCGCCGGAATTCTCGGGCAGCGATCAGGAAATGGTGGGCACCTGCGAAGTCATGCAGCAACTGTTTCGTACCATTCGCAAGGTTGCCAACACCGATGCGCCGGTATTCATCTTCGGCGAGTCGGGCACCGGCAAGGAACTGTCGGCGGTTGCCATTCACGAGCGCTCGCCACGCAGCAAAGGACCATTTGTCGCGATCAATTGCGGCGCTATTCCACCACACCTGATGCAATCCGAGTTGTTCGGCTACGAGCGGGGGGCGTTTACCGGCGCGAACCAGCGCAAGATCGGCCGCGTCGAGGCTGCCAACGGCGGCACGCTGTTCCTCGATGAAATCGGCGACCTGCCGATGGAGAGTCAGGCAGGCCTGCTGCGATTCCTGCAGCAGGGCGCGATCGAGCGGCTTGGAGGACACGAAGTCATTCCGGTCAACGTGAGGATCATCTCCGCGACCAATGTGAACCTGGAAGAGGCTGTCAAGGAAGGCCGCTTTCGCATGGATCTGTATCACCGCCTGTGCGTATTGCGGGTCGACGAGCCGCCGCTGCGGGCGCGCGGGCAAGACATCGAAATCCTTGCGCACCACGTGCTGCAACGCTTCAAGGGCGACAATCACCGCAAAATCCGCGGCTTCACACAATGCGCGGTACAGGCAATGTACGAGTACCACTGGCCCGGCAACGTTCGCGAGTTGATCAATCGCGTGCGGCGCGCCGTGGTCATGGCCGACAGCCGCATGATCTCGGCCAAGGATCTCGACTTGTCGCAGTGGGCGCCAACCACCATAAAAACGCTGGAAGAAATTCGCGCCGATGCAGAGCGCGAAGCGATTGAGCAGGCGCTGCTGCGCCATTGCCATCGTCTGACTGAAGTCGCAAAGGAATTGGGAATCTCTCGAATCACGTTGTACCGGCTGATGTGCCGGTACGGCTTACGTGGTGGTAGTGACGAATCGGGCGTGCCGGCCTGATATCTCCTGGCGTTGGTGAGAGGGCAACCGGCCTGCTAATGCAGGGGCCGGTTGTCTTTTTATTTTGAGGCGCCCAATTACCCGCTGCGACGCACACGGTGCACCGCCGTCTCGACTCGGCGCGCTGTTCCGGCCGGGTTTCGGGGCGGCACTTCAAGGCTGAAACATTCTGTTTCTGGCCCCCTTTAATAGCGACCCGAGGCATTTTCCAGGGCATCGCATCACCCTTCCGGACGATCGCCCGGACGCGCCGCGAATACGCGCCGCGCTGCTCATCGCACGCCGGCAAAAACGCTGCCGAACATCTCCCGCAACGAAACCGACCGGCGCCGCGACACCGATCCGGCGATTCATCGGGCTGCCGTATCAGCGCTGAAACATTTTTTGACAATGTGCGGTCGTTGCTACCGATCGCCTCTGGCGCTTTCTTTTGTTTTCAAACGTTTAACGCGCATGGCACGGATGTCGCTTAGTAGTTCTGCGCAAGGAGGAACCGGCTATGCGACACACCACACTCGGCAAATCGTTCAGTCCGCGACGCGCGGTCGGAGCGCTCTTGATCGCCATCGGCGGTGCCTTGGTCGCGTTGCCTGCGTGTGCTCAGGAATTCACGTTGGCGATGAACGACTCGCCAATCCAGGCAGCTGCATTTCCGGTCGATTTCGTGGTGACGCGCAGCCCGGTGGCACTGGCGATGCTCGGCACGCAAATGCCGGCCGAGGATGCTGGCTTCGTGCGCATGCCGGCCGGCGCCACGGCGCTCGACGACGGCCAGCTCGGCAGGGCGCGCGGACGCGTTGCCGTGCCGGTCATGGTCGCCGCGACGCCGCGCATGCTCGGCGCCAACTCGGTGACCCTGTGGGACGAAATGCCACGCACCAATCCGACCCCGTTACCGCAGCAATTGTCGAGCGGTAACGCCCAGGTCAACACCGTGAGTTACTCCAGGTGAGCGCCATGAACCACCTATTGCGCGTGACACGGCGAGCGGCTCCAGCGATGGCGCTGTGCCTGTTCGGCGCGAGCGAAATCGTCAGCACCGCTGCATTGGCCGAACCGGCCGCCCCGGGCGAGCTGGTGATCGAGCGGCAGGTCGGGCCACGCATCGCCTACCGCGGTCTGCCGCACGACAACTATCCGATCGATTCGAGCGTTGCAACGTTTCCGAAGCAACCGTTCGACGAGGCGATCGGCTCCATCAGCGCCGCGACCGACGCGGAATTGTCGACCCATGGCTCGATGGGCCTGATCGGCTCGAGCATCGTCAATGCGATGCAGCCGCTCACAGCGGGACTGGTCGGCGGCAATGCGACTTCCGGCGGCAATGGGATATCCGGTGCCACCGGCGGCTTTGGCGGTGCCATCGTCGGCGCGACCAGCGGCCTGGGCACGTCGATCCCCAGCGCGATCAATCAAGCGTTGGCGCCGCTGTCGTCGATGGGCGCGGTGGGGGCACCCAAATGAAACGCACCCATCTCGCCAGGCTGGCCATGGTACTGATCTGCGCCGGCGCATATGCGTTGCCGGCTGCGGCCGATCCGGGGCAGGGCGCCGGCACCTCCGCGCCCGCCGTGATTGCCACGTCGACTATCGATAGCGGCGTGGCCAAAGGCGCCAGCGGCAATATCGCGGTCAATCAGACGGCCGGCGCCAATAACGCGCAAAGCAACCAGGCCGTGATCGTGCAGGGCGCCGCCGCGCTCGGCGTCGGCGTGCTCGGCTCGCAGCAAATCTCGCTCGGCCGGGCACTGGCTGGCGCGGCCAAAAGCAGCATCGATGGCACGGCATTTTCCGGTGTCGCCGGGTTGACGCAAGTCAATCAATCCAGCGGCAGCGGCAACCTTCAACACAACGCCGCCGTCATCGTCGGCGGCGCGGTGTCTGGAGTGGAGATCGCATCGGACACGGCACTGTCCGGTGCGATCTCTAGAGGTGGCTGGACTGGACACCCGGGCATTTCCGAGCAATACCGCGAGGCTTCGATTTCCCCGGAAGCCTTTCGTAATGCCGCCGGAATCGTGCAGGTCAACCAGTCGGCCGGTGTAGGCAACGTGGCCTCAAACGTTTTTGTGCTCCGTCCCCCGGCGGGCACATCTTTTTAAACTCACTACTCTCGCGTCAAGGAGATTGTCATGAAATACAAAGCAATTGCGGTGGCGGCGATGCTGTTGGCGACTGGGTCGGCGATGGCCTACCCGCACGGTGGCAACGACCACGACCAGCTCAGCTTCTCGGAGATCGGCAACGCAACCAATGTGCTGAACAACGTCGCAATTTTCGGCCTGGTCGGCATCAGGGGTTGCGTATTCGCGGATAACACGGCGAACGCTGTCGTGCAAAACGACCAGCACGTCTGGGCGAGCGAAATTTCCATCAGCGCGCCGTCCAAGTGGCTCGGCAACTTCACCGACTCGACCACCCGGATCAACACCAATTACACCAACAACTCGGTGTCAGACACCGGCAGCGCGTACCTAGTGGGCGGTGTGACGACCACCCGTTACGACAACGATACCAGCTGGGTCAACAAGACTGCCAGCGGCCACCTGAACACCAGCCAGGGAGCTCAGGTTGGTGGCCAGTATTCGGCCGGACAACAGTCCAGCGGCTCGGGCGGCTTCGTTGCCGGCGGCGGGTATCAGCAAAGCAGCTATCAATTCGGTGCTCACGGTGGTGCGGGCGGACATTTCTGGACGCCCGGCGGTGGCGGCGGCTACGGCTACGGCGGCAGCTACCACGCCTCGGGCGGATCGGGTTCGATCTGGGGCGGCTATGCGTATGGCCAACAGCATCAATCGTCTGGCGGCTTCCAGGCGAGTGGCTACAAGAATACGCAAAGCAGCTTTGACGCTGGCTTCCACGCGACCGACAACCACGGTTACTCCGACGTCGAATCGGCATCGATCGCAGCCGGCGCCATCTGGGGATTCTCCAACGACTACGTTGCCAACAACGTTTCCGTGTCCGGCACGACGATCATTCACACCACCACGTACGTCATGCCGACCATGGGTGCGGGTACCGGCAACGGTGCGCTGGCTGGCGCCTCGGGTAACGTCGGCCTGAACGAAGCCGCCGGTGTGGACAATGCGCAAGCCAACAACGCGGCTCTGTCGGCGATGAACTCGGGCCCGGTCTACGGCTCGGCGCAAACCTTCAGCACGCAGTCGTCGGATGGCAGTGGCAGCATTCACAACATGTACGTGAATGCAAGCGTGGGTGACGGTACGCTGGCTGGCGCCTCGGGCAACATCGGCGTCAACATCGCCTCGGGTATCGGTAACGTGCAGGCCAATAACCTGGCTGCTTCGGTCACCACCACCAAGGCTGGTGCAGACACCGGCGGCGCCGTCACGGCCACCGCACAAACCGACCAGAAGGCCTCGATGTACGCTTCCGGCGCCTATGTGCCGACCGCCTACCTGGGTAGCGGCGCTCTGGCGGGTGCGACCGGCAATGTCGGCGTCAATATCGCCGCCGGCATCGGCAACGTGCAAAACAACAGCCTGGCCATTTCGTCGGTCAGTGTCATGAAGTAACGCTTCGCGCAGCAGTGCCAAGGCTGGCCCGGACGTCTCGGGCCGGCCGTCTCTATCGAGAGGCCATGATGCATTACACCCGGTGGCTGAGATTCGGTTCGACGATCGTGCTTGCCTGCCTGGCGCTCGGCGCCAGTGCGCAATCGCAGGTCGATCTGGAGTCGGTCGCCGGTATCCCCGCATTCAAGACAATGCGCTCGATAAAGGACATGCGGTATCGGGACATTGTCAGGCAGGAGTATGACTTCAGCTGCGGCTCCGCCGCGCTGTCCACGCTGCTCAAATACGGCTACGGCATCAACATCCCGGAAGCCGAAATGATCAAACGGATGATGGTGTATTCGACACCCGCCGTGGTCATCAAGAGCGGATTTTCGATGCTGGACATGAAGAAATTCGTCGAAACGCTGGGTTTTCAAGGCCGCGGCTTTCGCGTCAACGTCCATGCGCTCTACGACTTGCGCATTCCAGTCATCGCGTTGATGGACATCAACGGCTATCAACATTTCGTACTGATCAAGGGTGCCCGGGACGGCCGCATTTTTCTGGCCGATCCGGCGCTGGGCAATCGCGTTGTCGAGGAAGCCGATTTCGCCAGGCAATGGGATGGACTCATCCTGGCCGTGGTCGGCAAGCCATTTTTGGAGGATTCCCCGTTATTGCAGGGTAACTATTCACTCGCCTTGCGCCAACGCGCCGGCGCATTGGCGACGAGCGCGCGGCCGACCCCCGAGGTCGACTTCGGGCTCATCAAATCGAATTTGTTCTGAGAAAGGTCATGAACCACTATGCACGATTGCTGGCCCTGCCGCTGTGCATGGGCGCAATACCGGCATTGGCGCATGAGGTGCCGATGTCCTGGCAGCCGGTGAGCGATGAGGTGTTGGCTCACGCCACTGGCAAATACATGGATCAAAACATGATTTCGGGTTTTCAACTCGATCTGATTTCGCAATGGCAAACACCGTCCGGCGCCAGTCTCTACGCCGCCGGCTCGGTCAATGTGCAACAAGGCAGCAATGGATATACGGTCAACACGGGCAGCCAGACCGGCATCTTGCCCGGCAACAACAGCACCAACTACGGCCCTGGTCTTGCATCCGTGCACGGGGGCAACCTAATTCAAGTCAATGGGGTAGGTCAGGTTACCCAAGTCGCCGGCAATGGGAACGCCGTGCAAAACCAGACCGTGATCGATTTCTCGCCGACCCAGGGCGGCCTGGGGCTGCCTTCGGGCGGTGCCAGCAGCACCTCGCTCGACGGGATGAACGCACACGTGGCGGTGGGCCAATCAGGCGTGAACGTTTCGCTGCAATCGCCGTTCGGCTCGGTCGTGCAGACCATCACGTCGGGCGGGGGCAGTCCGATGAACCGCATCATGCAGGTCATCCAGGTCGCAGGTAACAACCAGCAGGTGCTCAACAGCATGTTGCTGCACCTGAGAACCAATCCCGTGACGATGAATGCCTTGCGGCAAGTCGGGGTCAACCAGGCGCTGGCCAATACGCTCGGCTTGCGAAGATAAATAAGGATACCGAAGAAGATGTAATTGATTTTCATGGCGATTCCGGAATGATCTTCTGCAATCGCCACTTTGACCGGGGGATATTATGAATAACAGGAACCGTTTTTTTCCCGTTGACGCAATCGCATGGGGGGTGTTGCTGTTCGCGCTATCGGCCCAGGCGCAGGAGCAAGCGCCGCCCTCGCTGGACGATCAGATCACGCAACTCTCGCGTGAAATCAACCAGCAGCAGCGGGAAATTCTTTCTTTGAAGAAGCGCCTCACGCAGCTCGAAATGTCCCGCAGAGGACGCGGCGTGACGGCCTGGGATGCCGCGCAGGCCGACACGCCGAGCGGCGCCACCGCCACTGGCGATGCCGGCGGCGCGTCGGACGCCGCGAGCGCTCAGGACGGCGGCGCCGCTGCAATAGGCCAGACCCAGCAGCAGCAAAAGAACACGGCAGCCGCGTATCGCTCGCCCAGCGAGAACGCCGTCGTGCAGGAGCAGCACGCGCCGCTTTTCGACAAGAAGCTCACCATCGATGCCGGCGTGAGCTACGGCTATTACGATCGGCGGCAACTGGCGCTGACGGGGTTTCTCGCCCTCGATGCGATCTTTCTGGGGAACATCAACCTGTCCGAAACCAAGGCGAGCGTGTGGACGTTCGACGTCAACACGCGCTACGGCATCACCGACCGGTTGAGCGTGTCGCTGGATGTCCCCTACCTGTACCGCAGCAGTGACTTCATCTCTGCCGGCGCGGGCGGGGCGGCCACGGCGCTGAGCGACCAAACCAAGAACGCCGGGTCGATCGGCGATGTGACCGCGTCGGTCTATTACCAGTTCGTCAAGGAGTCCGCGACCTGGCCCGACATCGTTGGCAGCTTGCGGGTCACGGCACCGACCGGGAGCTCGCCGTTCGGCATCAAGTTCACTTCGCCGGCGGACAACAACAACCTGAATTTCCCGACCTCGCTGCCTACCGGCAACGGCGTGTGGGCGCTGACCGCCGGCATTTCCGTGTTGCGGACCTACGACCCGGTCATCCTGTTCGGCAGCCTGGCCTATACGTATAACTTGCCGCGCTCGTTCTCCGACATCTCGCCGATCCCGAGCGTGGTCACGCCGGCCAAGGTCAAACTGGGCGATGTACTGCAAGTCGGGGCCGGCATCGCGCTGGCGCTCAACGACAGGACCGCGCTCAGCCTGTCCTATTCGGCGGCTATTTCCCAGGCCACCAAGACGCAGGCCCCGGGTGAGAGCTACGTGACGGTGCCCGGTAGTTCCAGCAATGCCGCGTCGCTCAATGTCGGCTTGAATTACGTGATCAACAAGCACTGGACCTTTAACGGCTACTTCGATGCGGGCATGTCGCCGGATGCGCCGAACTACGTGATCGGGATTCGCTTCCCATACACGTTCTGAGGTCGGGCATGGAAGCACGCGGAGGCATCGACGCTATCGCCGGTCGGGCTCGCAGTCCCGCGCCGGCGGGTGGCCTGGCCGCGACATTATTCGCGGCCAGGTTCACACACTTGTGCGCCGGGGGGCAACGCTTTCGTGCGGCTGGTATTCAGCGGGCCGGCAGGTTCGTCAGGCGGGACGAAAAATTAACCCGCAGGAGCATTGGCGCGGCAGGGCTGCCGACCGACACGCGCAGGCTGTTGCCGCTTGCAACGGTGAGCGACGTCGATTGGAAGTTGGCCGGCGAAGCCGCCTGGTCCTGGGGTTTCGGCGCCGGGACGGGCGGCAGGATTTCGTCCCAAAGCTTGACCGAACTCATGGCGACGTTTTGCGCCAGGAGTATCGTATTTGCGTGTAGTTGTGTCCCGCGGGCCGCGGCCAACGTGATGTCGTCGATCGGCTCGGCGCCAGCGCGCTCGAGCGCGGCGGTGGCGAACGCTTGCCGCGCCTGACAGGCACTTGTGCCCAGCACGCAAAGCAAAGCTGTGCCGAGCGTCAGGCGCGCGAATGTGGAAGTCATGAGAATTGGTTGAACCGTTGGTCCCCGAACCCGGTACAGGTTTCATTGTATGGCGAACCCGGGCAAAGGAAAGGGAAATAAATGGGGTCGGTGTCGATATTGCAGGTGTTGCGATGACGCATCGGCAAGACCCCTGAATAGGGCGGTTGGCGCACTGACTAGGGTAAATCCGCTGAGGATTTTCTGGCGACTTCCTTGTTAGAGTTGACTGGCGTTGGATTGACTGAACACCGTTGCGCATAACAAGTCGAGCTCAAGCGACGCGAGCGGCGGGGTGAACAACAAAAACCGGGGATTCCATGCGCGTTTTATTTGTTGGCGAGAATCAGCAGATCGCTGATGCCATGCGTGAAGCTCTGGCGGCGCGCGAAGCGTCCGCGGAGCTGCACGTCGTACCCTCCTGTCCGGCCGCCGTGGCCTGGCTGGCGAGTTCCGAATCTACTCAGTGCGTGGTTATCGAGGACGAAGCGCTGCGCGATGAGCACGGCGCGCCGAGCGCGACGCAAGCCCGTGTACTCAGGCTGGCCCCCACCCTGGTGGCCACCGCCGAGCCGCACTTCGACGACATCCTGCATTGGCTGCGCCTGGGTGCTGGCGGGTGCCTGGCCTATCCGGCCGAGAGCCACGTGATCCTGGGCGCTCTCTACATCGTCTCGAGCGGCGAATACTACATTCCGCGCGACGTCGTCTCGCACCTGTTGTCCGATCCCGCCGCCGCCATGGTCGGAGACGGGCGCGGCGCGGCGGCCAATGGCTATGGCAGCGACGAGCTGGCGCTGCTGGGGATTTCCCGCCGGCAGCACGAAATCCTGGTGCTGCTCTCGCGCGGCCTTTCGATCAAACAGATCTGCCAGCATCTGCTGATCTCGGAAGGCACCGCCAAAACCCACATCAGCGCGCTGTATCGCCGACTCGGCGCCCGCAATCGCGGTGAAGCGATCTACATTGCCGCGCAACGCGGCGCCCGCCAATTGTTCGAAGACCGCTCGATCTGAGCTCATCGCGACGGGCGCGGCGTTGCTTCATTGCAACATCGGTCGCGCCCGTCGCTCCCGTGGTCCGCGCCGGCCACGACTCGAACCTGACATTCTTTTGCGGTAAAACGTCGGCAGCATGCCGACGTTCGGCTGCGCCGGCGATCGACGCGGGTGTGTTAGGCTTGGGCGCTATTTGCGCGAAGCGCGCCGGCGCGGGGCTGCGCGCGGCGCCAAGGCGTTTGGCACCCGCTTTCCTAAGTTACAATCCAGACATGCAAATTCTGCTCAGCAACGACGACGGCTATCAGGCACCCGGTCTGACCGCGCTTTACGAGGCGCTCGCGCCGCTTGGCGACATCACCGTGGTGGCGCCCGAACAAAATTGCAGCGGTGCCTCGAACTCGCTGACCCTGCAGCGGCCGCTGTCGGTGTTCAGCGCCGCCAATGGATACCGTTTCATCAACGGCACGCCGACCGACTGCGTGCACATTGCCCTGACCGGATTGCTCGAGCACCGGCCGGATATCGTCGTATCGGGCATCAACAATGGCCAGAACATGGGCGAAGACACGCTTTACTCCGGCACGGTCGCGGCGGCCACCGAAGGCTTCATGTTTGGCATCCCATCCTTTGCCTTCTCGCAGGTCAACAAGGGTTGGGATCACCTCGAGTCGGCCGCCCGTGTGGCCCGTGAAATCATCGAACGCTATCTCGAGCAGCCGCTGGCCTCGCCATTCCTGCTCAACGTCAACATTCCCAATCTGCCTTACGAGGCGATCAAGGGTGCGCGCGCGACGCGCCTGGGCAAACGCCATCAATCGCAGCCGGTGATCCGGCAGGAAAGCCCCCGCGGCGAGCCGATCTACTGGATCGGGCCGGCTGGAGACGCGCGCGATGCGAGCGAAGGCACCGATTTCCATGCCGTCGCCCACGGCCATGTCTCCGTCACCCCGCTACAGCTCGATTTGACCTACACCGCGCAACTGCACGCAGTTCATGACTGGCTGGAGAACGCGGGAGTGGCCGCCAAATGAGCCAATTGCCGGCCAAGCGATTTCCCCTGGCGCTGTCCGAAGTCATCGATCGTTCCGGCAAGCGCGCCGCGTCGCCGGCGCGTACCGGCACGTCCGGTTCGCACCGCAAGGCTGGCGCGACGACGGCGGCAGCGCACGCCAAGGCCGGTGCCGGCAAGCAAACCGTGCTCAAGGAGGTCCCGCACGAAGCGCTGGGCCTGACCTCCGAGCGGATCCGGCAACGTTTGGCGCAGCGTCTGGGCGAAGGCGGCATTCGGGATTCGCGCGTGCTGGCGGCGATCGGCCATGTGCCCCGGCATCGGTTTGTCGATGCGGCGCTCGCCAATCAGGCCTATGAAGACGCCGCGCTGCCGATCGGGCACGCGCAAACGATTTCCAAGCCGTCGGTCGTGGCGCGCATGATTGAATTGCTGCTCGCTTCCGGGCGGCCGCTCGACAAGGTGCTGGAGATCGGCACCGGGTGCGGCTACCAGGCGGCGGTACTGAGCCAGGTGGCGCGCGAAGTCTATTCTATCGAGCGGATTCGCCCGCTGCACGAGCGCGCCAAGGCGAACCTTCGCCCGTTGCGGGTGCCGAATATTCGTCTGCATTACGGTGACGGCCGGCTGGGCATGCCGCTGGTGGCGCCGTTCGACGGGATCGTGGTGGCCGCGGCGGGCCTGGAGATTCCCCAGGCGCTGCTCGAGCAGCTCGATATCGGCGCGCGCCTGGTGGCGCCGCTGGGCGGCGAACAACAAATATTGACCCTGATCGAGCGCACCGGAGCGCATCAATGGCGCGAAACGCGGCTTGATCGGGTTTTCTTTGTCCCTTTAAAATCCGGGATCATCTGATACCGAAGAAATTACGCGGAGGAAATGAGTGAACTCGCGATCGAGACTATACCAACGCCTGGCTAGCGCCGTGCTGATCAGCACGCTGGCAGCATGCGCGACGCGTCAGGTCGGCGCGCCGGTGGTGCAGGCCCCCGGTACTGCGGCGGGCAGCATGTCCGTGGCTCCCGGCACGCCGGTTCCCAACAACGCGCCGGTGGTGGAAAGCCTGCCGGTGGCGCCGGGGTATTACCGCGTCAAGCCAGGCGACACGCTATATCGGATCGCGCTGGATCACGGCCAGAACTATCGCGACATCGCCAGCTGGAACAATCTGTCAAACGCCGACCAGATCGAGGTCGGACAGGTATTGCGCGTAGTGCCGCCGCCCGGCCAGAGCGCCACGCCGATGTTGCCGCCGGGCGCATCCGCGCCGGTTGCCGCGTCCGGCAGCGGCGCGATGACGCCGCCCGCGGCCGCGCCGACCCCCCCGCCCGCGCCGCTGAACCAGTCGGCCCCAGCCGGCACGACCATCTCGCTGATATGGCCGGCCCATGGCAAGGTGGTGGGTACCTTCAACGACAGCACCAACAAAGGGATAAACATTGCAGGCACGGCGGGCGAGCCTGTGATGGCCGCCGCGGCGGGCAAAGTCGTCTACGCCGGCAATGGCTTGCGCGGCTATGGCAACCTGATCATCATCAAACATAACGGAACGTTCTTGACGGCCTATGCTCACAACCGCACACTGTTGGTAAAAGAGGGCGATGTCGTCAGCCAGGGGCAAAAGATCGCCGAGATGGGCAACTCCGACAGTTCTCAAGTAATGTTGCATTTCGAAGTGCGCCGCATGGGCAAGCCGGTGGATCCAACGACCTATCTGCCGCCGAAGTGAGTCGATCAACCTTGAGCAGGGTGGGATGCTGAAAAAGAAGCGTCATCTCTCGCATCACGGAGAAAACTCCGAGCTCGCCGCCGACGAGGCTGGCGAGCAGTCGGAACGCCACGACGCGCCGGCCGACGACCCGTTCGTCGAAGGCGACGGCGAGTCCAGCGAGCCGGGCGAGGCGCGCGAACTCGACGCACCGCAGGCCGCTGCGGCCGAGCCCGACGAGTTCACCACCATCCTGCAGGCCGAACTCACGGCCGACACGGTTCAGCACTACCTGAACCGCATCAGCATCAAGCCGCTTCTCACGCCCGCCGAAGAACTTCATTACGCGACGCTTGCCCAGGGCGGCGAATTCGGTGCGCGGCAGGTCATGATCGAGCGCAACCTGCGCCTGGTGGTGAGCATCGCCAAGGGTTACCTCAATCGCGGCGTGCCGCTGCTCGACCTGATCGAAGAGGGCAACCTCGGGCTGATGCATGCCATCGAAAAATTCGATCCGGGCCGGGGATTCCGCTTTTCGACCTACGCGACCTGGTGGATCCGGCAAAGCATCGAGCGCGCCATCATGAACCAGGCGCGCACCGTGCGCCTGCCGGTGCACGTGATCCGCGAGCTCAATCAGGTGCTGCGCGCCAAGCGGCACCTGGAGAAAAGCGCGCCATACGTCGACGGCGCCGAACGGCGCGATGCCAGCATCGACGACATTGCCGACCTGACGGGCAAGACGGCCGATGAAATCATCGACATCCTCGCGCTCAACGAACACGTCGCCTCGCTCGACGCGCCGCTCGAAATCGACCCTGGCAGCAGCCTGCTCGATCTGCTCTCCGACGACCACAGCCAGGCGCCGGAGCAGGAAGTGCAGCACCGGGAGCTCGAAGACCTGATGCGTCTTTGGCTCTCGCGTCTTTCCACCAAGCACCGCTATGTGATCGAGCGTCGCTTCGGGCTCAACCGGATCGAGCCGGCCACGCTCGAGGAACTGGCCGACGAGATGGGCCTCACGCGCGAGCGGGTCAGGCAAATCCAGCAGGAAGCCCTGGTCAAGCTCAAACGTTATTTCGCCTCCAACGGCGTGCGCAAGGATTCCGTATTGTGATTCCCGTTCTGGTTTTCGACATCGAGACGATTCCCGACGTCGCGGGTCTGCGTCGTCTGCAGGACGCGCCGGACACGATGTCCGACGCCGAGGTTGCCGAGCAGGCGTTTGCCGCCCGGCGCGAAAAAACCGGTGGCGACTTTCTGCCGCTGCACCTGCACAAGGTCGCGGCGATCTCCTGCGTGTTTCGCGATCGCGACGGTTTTCGCGTGCGCTCGCTGGGCACCCTCGAAGACGGCGAAGCCGCGTTGATCCAGAGCTTCTACCGCGTGATCGAGAAATACTCGCCGCAACTCGTGTCCTGGAACGGCGGCGGCTTCGATCTGCCCGTGCTGCATTACCGCGGCCTGATCAATTCGGTGGTCGCGCCGCGCTACTGGGACATGGGTGAAGACGATCGCGACTTCAAATGGAACAACTACATCAGCCGCTACCATCATCGCCATCTCGATCTGATGGACCTGCTCGCGATGTACCAGGCCCGCGCCAACGCGCCGCTCGACGATCTGGCCAAGCTTTGCGGTTTTCCCGGCAAGCTCGGCATGGACGGCAGCAAGGTGTGGGAGGCCTATCAGCAAGGCCAATTGGCCGAGATCCGCAATTACTGCGAAACCGATGTCGTCAATACGTACCTCGTGTATTGCCGGTTTCAGCTCATGCGCGGCGGATTCTCTCCGGCCGAATACGAACAGGAAGTCGAGCTGGTCAAAACCGCGCTCGCCGGCGAGAGCGCGGCGCACTGGCGCGAGTACCTGGCGGCCTTCGCGGCCTGAGCGCCGGCACCCAGACCGGCGGGCGAATGGTCTACAATCGCGGCTTCGCTGAAGAGAATCGCCGCCGTGACAGACGCAAAATCCCCTAACGTACCCTCGAGCCAGGTCCTCGACCTGGTCGCCGACACCCTCGAAATCGAATCGCTGGATATGGAGGCGCGCGGCGTCGGCCGCCTGCCGGGCGTGGACGACCGTCCAGGCAAGGTCATTTTCGTCGAGGGCGCATTGCCGGGCGAGCGCGTGATCTACAAGAGCTATCGGCGCAAGCCCAGCTTCGAGCAGGCCGAGCTGGTGCGGGTGCTGCGCCCGAGCATTTTGCGCGCGACGCCGCGCTGCCGGTTTTTCGGCACCTGCGGCGGCTGCTCGATGCAGCACCTGGAGCCGCGCGCCCAAGTCGCGATCAAGCAACGCGTGCTCGAAGACAATCTCTGGCATCTGTCCAAGGTCAAGGCCGAGACCATGCTGCGCCCGATCCAGGGGCCGGACTGGGGTTACCGGTACCGCGCCCGTCTGACCGTGCGCCACGTCGTCAAGAAAGGCGGCGTGCTGATCGGCTTCCACGAGCGCAAGAGCAGCTTCGTGGCCGACATGACCTCCTGCGAGATCCTGCCGCCGCACGTCTCCGACATGCTCGTGCCGCTGCGTCATCTGGTGGCTTCGCTGTCGATCCGCGACCGGCTGCCGCAAATCGAACTGGCGATCGGCGCCGACGTGACCGCACTGGTGCTGCGCATTCTCGAGCCGCTTGGCGCGGCCGACGAGCCGCTGCTGCGCGAATTCGCCGATGCGCACGGCGTGCAGTTCTGGGTGCAGCCCAAGGGGCCCGAGACGGCCGTGCCGTTCTATCCGCTCGATCGGGAATTGGCGTATGTGCTGCCCGAATACCAGATCCGCATGCCGTTCCGGCCCACCGACTTCACCCAGGTCAATCACCAGATCAATCGCGTGCTGGTGCATCGCGCATTGAATCTGCTGGCTCCCGAGCCCGGCGAGCGCGTGCTCGACCTGTTCTGCGGAATCGGCAACTTCACCTTGCCGCTGGCGCGCAAAGCCGGCGAAGTGCTCGGCATCGAAGGCAGTCAAGCCTTGACGCAGCGCGCGCTGGACAATGCCAAGGCGAATGGTCTGGGCGACAAGACCAGCTTCGCCTGCCGCAACCTGTTCGATATCACGGCGGATGAACTTCGCGCGCTCGGCCCATTCGACCGCTACCTGATCGACCCGCCGCGCGAAGGCGCGCTGGCCGTCGCCAAGGCGCTGGCCGCGCTGGCGCAGGAAAACGCGCCGGGCTTGCCGCGCCGCATCGTGTACGTCTCGTGCAACCCCGCCACCCTGGCGCGCGATGCCGGCCTGCTGGTGCACGAGGCCGGCTACCGCCTCACGCGCGCCGGCGTCGTCAATATGTTCCCGCATACGTCGCACGTCGAATCGATCGCGGTATTCGAGCGCGACTAAGGCGCGCGCCGGGGGGGGGCGGCTGCTGGCGTTACCCTCGGTAACACTTGTGACCGGTCAACCGCCTTATGCTCGATGGCGTTATATCAGCGTCCAACCACCCGGCGTATTTGCCGATCCCAGGAAGCTCATGATGCATGACACAAAGAAAACGGCGTTGACTTTGGCGATGGCTTGCGCGGCACTATACGGCTGTACCGTCTATCAGCCGGCACCGCCGGCCCGCGTGGGGCCCACCCCGTATCAGGTCAGCCTGCAGCGCAAGGCGCAGATCGAGCACCGCATCGCCACGCAACATCACCGCATCGACGCCAGGGTGAGCCAGGGATATATCGATCCCGGCTACGGCGGCGCGCTGCACCGGCGTGTCGACGCCATCCAGCGTGAACTCAACGATATGGCTTCGCAACAAGGCGGCGGTATCAGCGGCGAGGAACAGCGCGTTTTGAACGAACAGCTTGACGGCAACAACCGTCGTATCGGCCGCTGAGTGCGTCAGTCGCCAGCCAGCGCGACTAATTTGGACACCGTATTGATATTGCGTACGGTAACCTCGCCAGGCGGCAGCGGCAGCTTGAGCCGCGAGCGGCCCATGCCGTTCGGGTAGTGCACATAAAGCTCGCGCTGCCCGAGTCGCACCTCTTCGCCGCCCGGCGTCGAAAAACCATCGAGCAGCGTGCGAGGCAGCGCGGCGTGGTGAAAGGCCACCGCCACCTGCGCGGGTGGTGCGTCTGGAAACGGATTGGCTTCGAGCACGGCGGCCAGCGCCGCCGCGTTGCGCACCGCTACGCCGATCGGCTTGCCCATCAGATCGGCCAGCGAATCCGCCAGCAGGCGCCGTACCTCGTTCTCGTCGCCAGCGCTCTCGAACACGACATTGCCGCTCTGAATATAAGTGCGCACCCGCTCGAAGCCGAGCTCAGTGCAGTGGGCCGACAGCACCTTCATCGGCAGGACGCCGGTGCCGCCGACGTTGACGGCGCGCAGCAGTGCGACAAAAACGGTCATGAAGAATCTCCCGACGCCATCACGGCGATCGTTGCCGCGCGTGTGCCAGCCGGCGCAGCGCTTGCGGCGGCTGCCCGAACGCGCGGATAAAGCCCCGGCGCATGCGCTCCGGATCGCCGAAGCCGCTGGCACAGGCAATGATCTCGAGCGGCTCGCGGCCATCCTCGACGCGCGGGCGGGCCGCTTCGGCGCGCATGCGCTCGACGGCCTTGGCCGGCGTCTGGCCGGTTTCGCTGACGAACGCGCGCGCGAATTGCCGCGGGCTCAAGCGTGCGACTTCGGCCAGACGCTCCACCGGCAACGGCTCGTGCAAATGCTCGCGCGCGAAATGCAGCACTGCCCGAATGCGGTCCGACGGCGGTTCGATATCCAGCAGTGCCGAGAATTGCGACTGGCCGCCCGGCCGACGATGGTACACCACCATCTCGCGGGCAACCGCGCGCGAGACGTCCACGCCCAGATCTTCCTCGATCAGCGCGAGCGCGAGATCGATGCCGGCGCTCACGCCGGCTGAGGTCCAGACCGATCCATCGCGAATGAAAATCCTGTCGGGATCCACCTGCAGCGACGGGTAAGCGGCCTGCAGGCTCGCCGCGTGCCGCCAATGGGTGGTCACGCACCGGCCATCGAGCAAGCCGGCGGCGGCCAGCAGGAACGCGCCGGTGCAAACACTGGTGACGCGCCGCGAGCGTGCGGCCAGGCGCTGCGTGAGCCGCAGCGCGGCAGGGGCCGCGGCATAGGCATGAACGCCGCTGCCGCCCGGCACGATCAGCGTATCGGGCCGGTTGCCGCGCACGTGCGTCGTGCCCACATTCACACCGGATGAGCTTGTCACCATGCCGCCCGCAGCCGACACGAGGTCGATGCGATACGCATCCGGAACCAGATTGCCGGCGAATCGAAAAGCCGTGTGCGGCCCGCTCATATCGAGCAGTTGAAAGCCGGGAAACAGCAAAAAAGTGATCGTGCGAGGCATGTCAGTATTCGCCGGAATAATGTCATTTCGGACATCATTGTGAATCGCTACACTGACCATGTCAAACACCCCTCTGGAGAAAACGCTCATGGCCGATACCATTCACATCGTGTTTCCGCTCTACCGTGGCATGACCCATCTCGATTTCACCGGCCCGCACCAGTTCTTCGCCCGCACGCCCGGCCTCGACGTCACCGTCGCCTCGGTGGGCGGCGCGCCGGTCGGCGCCGACGGCCTCGTGTTTTCCGATCTGGCCCGGCTCGAAGCGGTCGAGCAATGCGACGTGCTGTGCGTGCCGGGCGGGGCCGGCGTCACCGAGGCCATGCTCGACGACGTCTTCATGCGCAACGTGCGGCGGCTCGCCGACGGCGCGCGCTATATCACCTCGGTATGCACCGGCTCGCTGATTCTCGGCGCGGCAGGGTTGCTGCAAGGCAAGCGCGCCGCCTGCCACTGGGCCTGGCGCGACATGCTGCCGTTGTTCGGCGCGATTGCGGACGACGGCCGGGTCGTGCGCGACGGCAACCTGATCACCGGCGGCGGCGTCACCGCGGGGATCGACTTCGCGCTCACCGTGGCTGCCGAGCTGACCGACCCGATCACCGCGCAGGCCGTGCAATTGGGGCTCGAATACGCCCCGCAACCGCCGTTCAATGCCGGACGCCCCGATCTGGCACCGCCCGAAGTACGGGAAGTGGTCGCCGCAAGCTACGCGAGAACCATGCCGCAACGGCGTGAGGCCATCGAGCAGATCGCGCGGCGCGGCGCCACGACGGCCAGCGCATAAGCGCGCCATGCCTGCCACTGGCGGCACCGAAGCGGCCCGCCGCAGGCTCGCCAGTGGTGGCCCCGTCTCGCGGGCCGTGGTTTGCCCGACGGCTCGCTGAGCCAGCCTTTAGCACGCCAAACCGGCGCACAGCCCCCGAACCCATTCCCCCTTGGCCTGTGTCGATGCGAGCAACCATCACCCATCGCGCGGCACCTCCGCATCCCTTATGCCGGGTTCAACCTCGTTGAACGCAAGCCCCGGCAATCGCCGCGCACCGCGCTTCCGATAATCCGGCCGGGCGCATCGCCCCCGCGCCCGACGATTGCAGCAAACCTCACCACCCACCGAATCCCCGTCGTGCGCCGAACCGGGTTCGGTAG